>NZ_JACUUB010000060.1 GCF_014859525.1 Marinobacter sp.
TGGAACCCGGTGCTACCCGGGTTATTCAAAGGTCCGTGGCCGGACGGTATCCGGTTTCAGGAACGTCTTCTCACCAAGGTTGCGGTGATCTCCCAACACATGACTGTCGGTTTCTCTGGTTTGGCCGTACAGTGAGTCCTTGTGAAAGGTGGGCCCCGTCTGTTCAAGCGTTTCTTTGACATCACCGGTGTAGCGAGGATCTTGCGGGCGCTCCTGACTGCTCATGTATAAGGCGATGTCCCAGGCTTCCTGATCACTCAGGCTGTTGGGTTGGCCCAGCGGCATGTTGTTCTTGATAAAGCCAGCCGCCGTGAATACCCGAACAATGCCGGCACCCCAATTGTTGGACATGTCGCCCCAGGTGGCCGGAAATACTGTGTGGTCACCCAGGCGGAGGCCTTCGCCATCATCTGCGTGGCAAACCGCGCATTTTTCCTGGTAAGCGGCTTCACCCCGGGCGTAGCTCAGCTCCTCTGGCCGGTCAGGGGCAGGGTAGCCGCGGCCGTATAGGGGCTGCTGCGGATACATGGGAACACCTTTCGCCAGCCATTGATGGTAGGCGGTCATTGCGAGCATGTTGTCGCTGCCATATTCCGGCGGCATGCCGTTCATGGAATAGGTAAAGCAGCCCGCGATGCGCTCTTCCAGGTTATTGACGTGAGCATTCTTCGGGCGGAAGTTGGGCAGTGCTACTGCCGCCGGCCAGATCGGTGCACTGAACGGCTGGCGGCCTTCACCGAGGTGGCAGCTGGAGCAGTTCATATTGTTGAACACGTTCTCGCCCCGTAGCTGTTGGGTGTTGGTGAACAGGTCGTAGCCCCGACGGATTACCCGTTTCAGTTCCGGGTGCAGTTTGGCCTCTTCCAGATCCTCCAGGGTCGGCGGGATATGAACCAGTTCGTTGTCCTTGGGTGCCGGGTAGCCCAGCTCGACCAGGGTATCGATGTACTGCTGGGTTCTGTCGTCGACTGCGGAAGCATTCCCTGAAAACAGAAGGGTTCCAGACAGCGCCGCGAAAGTTAGGGTGCGAATCATGATGCAGGAATCCTTTTAGTTGGCCGCAGGGTTCTGGTTGGCAAGCCAGGCCGCGACGGCGTGAATGTCGTCATCGCTCATCCGGCGGGCTATGGCCCCCATCAGGTCCTGCGGATCATTTTTTCGGTTGCCGGCTTTCCAGGATTTCAATTGTGCTTCGATGTAGCCGGCGTGCTGGCCGGCAATGCCGGGGAAGATGTCCCCGGCGCCCTGATTGTCGGGGCCGTGACAGCTTTTGCACGAAACAATGTAGTCAGACCAGTCGCCCCTTTCGGCCAGCTGTTGGCCTCGTTTGAAGGTGGCCTCGTCTGCGGATTCACCGCCCTTGCCCGGGGTTGCCGGCAGGCTGGTATAATGCGCGGCTACGTCGGCGATTTGCTGGTCATTCAACATGTTGGCAAACGGCATCATGCTGGCGTTCACTCGGCTACCGGATTTGTAGTCGTGCAGTTGCTTCGCAATGTAGTCGGCCTCTAGCCCGGCCAGTCTGGGCCAGGATTCGCCGCTGGCGATGTTCATGCCGCTGCCATCCGCCTGGTGGCAGGCGGCACAGACACCGGCCGCGGCAGCGCCTCGGCTGGCGTCTCCCATGGGCGCCGCCAGCGCCAGACCGGAGCACGCAGCGAGCCCCAAAGCAGCAAGCGTTACGGGTAGTTTATTCACGGTCAGTCGCCTTTCAGTCAGTGCCAGATGTGCGATGGCATTATTGCGTTCATACCACTATGCCGGCACTGGCAAAATGACGCTTGATGAAGGTCAATTTAGCAAGCTAAAGACCCTGTGCCGTAGCCTGAACGACATGCAACTGGTGCATCGCCAGGAATTTTGCTTTACTGTTTGTTACACGGATTAGGTGTACCGTAACGTTTTACCAATGATCAACAGGACACACATGGCGACCATCGATCCATCTCAGGAAGAGTTAAGGAAAGTATTGCAGGAAACTCCCAAAAATCAGCCCGTCGTCATGCTAAATCTTTTGAGATTTCGTGATCAGGCAGATTATAAGGACGAGAGTGCGACCTGTTCCGGCCGCGACGCCTATGAACGGTACATGAAAGAGGCGGCCGAGTGTGTACGGTCTGTCAGTGCCGAGGTTGTCTGGTCCGGGCGCTCTGTGGGCTCCTTGATCGCGCCTCCTGACGAATCCTGGGATCAGGTGCTGCTGGTCCGGTACCCCTCCGTCAATGCCTTTCTGCAGATGATCGAAAGCCCGGAGTACAAGGGTGTGGTAAAGCACCGTACCGCCGCGCTGGAAGACTCCAGGCTGGTGGCGAATGTTGAAGACGGCGCCTGATCAGAGCAGCCAGCCAGTTTGTTGAATGGTCATGTAGGCGATGGTGCCCAGTGCGATAGATAGCAGGGCATTCCGGCGCCAGAGATGAATCACCACAACCAGTAAACCGGGTAGTAGCGCATCCAGGCCGGGCAGGCTGGCGTTCCAGTCTGCTGAACGTTGCAAAAAGATGATGGCCAGCAAGGCCATGACGGCGGCCGGCAAATACCGCCCGATGTGCTGCACCAGCGGATGTTCGGTATGGCGCTCGAAAAACAGAAAGGGCACCACTCGCGTGGCAAAGGTTGCCAGGGCAGACACCGCAATAAATCCCGCCAGATAGTACGGCTCAGCCATGATTTACCCCTGCCGGTTCTTGCCGGTGCCTTCTGTAATGCAATAGCAGTACGGCAGTGACGATAGCGATCGCCGTAATCAGTTGGTGGGTTGCCGGCACCAGCACCATGGCAATGCCTGCTGAAAACGCCCCGGCCCAGAGCGGAAATCCGTTGCCCAGCGCTTTGATCTGTTCAATCGTCAGCACAATAAACAATGCCACCAGCGCAAACTCGATACCGGTACTGTTGAACGCCACCAGTTCGCCCAGCAATCCGCCGGCGCCACAGCCGACAATCCAGTAGACCTGGTTGAACGCGGTGATTCTGAAATCCACGTCCTGCTCATGCTGGCGGTCTGCAGACTGGGGTCGGCTGGTGAGCAGCGAATAGGTTTCGTCGGTCAGGCCGAAAATAAGATACCCTTTGCGCCAGCCAGCGCCTCGGAATTGCCCGAGCAGGGAGAGGCCGTAGAACAGATGCCGGGCATTCAGCACAAACATCGCGATGGCAACTTCCAGTAGTCCGGCATGGGCGGCCAGCAAGCTGACCGCCAGAATCTGCCCGGAACCCGCATAGATCACCAGTCCCATCAATGGGGCTACCCACCACGCATAATCCAGTTGCGTCGCAAACAGCACGCCAAACGCCATGCCCAGGGGCAGGTAGCCGAACAGGATCGGGAGCGTGAGCCGGAAGACGGTGTTGTTCATTAGCATCCAAACGTTTAAAAGCGGCGATGATAGTCAATTGCGGGCGTCATTTGAAGGTGGCAAAAACGGCGAGTCGGTATATTGATGCCAATGCCGCAACAAAAGCGTCATAAACAAGGCATGTTCTCCCCGGGTCTGAGTCCCAATTGGAGTTGTTATGCTGGCCACCGTACGTGCACGAATATTCTTCTTCGCCCTGCTTTCCCTTGGCGCCGTGGCTGGCCTGGCAGCGCTGTCCTGGGTGATCATCCTGAAAGCCGAGGGCGCATCCGAAACCCTGGTGCGTCAGAACCTTCATGAATCCTGGGTGTTGATCGATCTGGAGCAAGATCACCGCCGGCTGCAGGATCTCGCGTTCAAGGTGAAAGCCCAATTGTTGCTCTGGGACGAAATCGAAGCCGAATTTGACCACCTGAGCTTGTCCCTGCCGGAGCGATGGCAGCGGGTTCGCGGCAGCGCCAGTTTGCGTTCCTGGGCTGACGATACCGCGCAGTCCTATGAGCGGGTGTTGACGTTAATGAGCAACATGGAATCGGGAATCGCGGAAAAGAGTTACTACCGGGTGGGGCAGGTGGTTGATTTTCAGCTGTTTCCCGCACTGGAGCCGATGCTGTCGGCGATCAAGGAACGTTAGGCCACCAGCAGGGACATCGTCTCCACGGATGCCGATGAGTTGCTGGACTATCTGGCCCGCCAGCAATCGATCCTGCTGGCGGGCTCCCTGGCTTTTTTTGTGGTGGTGGTTGTGATCACGCTCTGGCTGCGCCAATCCGTGATTGTTCGGTTGCAGGGCATGGAGCGCGAGCTCGTTGCGATGGAGAAAAACTCGGATCTTACCCGTATACCGGTGCTCAAAGGCAGGGATGAAGTTGCCGGGGTTGCCGGTGCTTTGGAGGGGTTGGTCAGGCGGTTCGAAGAGTTTATTGGTGATATAAAGCAAGCCGCCAACGCCCTGGACCAGCGTTCTGTCGCTCTGGATGGCGGTGCCGAAGCGCTTCAGAGCGCCTCGGAAGCGACGCGCGGGCAAACGGCGGATGTGACCGCCTCTATGGCCGCCATCGCCGATCAGGCCTCGCGGATTGAGGTGGCGACCGAGCAGTCGGCTGTCACGGTGCATCAGGCAGTATCGGCCAACAGTGAGGTGCAGAATGGCTTACAAAGCAGCGAACAGGCCGCTGAGCATACTGTCGATGTCATTTCCCGGGTTTCGAACTCGATACACGCCTTGAACGAATCCACCGGTAAGATCGAACAGGTAATCGGGGTAATTGCAGACATCGCCGAGCAAACCAATTTACTGGCGTTGAATGCGGCGATTGAGGCCGCACGGGCAGGGGAGCACGGGCGGGGCTTTGCCGTGGTTGCCGATGAGGTGCGCACCTTGTCTCGGAGAACGGCGGAGTCCACTCGTAACATTCGTCAGTGGGTCCAGGATCTGGTTACCGGTGTTGGCAGTGTTGACGATCTTCTATCGGAGATGCGTGAGGCCGGCGAGCAGAACAGGAGTAATCTGTTGGCACTGAAAGCCCACCTGGTGCAGCTGAAGTCCCAGTTTGATGAGCTGGAGCACCACAGTAACAATATCCGGACATCGGTCACCCTGCAGCGGGATGAGGTGGGGCGGGTAGGGCGCCGGGCCGAGGCCCTGTCGATCAGCGCAGAAACCCTGACCGGGAACGTTGAGAGCACCCGCCTGATCAGCGATGCGCTGCGCCAGGAATCGGTATCCATGCGTCAACTGATCGCCGGATTCCGCACACGCTGACCGGAAAGCTGAAAACTGTCTTCAATGACGGGGGTTCTTGTCCTGCTCATAAAACCGTAACATACAGCGACTGATTGGAGATGTTATGAACGATGAGGCAGAACGAGAGCCAGAGGTTGATCCGCGGCAGGAAATGTTTGTGGTGGACTTTGATCTGCTGGCCGACGACCAGCTTGAAGGGCTGGCCGAGGAATACTGCACTCGCTATCACGGCTTGAATGATACGGAAAATCCCCTGACAGAGCGGGCTCGTGTGCTTGCTGCCGTGCGCAGGGGTGATCTCGTGATCTGGTTTGATCCGGTTGAAAACACCGCCAGCTTGGGCGCCCCTGCCTAGGCCCGGATGTTTTTGTGACGGCCATTTGAGGTCGTTGGCCGGAGCGCCTACCCGTGGGCCCCGGTAACCGTTACAATCGGCGTGTTTTCCCCCTACCTGACTGCGAGGTGAAATTTGATCAGAGTACTCGTTGTAGACGATCACGAACTGGTACGCTCAGGTATTACCCGCATGTTGGTGGATGATCCCGGTATTGAAGTGCTTGGCCAGGCCTCCTCGGGTGAAGACGCCATCGAGTTCGTTCGCCAGAACCGTCCAGACATTGTTCTGATGGATATCCGCATGCCGGGCATCGGTGGCCTCGAAGCAACTCGCCGCATCCTTCGGATTGACGACTCTATTCGCGTTATTGTGGTCACGGCCTGTGCAGACGATCCTTATCCGGCTCGGGTGATGCAGAGCGGCGCTACGGCGTATATCACCAAGGGTGCTGACATCCAGGAAATGGTTCGTGCGATTCGAAAGGCGCATGCCGGTCAGCGCTATATAAGCCCGGAAATTGCCCAGAAGATGGCGCTGAAAACGTTGGGTGGCGATCGCGAAGAAGACGGTGAACTGTCACTGTTCGAGCGCCTGTCCGAGCGGGAAATGCAAATTGCCATGATGGTGGTGGATTGTCAGAAGGTGCAGGACATCTCGGACAAGCTGTGCTTGAGCCCGAAAACCGTCAACAGTTACCGCTACCGAATCTTTGAGAAACTGGAGATCTCCAGCGACGTAGAACTGGCGTTGATGGCGGTTAGACTTGGATTACTGGATGCCGATAAGGTCTGACTCTCCGGAAACCGACGGGAAGTTCGACAGCAAAAACTTCCTTAAGCAACTGACAGAGCGCCCCGGTGTCTATCGCATGTTCGGTGACAGCGGTAACGTTCTGTATGTGGGTAAAGCCCGCAACCTCAAAAAGCGCGTCAGCAGTTATTTCCGCAAGACCGGCCTCGCCCCGAAAACTGAGGCCCTGGTCAGCAAAATCGAAGCCATCGAAGTCACCATCACTGGCAGCGAGACAGAAGCACTCCTGCTGGAACAAAATCTGATCAAGTCATTGCGGCCGCCCTATAACATCCTGTTGCGTGACGACAAGTCGTACCCTTACATCTACTTGTCCTCACACAGCGATTACCCTTCACTGACCTTTCGCCGGGGCCGCACCAAAAAAGGCGGCGGTACTTGGTTCGGACCGTTTCCGAGCTCTGGCGCGGTTAAGGAAAGTCTTAATATTTTACAAAAGATTTTCCGTATAAGATCTTGTAATGAAAGCTATTTCAGAAATAGAAATCGTCCTTGCCTTCAGTATCAGATTAATCGTTGCACCGCTCCTTGCGTAGAGTACATAAGCCCCGAGGAGTATCAACAGGATATCCGTCACGCCACCATGTTTCTGGAAGGGAAGAACCCGGCCATCCTGCAAGACCTGATGAATACGATGGAGGCTGCGTCTAAAGAACTGCAGTTTGAAAAAGCGGCCGCTTATCGGGATCAGATTAATCACTTGCGCCATGTTCAAGAGCAGCAGTCGGTGGACGGTGAGGGTGGCGATGCCGATGTTATCGCCATTGCTCAGGAGGCCGGCGTGGTGTGCGTAGTGGTGATTATTGTTCGGGGTGGCCGAGTGTTGGGCACCAAGGACTATTTCCCCCGGTTCTCGCTGGAGCAGTCTGAAGGGGAATTGCTGGCGGCTTTTTTAGGGCAATACTATTTTGGCGGTGACACCCGGCGGGAAATTCCACGGGATATCCTGGTGCCGGTTCCGGTAGACGGTGAGGAACTGTTGGCGCAGGCTTTGAGCGAAGCGGCTAGTCGTGATACCCGCATCCGTGGCAATGTGCGCGGAGAGCGCCGCCGCTGGCTTGAGTTGGCCATGACGAATGCTCAGCAAACGCTGCTGACCCACCTGGCCAGTAAAGAAACTGTGTTTCGGCGTCTGCTGGCGCTCAGAGACCTACTGGAGTTGGCAGAAACCCCGGCCCGCATGGAGTGTTTTGATATCAGCCACAGCCACGGGGAAAATACCGTCGCATCTTGTGTGGTTTTCGACGAGAATGGGCCTCTGAAAAGCGATTACCGTCTGTACAACATTGAGGGGATTACCGCCGGCGATGACTACGCTGCCATGCGCCAGGTTTTGACCCGTCGCTATCGACGATTGGTTAACGGAGAGGGCAAGCGACCACAGCTTGTGTTGATCGACGGTGGTAAAGGGCAGCTGAACATTGCCCGTGAAGTGTTTGATGAGCTAGGGATTTCTGATATTCCTCTGATCGGGGTGGCAAAGGGCGTAACGCGCCGTGCCGGCATGGAGCAACTGATCGATGCCATGACGGGTGATGTATTCCGGGTACCGGCAGATTCACCCGCGCTGCACCTTATTCAGCATATCAGGGACGAATCCCATCGTTTCGCCATCACCGGGCACCGGGCTCGCCGCGACAAAAAGCGCCGGCAATCGACCCTTGAGGGTATCGAGGGGGTTGGCCCCAAGCGGCGCCGAGAGCTTATTCGGTATTTTGGTGGCATACAGGAAATCCGCAAAGCCAGTGTGGATGAAATGATTAAGGTGCAGGGCATTAGTAAAGCTCTTGCAGAATCCATCTACGCAGCATTGCACGATGAATAGGAAGACCATGAATTTACCCAACGTTTTGACCATGTCTCGCATTGTGATGATTCCGGTGTTTGTGGTTATTTTCTACCTCCCGGTGCAATGGAGTTACATGGTCAGTGCCGGCATTTTTACGCTGGCGGCGATCACTGATTGGCTGGACGGTTATCTGGCTCGCAAGCTGGATCAGAGCACACCGTTTGGTGCCTTTCTGGACCCGGTAGCCGATAAGTTAATGGTGGCGGTTGCCCTGGCCGTTCTGATCCAGGAGCACGCTGCGGTCCTGCTGACGATTCCGGCCACGATTATTATCGGTCGTGAAATCGTCATCTCGGCGTTGCGAGAGTGGATGGCGGAGATAGGCAGCCGGGCGAGTGTTGCGGTTTCCTACATCGGAAAGATCAAAACCACCGCTCAGATGGTCGCGATTATTGGCTTGCTGGCGTTTCCGCCAGGTGAGCTTCTGGCCTACGTGTCGGTTGGTCTGCTCTATGTGGCTGCGGTGCTCACCTTGTGGTCAATGTTCCTGTACCTGAAAGCGGCTTGGCCAGACCTGTTTCCTGCCGATGAAGCGTGATGGGTTGAGCGGCTAAAGGCGTTTGTCGTCGCCCAGGCAGTCAAAAACCCAGCGGTTGGTGCTTGCTGAAAGTGCCTGAGCGCCTTCGCTGAAGGTGACGACCAGATCCTCAATGACGGCGCTCTCTGCCTTCAATTCCAGCCTGTGACTGTCTGCGCACAGAGTGTGCCTCGATCGGTTGTTCATCACTTCTGTATGTAGATCAATCACCACAAAAGCGCCGTCGGATCTGTTTTCTGCGTGAAATGCCGTCAGCTCCGAAATCAGCGTGTGCGTTGTGGTTGCGGGGCTGGTGTCGGTGACGATCTTTTTGAACGCACCGCTCTTTCGATAGCTTTGTATCAGGTGATCCCGCAATACAACCGGCATGCTGTCGCGCCAGCGAACACCCGGCACAGCCTGAAACTCATAGGGTGAAGGTTTCAGCAAAATACGGGAGCTGTCCAGAGGATGAGAGGCCAGCGGTGTGTCAATTCTCAAAGACACCTGCTTGGCCGGGTTAAGTTTGGCCTGATCGGCGCTGGGCGCCAAATCCATGACTCTTGGCGGCTCTGGTGTCGGAAAAACCGTGCATGCGGTCAGGGTGATTGAAGCGGTTAAAATAGCGAGTCGTGCGATCCCGGCTGTCATTGTTCAACCTCTTGGATAGTAGGTCCACCCCGAAGCGTGCCCATTGGGTCTTCTTCCAGCCGACGGGTAAACGAATTCAGGGTGCGCAAAGTGTTTCGCATTTCACGGAGTACGGGCGTGATTTCCCCAAGGCCCTGCAGGCCGATATCTAAAGCGTTTTCGTTATCTTCAGTCAGCTTGTCCAGGCGGCCAAGTGTGGGCTGGATGGTGGTTAATGCCTGACTCATCGCCGCCAGCACTGGCGATATCTCATCCACCAGGACAACGCTGGCGAGATCCGAGGTTTCAGAGACCTTGATGGCC
Source organism: Marinobacter sp. (assembly GCF_014859525.1). Taxonomy (GTDB): domain Bacteria; phylum Pseudomonadota; class Gammaproteobacteria; order Pseudomonadales; family Oleiphilaceae; genus Marinobacter. Next base: position 9,574 of record NZ_JACUUB010000060.1, read on the forward strand.
GCTTCCTCGGCGCGAATGGCAGCGGTATCAAACTGCTCCATCAGAGCGAGGAGTTCATCACGGTTAGCAAGCAGCGCCTCGGTGGCTTGTCGGGTATTGTCCAGAATAGCGGTTACATTATCGATATTTTCCGAGGCGAGAAGGTGGCCCATGCTGGCCAGTAATTGTTCCGCGCTGGAGAGCATGGCCTCGCCATTGTTCAACAGGTTAGAAAAGGCAGACCGATTGGCGGTGATGAGCGGCGGGTCATCCCTGTCGCCCTGTAACACAGGACTGTCGGTTGTGCCGCCGGTAAACTGAATGCTCATGCTGCCCGTGATGTTTGCCAGCACCAGTTCTGCACGAGTGTTTTCCCGCACTGGGATGTCCTTGTCGACACGCACCAAAGCTTGGACGTGAGCGGGGTTATCCGGAGCCAGAGAGAGTTCAAGTACGTCGCCAACCGGCACTCCGCTGTACAGCACCGGATTCCCGCGGGAAAGACCGCCGACCGGGTGGTCAAAACCGATCTGATAATAGGCCCACTCCCGATCGTTGGACGACTTGCCAAGCCAGAGCGCGAACACCAGGGCGGCGGCAACTGCCACCAGGGTGAACAGTCCGATAATAACGTGGTGGGCCTTTGGCTCCATTAATGGGACTCCTGTCCGGTCAACCTATGTTTGGCAGCAATGGCTGCCCGACCCCTTGGACCGTGAAAATACTGCTTGATCCAATCGTCGTTGGTTTCAGCAACGTGCTCGAGCGTATCCGCCACCAGGACCTTTTTCTGGGACAAGACCGCAACTCGATCGCAACTGGCGTAAAGGGTATCCAGATCGTGGGTCACAAGAAATACGGTCAGGCCGAGGGCGTTGCTTAATGTCACGATCAGTTCATCAAAAGCAGCAGCGCCAATGGGGTCGAGCCCGGCTGTGGGCTCATCAAGAAACAGAATTTCAGGGTCTAGCGCCAGTGCCCTTGCCAAGGCGGCGCGCTTAACCATGCCTCCGGATAATTCTGCCGGAAATTTTACCGCAGCCTCGGGCGGAAGACCTGTCAACGCCAGCTTCATTCTGGCCAATTCAATAGCATCCGGTCGGCTCAGCTTCGCGTGCTCAATTAATGGCAAGGATATATTCTGTTCGAGTGTGAGCGAGGTAAACAGTGCGCCGCCTTGAAACAATACACCGAATCGCTGTTCATAGACCGACCGTTCCGGCTCGGAAAGCTCAGTGAGATCAACGCCGAACACTTGAATATGGCCAGAAGAGGGCGCTTGTAATCCCACGATGCTTCGTAGGAGAACGGATTTGCCGGTGCCTGAGCCGCCCACCACGCCGAGGATCTCGCCAGGGAACAAATCCAGGTCCAGATCCTCATGTATCACAAGGCTGCCAAATTGGTTACATAAGCCCCTGACTTGAATAATGGGCGAGGTTGATGAATGTTGGCTCTGTCGGCTTGCTTTCATGCGTTACCAGCCCATTTCCATAAAAAACAAAGCAGCAATGGAATCCAGTAGGATAACCATAAAGATAGACTGAACAACGCTGGATGTGGTGTGTTCGCCTACGGACTGGGCACTGCCGGCGACTTTGAAGCCCTCAAGGCAACCAATAACGGCAATCAGGAAGGCAAACACGGGTGCCTTACCGATTCCCACCAGAAAATGCTTGAGGGCGATGTCCCGCTCCACAATGGCCATGAACTGAGTGAGGGGAATGTCCAATACCAGGGCGCAGACCATGGCACCGCCGACCATTCCCGATATCATCCCGACAAAGGTCAATACGGGCAGACTGAGCATCATGGCGAGCACACGTGGCACTACTAAGAGTTCGACAGGGTTCAGGCCAAGAGTGCGAATAGCGTCGAGCTCTTCATTCACCTTCATCGAGCCGATCTGAGCGGTGAACGAACTGGCGGTTCGGCCCGCCAACAAAATAGCTGCTAAAAGCACGCCAAATTCCCTGAGAAAGGAAAAAGCGACCAGATTAACGGTGTAAATGGTGGCACCAAAGTCATCAAGCACGGTCGCACCCAGGAAAGCGACTACGGCACCCACCAGGAATGTCAGCAGGGCAACAATGGGAAGTGCGTTCAGGCCAGTATCATGAACGGCTGCAACAAAGGGGGTGAAGCGCCAGCGCCTGGGGCGAGGAAGAATATAAAACAGAGTCGCCAGAGTTTGGCCAATAAATCCCGCCAATATCCACACCAGACGTGCAATCGCTGTGACCTTCTGACCGATCTGTGCCAGAAACTGTCGCACGGGGTTGATGCTGGGTGGTTGGTAAGTGCCCTGGGTCATGGCCTGGGCAACCGCTTTCAGTAGCTGCAGCTGCTCTTCGGCGAGGACGTCGGAGTCCAGCGCTGCGAGTAGCGCCTCAGCACCAACCAACTTGACAATCAGTGCGGCGCCGGCGGTATCAACGCGGTCTAGCTGGTTAAGGTCCAGTTTAACGGCACCGGAATGTTTACCGTGAAGGTCTGAAACCTGCCGCTTGATCGACGCATAATAGGGTAGAGTCCAGTTGCCAGAAACGACCAGGGCGCTGCCATTGTGCTCAACGATGCCACGCTCGTTGGAATACTTGGAAGAAAGCTCCGAATAGGTCGCCACAGAAAGAGTTTACCCCTGCCCATCATACTGTAAGGTTCCCGCTCAGCTTAAAGATTCTGGCCTTCATCTGCCAGTAACTTTCGCAGGTATGGCCCAACCGCTTATGGCTGAGCACCCGGTCGAGCGCCTCGGTTTTAATAGGTTGAATTCAAGTATTGTCCGCACCGACAGGTTGCGCTGACGTTTGATGAGAGTGGCTAAACTTTATGCACAATTGCCGTAAAAACAGAAACTTGAAAAAAGGTGTTGACGCCTCGGGCGGAATCCGTAGAATACGCATCCGTTGACGAGGCAATGCCTCTGAACGTAGAGCGGGAATAGCTCAGTTGGTAGAGCACAACCTTGCCAAGGTTGGGGTCGCGAGTTCGAGTCTCGTTTCCCGCTCCATTTCCAAGTCTCTCAATGCCTCCTGAGAGCAAAAGCCAAGATCCAGGCTTACCCGGCGCGGTGGCAGAGTGGTTATGCAGCGGACTGCAACTCCGTGTACGCCGGTTCGATTCCGACCCGCGCCTCCATTTTTACCTGTAACTACCGTTATCAATGTTAACTCTGACCATACTGACGGCTAGATTTACCAGAAACTATATCCCTGTTGTCCCAGCCTAATACATATCAACATCTTTATTTATCGCTACCTGCCATAAAGTAAAACTCTCTATCGTGGCCTTTTTAGGCTCGGCGCATGCGGCATGACTGAGCCGTTCAGCTATCTGCCTCTAGGTCCATCAAAACGGTCGTAATCGGGTAACCTCAGGTTGCTGGATCGTTTAAGAAGCGCTGCACCTCGCGCTTGACATGCACCCGTAGTAAAAATGACACATTGGTTTCACTTTGCTCCGCTATTTTTGACACATTTAGCAGAGATAGAATCAATGACTGAGCTGAGCGACCTGACTCATATCAAGGTAATTCCAGAACAGCAGAGTCTGCGTGATGAAAAGCAGCGACGCATGTTGCGGCGACGGTTGCCCGAACTGATTGAGCTGGAGCGTATCCTTGCTGAGTCGCCGGCACAGTTTTCTGCGCAGGTGAGCGCGAGTATTTCGGTGGGCTCACTTGAACTCCCAATTTACCGTGTCGATGTAGGCAATGCTCCGGCGGACCGACCAGCGATGTTGCTGCTGGGTGGCGTGCACGGGCTGGAGCGTATCGGCACCCAGGTGGTTCTGGCATGGCTTCGTAACTTGTCGAACAGGCTGTGCTGGGACGAACATCTGTCTGAATTGCTGCAACACGTCCGTCTGGTGGTTGTGCCGATACTCAATCCCGGCGGCATGTTTCTCAACCGACGCAGCAACCCCGCTGGCGTGGACCTCATGCGCAATGCGCCCATTTCTGCCCAAAGCCAGAGCATGTTTTTGGTGGGCGGGCAGCGCATATCGCCTTTGCTCCCATGGTATAGAGGCAAATCCGATCAAGAGATGGAGCCGGAAAATCTGGCCTTGCAGAATATCATCGAAGAGGTGTTGCCGGGACGCCCGTTCAGTGTATCGCTCGATTGCCACTCCGGTTTCGGCTGGCGCGATCAGATCTGGTTTCCCTACGCTTACCGGCGCCGTCCAATGCGTAATATCTCGTCGGTTATGGCGCTGAAGTTGCTGTGGCAGCAAGCTTACCCCCATCATGACTATCAGTTCGAGCCGCAATCAGAGCACTATGTTACCCATGGTGACCTCTGGGACTATTTTTATAAGCGCCACAATCGAGAGGCCAGTGCGCCCTGGTTGCCGCTTACCCTTGAGATGGGCTCGTGGCGTTGGTTGCGTAAGCGCCCCCGCCAGCTTTTTAGCCGGGAGGGTCTTTTCAACCCGCTGGTGACTCATCGCCATCATCGCGTTCTGCGCAGCCATCTGATCCTTATGGATTTTCTGCTCAATGCCAGTGCGAATTACGATCATTGGCTGCCCACCAAGTCAGAAGACGAATGGTTAAGGGCCGCTGCCAGAATGCACTGGTACAACAAGGGTGAGAACCTGTAATGGCGCGAGCGTGGTGCTGGTCAAGGCTGGCGCCGACTGAGCTGTCATTGATTCGTCGCAAACTCTTCATCTAAGTGCAATGCCGTCGACTTACCTTCTGATTAGACCGGTCTGCTGAAGATCAGCGGCGGCAACGAATCAGCCAGTCAACGGGATTAGCCTATGCAAAGTCACTCCACAGCAGCTAGCAAGGGGCGGAAGTTTACCTCCTGTGTGGCAACGGAACCGGCCCAGATCGTCGCAGCTCAGCGGCTAAGGTATCAAGTCTTCACAAGCGAATACGGCGCTGAGCTTGAACCGGATAACGATATTGACCAGGATAGATTTGACGCCTGGTGTGAACATTTCGTGGTCCTAGACCAAAGCGGTGAAGTGGTTGCAACCTCACGCCTGCTTCATGGTGAAGTCGCAGCCAGAATCGGTGGCTTCTATTCGGAAGACGAGTTCGATCTCGATCGCCTGAAACGAAACCCCGGGGTGTTTGCGGAACTGGGACGGACCTGCATCCGCAGTGATTGCCGCTCGGGCGCTGCACTGAGCATGCTATGGTCCGAAGTGGCACAATATTTAGTCAAAGAAGGCATAGACTATCTTCTGGGCTGCGCCAGTATCAGCATGCTTGATGGCGGCTACAAAGCTTGGTGCGTTGCACAGCAGGTTCAGCAGGAGCACCTGGCGGCAGAGGTCTTCAGGGTAACACCACGGCGCACTTTGCCGCACCTTGCGAGTCATCGAGCACAAACAGACAAGGTGGCGATTCCTCCGCTGATCCGCAGTTATATGCGCCTGGGTGCAGAGGTGTGTGGTGAGCCTTGCTGGGATCCCGCATTCCGTTGCGCAGACTTACTGGTGCTGTTGAGTGTGGATAGACTGGCAGCCCGTTATGCGCGGCGTTACAACCTTGGGGCCAGATCCGCTTGAGCAAGATGACGTGTATTGCTGAGAGTCTTCGGTTATTCATGCGCCTGAGTGCGTTTGTAGGGTTTGTGTTGCTCAGCGTAATAACCCTTGTGATGTTGCGGGCCTTTGAACTTTGCAGTATGCAAAAAATCGATCGGACCAACCTGGTGAATGCGTATTGCGCGGTCTTGTGTCGACTACTGGGTATGCGCATCCAGACCCACGGCTTGGCAATGGAAGGCTCGGCATTGCGCGTGTGCAATCACGTTTCCTGGACCGATATACCGATATTGGCTGCTGGTTTTCCTTTGCGATTCCTTTCCAAACGTGAGGTCGCTTCATGGCCATTGATTGGTTGGATTGCGCGTGAGGTTGGTACCATTTTTGTAAAACGTGGTGCTGGTGATTTCGCTGCGGTGCGTCAAGCCTTGGTCTCGACCCTTGAAGCGGGAGGCAGCGTGCTGGTGTTTCCTGAAGGAACCACGACCGTTGGCGACAGCGTCCGGCCGTTTCACTCGCGCCTGCTAGGCGCAGCGATCGCGGCCCGGTGTCCGGTGCAGGCGATAACGATTGCGTACCACCGGGACGGGCAACCCGATCATCTGGTGCCTTTTGTGGGTGACGACGAGTTCGTCGCGCACTTGGTCCGTCTACTGAGAAAACCCTCGGTGAGAGTGGATGTGATGTTCCATCCAGCTCTGGCTGTTGCCGCCAGTACTAGCTCTCGCGAGCTGGCTCAGACCCTTCACCAACAGGTTAGCGACGGATTGGATACATTGCATAAAAAGCAGAAGGGAAGGCGTGCAGGATTGCTTGAAAACTCGAAAGACTTTCCGCGTCAAGGCGAAAGAGCCAGTCGCCTTGACGTTTAGACGCAGGCCCCAGTCAGGAGCCGGCCTCGTCCATGCCCAGTCGAGTGCCTCTTGCCTTTAGGCGGTAAAATTCCTCGACTATACCCGCCATTGCGTCGGGGCAATACTCGCGAAGACTGCCTAACAGTAGACGTTTGGCAATTTCACCGACGGCATTTCCGGCAGACATCAGGTGGTATTCCAGAGTTACATTGCCACGCTTGCCGACGATATCCAGCTCGGCATTGCTCAGCTCAAGATCCGGCTCCGGGTTGTCCAGGTCGTTGAGTTTCAGGCTCATGCTTTCGTACATCACCATCGGGCGGTCGGGGTTGAACATGACGCCCCTGGACTCCATCAACGGCTTCAGTGTGTGAGGGAAGTTCTTGCCCGAAGCTGCAACGTAACAACGGATGAGTTCTTCGATAACGGTTTCGTCGCGAGTCTGTGCACCGCTGCGATGCACTTCCAGGTACACCTTGCCGGCATCGTCGCAAACGTCTATGTGGCCGTCGGCGCCTTCTCGTAATTCAAGCGGTATTTCAGCACCAAGCAGGTTGCGAAATTCGAATGTCATGGATTCTGACAGGCCTAAGCGTGCCAGAACAATAGCAAACAAAAGATCGCCGGGTACGCAAAAGCGGCGAGCATCCGGATCATGGATCGGGTTGAAGTCGCCGGCCACTTCCTTCGCAAAATGGCTAGCCTGGGGTGCAGTGATAACGATTCGTCCACCTTGGACGGAATAAAAACTGTCTAAAAACATGATTTGCCTATTTCGATTCACGAGGACGGCGGCGCAACGCGGCGGTTCACAGAAGTGAATACTATTCTAAGCGTTTAAGCGTCACAACAGGAGAGCTACCTTCGTTGTAGGTACGATTGCACTGTTCTATGATGAGTTTTCGGCAAGTCCAAAGGTAGCGTACTGGATGAAGTA
>NZ_JACUUB010000154.1 GCF_014859525.1 Marinobacter sp.
TTACAGCTCGGACGACGGCTTTTCGGTGATGGATTACCTGGCGGTAAATGAGTCTCACGGTGGCTGGGAAGATATTGAAGCCATCGCCGGGGACTACAAGCTGATGGCGGACCTGGTGATCAACCACATGTCGGCCCGTAGCCGCTGGTTTGAGAACTTTCGCAAGCGGGTGGGGCCGGGGAAGGACTACTTTTTTGAGGGCAACCCCAAAGACGATCTGAGTCTGGTGGTGCGGCCCCGGACCTCACCCTTGCTGACCCCGGTGCAGACCGACGATGGCGAGCGCCACGTGTGGTGCACGTTCAGTGAAGACCAGGTAGACCTGAACTTCGCCAACCCGGAAGTGCTGATCGAGTTTGCCCGCATCATTCATTATTACCTGGCGCGCGGAGTAACGATCTTCCGGCTGGATGCGGTGGCGTTTCTGTGGAAAGAACCGGGTACGCCCTGTATCCACCTGCAGCAGACCCACGAGCTGATCAAGATTCTGCGCCTGCTGATTGAGCATCACACGCCGCATGCCGTGGTGATCACCGAAACCAACGTGCCCAACCGGGAGAACCTGACTTACTTCGGCAACGCCAACGAAGCCCACGCTATCTACAACTTCTCGCTGCCGCCCTTGCTGATCAATACCCTGGTCACCGGCAACTGCCGCCACCTGAAAACCTGGCTGATGAGCATGCCGCCAGCACAGATGGGCACCACCTATTTGAACTTCATCGCCTCCCACGATGGCGTTGGTCTGCGACCTACTGACAGCCTGTTAGACGAGGAGGAGAAACAGCGGCTGATCAACACCATGGAATCTTTCGGCGGTAAAGTATCGTACCGGCGCACCGCCGATGGCCGGGACCAGCCCTATGAAATGAACATCGCTCTGTGGGATGCCCTCAAAGGCACCGCCGAGGCTGGCGCAGACCACTGGCAGTTACAGAGATTCCTGTGCGCCCACACCATCATGCTGGCACTGGAAGGCATTCCCGCGTTCTACATTCACAGCCTGCTGGCCACCGAAAACGACCACGCCCGTGTAGAGCACACCGGCCGCTTCCGCTCCATCAATCGTGGCCAGTGGCAGCTGGATGCGCTGGAGACAACCCTGGCGGACCCGCTCAGCCACCACAGCAAAGCTTTCACTGAACTCAAACGCCTGATCGCCATCCGCCGCGCCCAACCCGCGTTCCACCCCAATGCCACCCAGTTCACCCTGCACCTGGGCCTGCAACTGTTCGGCTTCTGGCGCCAGAGCACGCGCCGGGAGCAATCCATCTTCTGCATCCACAACATCAGCGACGAAGTGCAGCAAGTGGCCCTCACCGACATCAACCTCATCGGCACCGACCGCTGGACCGACCTGATCTCTGGCCTGGCCATCGACAACCTGGCCGGTGTGCTCACCCTCAAACCCTACCAAAGCGTCTGGCTCTCTAACTAAAATCGGGGTCAGACCCGCGGACATTTGGTGGGGCGAAATGTCCGCGGGTCTGACCCGAAAATGTGGAGTGGTTGGTTTGTAATCTGGAGATGGGTGGTTATAATCGGCTCCGCTCAGGATGAGTCAGCCATATACCACCAATCTTCAGGGACCGAAGTCATGCCCCAGGCAAGCGGATTGCAGTTCACCGCCCGTGTAGGCGAATTCCCCTCAGATCACTTCGTTGTTGTCGGCTTCGCGTTGACCGAAAGCCTCTCCCAGCTGTTTCAGGGCCGTTTGCATCTGGCCAGTACCGACCCGGACGTGCAGGCGGCGGATATTCTGGAGCAGCCAGTGGACCTGGTGGTCTGGCAAGACGGCCAGCCGGTGCGACGCTTCACCGGCGTGGTGAACGAATTCGTCCGCGGCAACACCGGCCACCGCCGCACCGCCTATGAAGTGGTCATCCAGCCCCCGGCCTGGCGCCTGGGCCTGATGCACAACAGCCGCATCTTCCAGACCCAGAGTACCGACGCCATCGTGCGCACCCTGCTCGAAGAACGGGGCATCATTGATACGGTCTTTGACTTCAAGCGCCCACCCGAAGAGCGGGAATACTGCGTCCAGCATCGGGAAAGCGACCTGCAGTTCATTGAACGCCTGGCCGCCGAAGAAGGCTGGCACTACCGCTACCAGCACGGCAGCGTGGATGGCAACGAACAGCCGGTCCTGATCATCGCTGACCACCACGGCGACGCCCCCAAACTGGACCCGGTCCCCTGCAACACCCAGGCCGGCGGCAGTACCAAACAGGCCTGCGTGTTCCGCTTCGCCTACGAGGAACGCATCAAAGCCGCCTCGGTCGCCATGAAGGACTACACCTTCAAAAACCCCGCCTACGCCTTGATGCACGAACACAGCGCGGGCGACATCAGTCACCGTGAAGACTACCAGCACTACGACTACCCCGGCCGCTACAAGGCCGACGCCAGTGGCCAGCCGTTCACCCAGGCCAGACTGGACGCGCTCAGAAACGACGCCAGCCTCGCCAAGGGCGAAAGCAATCGCCCCGACTTCACCGTGGGTGCCAAAGTCGAACTGCAGAAACACGACAGCCAGAGCCTGAACCGGGAATGGCTGCTGACCGCCATCACCCACACCGGCAAACAGCCTCAGGCCATGGAAGAAGAGGGTGGCAGCGAACCCACCAGCTACCACAACGACTTCACCGCCATCCCGGCCGATAAAACCTGGCGGCCAGTGTGTGAACACAAACCCATGATGGACGGCCCCCAGATGGCCATCGTCACCGGCCCGGACGGTGAAGAGATCCACTGCGACCAGTACGGAAGAGTCAAAGTAAGATTCCCCTGGG
>NZ_JACUUB010000155.1 GCF_014859525.1 Marinobacter sp.
CCCGTGAGTTTGCGGATAACGCCGACAAGACCAAGGGCCGTTCCATGGTCATCGTTGGTGCCGGTATGAACCACTGGTACCACATGGACATGAATTACCGTGGCTTGATCAACATGTTGATCATGTGTGGCTGTGTCGGCCAGAGCGGTGGTGGCTGGGCCCACTACGTTGGCCAGGAAAAACTGCGCCCGCAAACCGGCTGGCAGCCGCTGGCCTTCGGCCTGGACTGGCAGCGCCCGCCACGTCACATGAACTCGACCTCCTTCTTCTACGCTCACTCCGGCCAGTGGCGCTACGAGAAACTGGGCGTGGACGAAATCTTGTCGCCGCTGGCCGACAAGTCCAAGTTCGGTGGCAGCCTGATCGACTACAACGTACGTGCCGAGCGCATGGGCTGGTTGCCGTCTGCGCCTCAGCTGAACCGCAACCCGCTGGGCATTGCGGCCGAAGCAGAGAAGGCCGGTATGGAAGTCTCCGATTATGTGGCCAAGTCGATGAAAGATGGCTCCCTGGCATTCGCCAGTGAAGACCCGGAAGCGCCGGAAAACTGCCCGCGCAACCTGTTCATCTGGCGTTCCAACCTGCTGGGCTCCTCAGGTAAGGGCCATGAGTACATGCTCAAGTATCTGCTGGGCACCAAAAACGGCTTGCAGGGCAAAGACCTTGGCCACGAGGGCGGCGTCAAACCACAGGAAGTGAAGTGGCACGATGAGGCGCCGGAAGGAAAGCTCGACCTGCTGGTCACCCTGGACTTCCGCATGTCTACCACCTGTCTGTATTCCGACATCGTGCTGCCGACGGCCACCTGGTACGAGAAGAACGACCTGAACACCTCAGACATGCACCCGTTCATCCACCCGCTGACCGCCGCCACCGATCCGGCCTGGGAAGCGCGCAGTGACTGGGAAATCTACAAGGGCATCGCCAAGGCTTTCTCCAGGGCCTCCGAGGGTCACCTGGGTGTCGAGAAAGACGTAGTTACCCTGCCGCTGCTGCACGATGCGCCAGCCGAACTGGGCCAGCCGTTCGATGTGAAGGACTGGAAAAAGGGCGAATGCGATCTGATCCCGGGCAAGACCGCGCCGAGCTTTATTACCGTTGAGCGCGACTACCCGAACACCTACGCCCGCTTTACCTCGCTTGGCCCGCTGCTGGACAAGCTGGGCAACGGTGGCAAGGGCATCAGCTGGAACACCGAGAAGGAAGTCAACTTCCTGAAAGAGCTGAACTACACCCACCTGGAAGGCGCCAACGCCGGCAGGCCGAAGATTGAATCGGCCATCGATGCGGCGGAGGTGATTCTGACCCTGGCTCCGGAAACCAACGGTCAGGTGGCGGTGAAAGCCTGGGCGGCGCTGTCCGAAATGACCGGCCTGGACCACACCCATCTGGCGAAGAACAAGGAAGAGGAAAAGATCCGCTTCCGGGACATCGTGGCGCAGCCACGCAAGATCATCTCCAGCCCGACCTGGTCTGGCCTGGAAGACGAGCACGTGTCCTACAACGCCGGCTACACCAACGTGCATGAGCTGATCCCCTGGCGCACCCTGACCGGTCGGCAGCAGTTCTATCAGGATCACGCCTGGATGCGCGCCTTCGGCGAGAGCCTGCTGGTGTATCGCCCGCCGATCAACACCAAGGCCGTCGCTCCGATGCTGGGCAAGAAGTCGAACGGCAACCCGGAGAAGGCGCTGAACTTCCTGACGCCGCACCAGAAGTGGGGTATCCACAGCACCTACAGCGACAACCTGATAATGCTGACCTTGTCTCGCGGCGGCCCGATCATCTGGCTCAGTGAAGACGACGCCAAAGAGATCGGGGTGGAAGACAACGACTGGATCGAGGTGTTCAACAGCAACGGCTCTATCGCGGCGCGTGCTGTCGTCAGCCAGCGGGTCATGCCCGGCATGGTGATGATGTACCACGCCCAGGAACGCAACGTGAACGTACCGGGCTCTGAAATCACCGGCACTCGCGGCGGTATCCACAACTCGGTTACGCGGATCTGCCCGAAACCGACCCATATGATCGGCGGTTATGCCCAGTACTCATACGGCTTCAACTACTACGGCACCGTAGGTTCCAACCGGGACGAGTTTGTGGTGGTTCGCAAGATGAAGAACGTGGACTGGCTCGACGGTGAAGGCAATGACTATGCTCAGGAGGCTGTAAAATGAAAATCCGTTCCCAAGTCGGCATGGTACTGAACCTGGACAAGTGCATTGGTTGCCACACCTGTTCCGTCACCTGCAAAAACGTCTGGACAAGCCGTGAAGGCATGGAATACGCCTGGTTCAACAACGTCGAAACCAAGCCTGGCATCGGCTACCCGAAAGAGTGGGAGAACCAGGACAAGTGGAAGGGCGGCTGGATGCGCGACAGCTCCGGCAAGATCCGCCCCCGCATCGGCGGTAAGTTCCGGGTATTGGCAAACATCTTTGCCAACCCGGACCTGCCGGAAATCGACGACTATTACGAGCCATTCGACTTCGACTACCAGCACCTGCACACCGCCGGTGATGTGAAGCACCAGCCGGTCGCCCGGCCCCGGTCGCTGATCTCTGGCGAGCGCATGAAGAAAATCGAATGGGGCCCGAACTGGGAAGAAATCCTGGGCACCGAGTTTGCCAAGCGCCGCAAAGACAAGAACTTTGATCAGGTGCAGGCAGACATCTACGGCCAGTTCGA
>NZ_JACUUB010000061.1 GCF_014859525.1 Marinobacter sp.
CTATTTTGACAACCTCAGCCGCCTGACCATGGACGAGCTGATCACCCAGGGCGAGAGCATCGACCGTGCGTTTATCGATACGGCGCTGGAAGAATATCTGCCCGGCCTGCGGTTGCTGTCGGGCCAGGTTGGCCCGGAATTGCTGCAGGGCGACTCCGCGGCGGATCTGTACATCGCCGTCACCCAGCTGGCGGGCCTGTTTGATCACCTGGTTATCCGGGTAGATGCCGCCCACACACATGACTGGCTGCGAGCCATCGGGGCCAACCTCAGCCGGGTAATTAATGTGATCCACCCGGCAGTGGATCAGGTGCAGGCCTCCAAAACACTGCTTGGCGATATGGCCGAATGGCTCTCGGAAGACTGTAAGGTGCTGGTGGTGGTCGACGGCTACGAAAAACGTGCCAGCCTGTCGCTGGCGGATATCGAGAAGACCATCGAGCGCCGTTGCGATCTGACCTTGCCACTGGAGTGGCGCTACCGCCTGGATTCCATCAACGCCGGTGTGCCCATGTCGCATTTGCTTTACAAAAGCAGTTACCACCGCAGCCTGGGCGGCTTCGTGCGCAAGCACTATGCCGGTAATGCCGAACCCCGAAAATTTACCCTTAAACGCGTCGCAAGCTGAGAGAGCGGTCTATGGCTACCCGTATTGACGACGACTACCAGGCCCTCAAGAAAAACGTTCACACCCACGTGATCGAGCGCCTGGATGAGGAAGGCATCGAGGTTGACCGCGTAGACCGGCCACAGCTGCAACGGTTTATCCAGTCGTCTGTGGATCAGTACGTTGCCAGCCACCGAGTCCCTCTGGCGGCGGCCGACCAGACCATGCTGGTGCGCGAGATGGTCGACGAAGTGGTCGGCTTTGGGCCCCTGGAGCCGCTGCTCGCGGATGATCAGATCAACGATATCCTGATCAACGGTGCCCGCAATGTGTTTGTCGAAATCGCCGGCGTACTGCAAAAAGTACAGGTTCGCTTTATTGACGACGACCACGTGCTGCGCATCATCCGGCGCGTTTTGGCACCCCTGGGCAGGCGCCTGGACGAAAGCAGCCCCATGGTGGATGCCCGGTTGCCGGACGGCTCCCGGGTTAATGCAATCATCCCGCCGATTGCGCTGGATGGCCCCTCAATGTCAATCCGGAAATTCTCCAACAAGCATCTGACCGCCAATGAACTGGTCAACCTGGGTTCTATGACCCGCGAGTGCCTGGACCTGCTCTCCAACATCGTCGAATCGCGCCGCAACCTGTTGATCAGCGGTGGTACCGGTACCGGTAAAACCACCATCCTGAACCTGCTCAGCGAATTCATTCCCAAAGACGAGCGGATCGTTACCATTGAAGACTCCGCCGAATTGCAGCTGAACCACCCTCATATTGTGCGGCTGGAAACCCGCCCGGCCAACACCGAAGGCACCGGCCGGGTCAGTGCCCGGGACCTGATTGTTAACGCCCTGCGAATGCGCCCAGACAGAGTGATCGTAGGCGAGGTGCGGTCTGGTGAAATCATCGAGCTGTTACAGGCCATGAACACCGGCCACGAAGGCTCCATGAGCACCATCCACTCCAATTCCGCCAAAGACGCGATGATTCGCATTGAGACACTGCTGGCGGTGAATGGCTACGACGCCGGCGAACGGGCCATCGCCCGGCTGATTGGCTCGTCGCTGGATGCGGTGGTGCAGCTGACTCGCTTGCCTAACGGCCGCCGTATGGTCAGCGAAGTGGTGGCCTTAAGCCCCACCAAGGCTGATCCCTACCATATGGACATTCTGTACCGCTCCAGCGAGATGGACTGGTTGAAACCGGAAGACCTTGAGGTGGCCCCGTGAGCACTCAGCTGATCTGGCTGGCGTGTCTCTTGGCAGGCCTTGGGGCCTTAATTACCATCATGCTGCAGCTGGTGCTGGGCCGTGTGCGAGTGGCGGGGGATCTGAAGCGGCGAACCGCCAACCGTCTGGCAGCTGAGGTCATCGTTGAGAAAAAAACCTCGGTTATCGATCTGGGCCCCCTGGAAAAAGTGCTGCTGCGGGCGGGCTTTCACATCTCCGGTGCGCGGTTCATGTTTATGGTAGCGGTGGTGGTGGCGCTGGTGCTCACGATACTGTTGCTCCGCGGTCCGGTGGAGGCCGCCGTGGCGATCTTTTTTGTAGTGACCGTGTCGATCACCACCTGGCGGGTTAAGTTTGAACGTCAGCGCCGTCAGATCTTTGAAGAACTCCCCGGCATCCTGGATGGCATGCTGCGCTCTATATCGGTTGGTCGCTCGGTTGAACAAAGCATTGTGTCCGCTTTTGGCGATGCCTCCCCGGTGTTCGATCCCATGGTGTTTCGGTTAAAAAATGCCGTCAGCCAGGGCCGGGATTACACCCAGGTACTGGATGCCTTTGCCAGTTTTTATCAAATACCGGCGTTTACCCAGGTGGCTATTGCACTCAGAACCTCCACTCGGTTCGGCTCGTCGGTCAAGCCGGTGTTGTTTGAAGTGGCCAAAACCATTCGCTCGCAACAGGAGCTGCGGCGGGAATTTATGGCGGCCACTGCAGAAACCCGCTTTACCGCTGTTACCTTCGCCATCATGCCCCCGGGACTGGCGGTTTATATGGTGGTGGTGAACGAACAGTTCTCTGAAAAACTGCTGCAGTCAGATACCGGCCACACCCTGTTGATGATCTCCGGCGGCCTGCAACTGGTGGGGATACTGATGATCTGGAACCTGATCCGGGGGGTGGGCCGTGCTTAATCTTAGCCTGGTACTGGCGGCGGTTCTGGCCCTGGCGTCTGTGGTACTGGCGTTTTATTACGCGCCACGCTGGTCCTTGCGGGCGCGGGTGCATGCCCGACTGCGCCACCGGCGCATGTTGATGGAAGGCGACAGCCACGAAACCGCCTTCAACGAGTTTTTGCTCTGGCTGGTGGACAAAAAACTGTTTGCCTCCGACTTCCGCGAGCTGGAGCCTGCCCTGGACGCCACCGGCAAAACGCCGATTCAAGCCCGCCGCAGCTACCTGCTCTGGTGCTGGATGGTTCCGGTGGTGGTAGCGGTGCTTGCCTTCCGGACGACGGATGTTGTGATGGCCAGCCTGGCGCTGCTGGCAGGTTTTTATCTGCCCCGGCGCTTTATTCGCAGTGCCGGCGCAGACGCAGAAAAACTGCAAAACCGAGAGGCCATAGAACTCTGCCACATGACCAGAATGCTGATGGAGGCCGGCCTTAGCCCCGAACGCTCACTCAAGCTTATCTCGCACCAGGCCCGCGACCTCATGCCCCGGCTGATCCAGCGCATCGATCGTTTCAATCGGGTGATGGAAAGCGGCGCCGACCGCACTGTGGCGCTGGAAGAGCTGGGCAGAAACCGCAATCTGACCGTGTTGAGAAGCTACGTAGCCCTGATGAAACAGTCCGGCACGCTCGGCTCCAAAGTGGCCGGTGGCCTGGACCAGATCGTTGAAGAGGCTCAACACGAAGAGCGCAGCAAGCTTAAAGAAGACACCAACAAAATTGGCGCCAGGATGACCGTGATCATGATGATTTTCATGTTGCCGTCCCTGTTTATGTTGATCGGTGGCCCTGCGGTGCTGTCGATTCTTGATGCCTTTCAGCGTTAACCGGTAATCGCCATGATAAAGGAACCCTTCTGACCATGTGGGCACTGAGCAGATCACAAAAATGGCAGCAAACTGCCGCAAAGCTGAGCGTTGTCGGGATCGGCCTGGTGCTGGCCGGGTGTTCGTCGGTGGCCAGCCACTCCGGCCCTGCGAGCGCACAGTCATCACCGCAAAATCCAGTCTATCTGATCAATTGTTCAAACGTGGTGCAGCCAGAACACCGGGTAGAGCTAGACGCCATCGACGCCGCTATGGAAGATCGCCAGCACTACGCTGCGCTGGCCCAGTTAGAAGCGCTGTCGTTTGGCACCCAGGCCCACTGGCTACGTTGGGCTCAGTTGCTGGGGCAGGTGGACCAGCTGGAGACCTCCGAAGGCGTTTTTCAGGCCATTGTTGATGAGTGCGGCTCGCACCAGGCACTGCATGGTCTGGGCGTGGTGAAGGTGAAAAAAGGTGAGGTTATCCAGGCCATCGAGCACTTGTCTGCTGCCAAAGACCAGGCCCCGGCCAATGCCGACATCCGTAACGATCTGGGTTATGCATTGATGCAGGCGGGCCGCTACGACCGGGCTGCGTTTGAACTGCGCACCGCTTACGAATTGTCTCGGGGCAAGGCATCTACCCGTCAGAACCTGATCGCCGCTTACTACCTGAACGGTGGCAAAGCCGGGATTCAACAGTTGCAACAACAGATTGCCCTGAGTGACGAGCAGATCGCCGCCGGCATCCGGCAGGCCAACCAACTGGCCGGGCTTTCGTTTGATCTGGAGCAGCCCGCCAACGTTAGCAAGATTCTGGAAGATCAGGCCAGGCACCCCGCCAAAGGCGGTGAGCTGAGCGAGCCGATGGTGATTCAAACGCTGGACCGGCTGTCGGATTCATTCCGGCAACCCATTCCCCAGCGCATAGGGGAGTCTACCCGCAATGACTAAGACCAGGATCACCAAAGCCCGGCAGCGTGGAGCTCTCATTTTTGCAACGCCCCTGTTGCTGGTGCTGGTGTTCATCTTCGTCACCTTGTTGATTGATGCCTCCAGGCTCCTGTTGCTCCAGTCTGAGATGCAGTCCATCGTTAATTCCGCAGCCACCGCCGCTGCTGATGAAGCCCAGACCTGCAGCGTAGACCCGGCGTGGAACAAAATGCAGCAACGGGGCTTGTTGGCGGCCGAGGCGGCAGGGTTCAGTGGCGATGCAAGCGCACTGGAGATCATTCCGGGCATTCTGCGCTCGGGGCAAACGGCCAGTAGCCCGATGCGCTTCGCCAGCCGAAACCCATCCTCCGAAATGGCCCAGACCAACGCTGCTCTGGTGCGATACACCCGCCAAGAGCCCATATCCTTCTTTTTGCCGCAGTCGATTTTCCCGGCCATAACCATCTCGGCAGACGCGGTCGCCCGTAAAGAAGTCTATGCCACATTGAGCGGGGCGGGTTCCACCGCCACCGTGGAAGACGGCCTGCTGGGCCTGTTGATCGGCAGCCTGCTGGGCATGCCTGGCTACAGTCTGGATGCAACCGATCTCAACAGCCTTGAAAATACCTTGATCGGGCTGGGGGATCTTTTGGCTGCCCTCGGTGTGGACAACCTGACCAATCTGGTCGACGAACCGCTGCTGGACGTACTGGATGCCGTGGTGAGCCTGGCCGGCGGAACCACAGCGCCGGCGGGCAGGGTGGTTGACGACTTGAGCGGCGCCCTGGGCCTAAGCGGCCTGAGTGCCTCTGCTATTTTTGAGGTACTGGCAGAGCCCCCCAGTCCGCAGCAAACCACGGTGCCCGTTTATGATTTTGTGGTCAGCCTGGTAATGAACAGCGTTCGTGCGTCAAATCAGGCCGGTAGCGGTTTGCTTTCGCTTGATCTGGATACGAGTGACTCACCGTTGTTAAACACCCTGGTGGGGTCTGAAAGCTTACTGGCAGGCGTTGACGTTACCTTGAGCCTGTGGGTAGACGAGCCGCCCAAAATTGTTATTGGCCCAGCCCGGCAGGACGATAACGGCCAATGGTTGACGACGGTGAAAGCGGCCGACATAAGCCTGGAGGCTATCGTTGAGATTGAGCTTGGCTCTGGTCTCATTGGAAGCGCCACTGATGGTTTGTCTGGCCTGCTTGATCTTGTTGGCCTTCCGACCGTTAAATTACTGAATAGTCCTGTCAGGGTGCCGTTGGTGGTATCGGTAGGGGGTGGTAATGCGATTTTCGAGGGCGCAGATTGTGCCAAAGGCGATAGCAACGCCACGAACTTTGACTTCAGGGTGCAGGGCAATGCCGTTAGTGCACAATCCGGAACTCTGGATCCTGCCACACAGCAAGTCGTGCCTGAGCCAATCTATGCTCCGATTCTAGACGTGGATGTCAAACTGTTAGGAATACCCCTGGTTGATATGGACCTTTGCCTCAGCGCCGATGCAGACGTAAACATTGGAGCCAGTGCCAACAACGACATCCTCCAAAGCTATAACCTTTATTGTCCTGGTGGTGTGTGCGAAACCGCGTCTATGTCATCCACGGGCGGCGTGGATAGCATCAACGCAGAAGTGACCAACCTATCGTTGCTGAAATGCAGCGGCTCAACCAGTAGCCGCGAGCGAGATATCATTGATGCATTAATCAGTGGCATTGCCAGCCCACTTACGAGCCTGCTCTCATTGGCGGTCGAGACGGTCGTCACCAGCCTGGTCTCACCGCTGCTCTCTGCCCTGGGCGCAGATCTCGGCGGCATGCAGCTGCGCGTCCTTGGCGCCGAACAAACCGGCTCACAGTTGGTTGAGAATGTCGTTCTTGATTAAGCAACCCGAATTGCTGCTCACGGCGGCACTGGCTCTGGCTTTGTTGGCCGGATTACTACTGCACCTGCGCGCCCGCAAACAAAACCGACGGCGTGAGCAAGAACTGGCCAGGGCCAACGAAGATGCCCAGCGCCGGCTGCGTTCGTCTATGTCTGATACCCGCGCCATGCTGGACCAGGGTTCAGCGGTGATTATGGTGTTTGATCGCGTTACCCTCACGCTGCTGTTTGCCAACCGCCAGGCCCTGGAGCTGTTCGACTGTGACACCGTAGAACAGCTGTCAGACACAGTGCTCATGCGGCCCGATGCGTGGCAGCCCAGCCCTTATTCATTGCTGGATTTTGAACGCTGGACCAGCCAATTGAAAGCGTCGGGTTTTCTGCGACAGGAGTGGCTGTTCAGTGCGTCTGCCAAGGCCGGTATCTGGATGGACTGCTACCTCAGCAACACCGTTTTTGAGGGCCGGCCAGCTCGCACTTTGAGTGCCAACAACATCCACGCTTATAAAATGAACCAGGCGGCCAACAAACTGCGTAACCGCATCCTGACCGGCATCAACAGCAGTGCGCCTATGGAAAACCTGGCCGACAGCCTGTGTAAGCTGGCCGAGATTCGCCTGCAGAACACCCGCTGCCTGATCACCCGTTACGATCAACAGCGAGATTCGTTAACGCCTCTTGGCAACAGCGGCCTGGCCAAAGCCTTCCGTGAGACCTTGCCCGCCATTCCGGCCCGCTACGGCAGCACCTCCATCGGCACCGCTGCCTACACCCGCAATCGCACCCTGTGTGAATCGATTCTGGACGACCACCGCTGGCAAGGTTACACCCGTGTCGTCGCCGATCTGGGTCTGCGGGCCTCCTGGTCGGAGCCTATCGTCAGCCAGCGGGATGAGCTACTGGGTGTGGTCACGGTGTTCAGCCACCGGCCCAGAAATCCAGACGAACAACAACTCGACGACCTGGCCTCCATCGTGTCACTCACCGGCCTGGCCATTGAGCGCAAACAATGGCAAAGAGCCATGGAAGCCGCCGCCGCCAGCGAACGCTTCATCCGGCAAATGGGGGTTGATCTGGTCAACCTGCCAAGCGGCGAGGAGTTTGAACCCAACCTGCGTTACCTGTTGCATCGTGTGGTCAGCCATTACGAGCTCGGAGCCCTGGCGTTGTGGGAACGTGGCGGTGATGACCAAGCCTTCGCCTGCCTTGCCACCATCCGGCACAACACGCCAGACACCGCCCACGCGGAAAACCCCGGTGCAGCCATCCAGCCCATCGCCGGGCAGGTGGTCACCAACATGCTTCAAGACAGCCCCGCCGAGTACCTGACGCCGCAAGACGCCCTCTACGACCGCATTCGGCTGAGCGATGAGCCCAAGCCCATTCTTCTTACCGCCCTGAATGATGAACAGGGCGAGAACAGCTTTATCGGCTTTCTGGCGGTCCAGTCCCGTTTCATCTACATCGCCCAGGCGACCATCGACCACCTTCAAGTGATTGGTTCTATGGTGCGCACCGTGCTGCTGAACCGCCGCTTGGTGCATTCACTCGCCAGCGACGTGGAAAACGAACAACGCCAGCGGAAAAAACTGGAAGGGGAACTGTCGGTCGCCCGCTCTATCCAGATGTCTATGGTGCCCGGTGCTGGTCATTTTCGGGAGCAATACCGTAACTGGACCATCGAAGCCTGGCTGCAACCGGCGCGGGCTGTTGGCGGCGACCTGTACGAACTGATCCGACTGCCCAGCGGTAACCTGCTGATCGCCGTGGGTGACGTGTCAGACAAAGGCGCACCGGCGGCCCTGTTTATGGCCAGAACCGTCAGCCTGCTGAACTACCTGGCCAGATCCATGGACGGCGACCTGGCCGGCATTGCCCGTGCCCTCAACAACGAACTTTGCCGCTCTAACGAGGCCTGCATGTTCGTTACCATGGTGATGGGTGTGCTGGAGCTGGGCACCGGTGAGATCAAATGGCTGAATGCTGGCCACAACGCCCCCATGTTTGTAGATAACAAAACATCCCCTAAACTTTGGCCAGGGAACCCTGCCGCGCCTTTTGGCGTGTATGAGGATGTGGACTACGCGGTGGCAAGCGCAAAAATCGGACCGGACCAGAGCATTACACTATACAGCGACGGCGTGACCGAGGCATTCGACCAAAACGGACAGGAGTTCGGTGAGGAACGCTTGCTGAACCTGGGCTACCGGGCAGCTAACCAGGGTGAAGGGCTGCTCACTTACATGCGGGAGCAGCTGTTGTCCTTTGCTGGGAGCGCCCCTCAATCCGACGACATCACACTACTGACGATACAACGCCATGGCACTATCCATTCAGTCGAGCGAGACAGTAGCAAGCATCCTGCAGAAAATTCGTGATCACTATGGCGCTCTGTGCCTGGATAACGACAGGGTGAACGAATGCTACACCATCATCGATGAGTTTCATTCCAACATCCGGGCGCATGTCGCCACAAAAAATGACCATTGTCAGTGGTCGCTTGAGATTGTGTGTCATGATGGCATTATGCAGCTTGAATTCGAATACGCCGGGCCAGGGTTTGATCCCACCAGAGTTGGGCCGGTCAGCGATCAGCCGGTGGAGTCCCGGCCCATTGGTGGGCTTGGCTTGAATATCATGGCGCAGCTGAGTGACGATATGAACTATTGTTACCAGGATGGAGTTAACAAACTGACCATAACACTCGACACCACAAGCTCCAGGGAAGACGATACATGCCACTGACCATTATTGAACAGTACAACACGTCGGACGAGGCCCTCAGCCTGGAGCTGCAAGGATCGCTGGACAGCGACACCGCGCCGCAACTGGATGAGCGGCTGGCCGAGGCCTTAGGGCCCAGCACCCGGGTGGTCGCCTTTAATATGGCGGGTGTCACCTTTGTCAGCTCGGCCGGGTTACGGGTGATCTTCAAAACCCTGAAACTGATGAAGTCCCGCAAGGGCCAGGTCAGTGTCAGCCAGATGAGCAAAGGGGTGAAAAAAGTCTTTGAGATCGTCAAACTGACACCAGACCTCACCATATTTGCCGATCAGGCAGAAATGGACGAATACCTGGAAGCCATTCAACGGCGCGAAGAGTTGTAAACTCAGGAGGCATAATGGCTGTTGTTCTTGATGGGACAGTTGCAATACAACGGGACCAGAACGGCGAAGTCGCCAACGTTATCTGGTTTCTGTACGGCTTGCCTTGCTCCGGTGGGGCGCCGAAAGACGCCGTGTTCCTGCACGAATCTTTTGGCAAACAGTCACCCCAGATGGTGGCGTTTGATCTGGACGGTGAAGAATACGTGATTTACGCCGACTGGGAATCGTCTGAAGACGCCGGTCAGGCCCATGAAATCAAAAACTTTTACCAGACCTACGGCTACATATTGATCTCTTGCCTGCGCGACGACGTAACGTCAGACCAGGGCCTCGTTCGCAGGGAGTGGATAACGCCTGTAAAGTATTATGATGATTATGTGACAATGGTTAGCGAGTTGGCCAAAGTAGGCTAATATAATGAAAACCTGGCAGATGGATATTGGCAGGTGGAAGACTTAATTTGGAGGCGATCATGCGCCAGGACTATCAAACAGCTTATCTGGATGCCGTTCGGAACATCGCCGCTCACAGCGCAAAGGTGTATCTTGCCAGTGGCGAGGAACTCCGGGCCCGTTCTGGCAAGGCAGCGGCAGACTCACAACCGAATTCAGAGCCGCGTTATATGTCGGCCCAGTTTCGTCAGCAGTTAAGTGCCCTTTGCGAGGGCTCCGTGTCCCTCTCAGATATCAGCGCCGATCAGCTGATCAAGCGCGATCAGGCAAGCAGCTCAACCAGCCACCAAGCCCAGGGTGCCAAAACAACCTCAAGCACCGACTAAAGCCCCCGCGCCTGCTTGCAGGGCAGGGGCTTATCCAGTTAGTTACTCACGATCATCCGCTGTGCATTCTGCCGCGCCGGGGTTACTGGCGCACCGAATGTTGGCCATCAGCTTCAGCATCCGTGGATCGTACACCGAAGGCGCATTATTCACGCCGTCACGCATCTCCAGGCGGTTCTCCCGGAACATCTCCTGGTACCCAATAATGTCCTGCTGAGGAATCCTGATCCACTTCTCATCCGGAATCGCGGCCTCCTGGCTGCTGATCAGGTTCATCACCTGCGGGTACATACCCCATGCGGCTTCCCGCGCTTTTTGAGCCGTGTCGCCATCCAACACGCCGTCACGGGCAATCAACTGCACGGTCAGCTGGGCCAGCGGGTATTCCACCACACCGCCGTCTGGCGTAATGCCCTTGTACAGTTCCAGCGCCTCATAGGCAAAGGCCGGTGCATAGGCGGTATCGACCGAACCGTTGTTGAACTTGCCGGCAAAATTGGTGATGTCTGAGGGCACCACGGTGGCCTTCACATAATTCACCATGTGGATGGCGTCTTTCTGGTAATCCAGAGTGGCCATACGCTTGCCCGCCAGGGCGCCGGCGGTATTGATGGAGCGATCATTCACAAACAGATACCCGGCCCCCACCGGGAAAATGCCCAGCACCTCGTAACCTTCGCTCTTCATCAGGTTGGCGGCTCTGGGCTGCGACAGCGTGGCCAGCAGTGTTTCCAGGTTGTCATAGGTGGGCAGGGCACCCACGGCGCTGATGGAGCCGGTAAACTTGTTAAACGGCCGGGTTCTCAGGTCTGTGGCCGCAACCGCATCACACTGGCCGGCGTTGAAATCGCCCACGGCCACGCCTTCATCGGTATAGGGTTTTAATTGCAGGTTTACACCCAGCGGCCGCACCTCCAGGGCATAATCCTTCATCACATTGAAGATGTCGCCGTTGGCGCCGATTACGTCAAACACACACACAGACACCGTATTGGCCGAGGCCAGCGGTGCGGCACAGGTCAGTGCCAGGGCTCCAAGAAATTTACGCATGATGTTACTCCGGTTATGGCTTGTGATTGTTTTAACTCGCCCGGACGGCCTTACAGCAGGCCGTCCAGATCCATGACTTCGGTTGAGCGGCTGGAAGACACCGGCGACAGGCTGCCAAACGAGTTTGACGGCGTGCGGTAGCCGTAATTGGCGGCCCAGTGCTTGTCAGAAGCGTGCAACAGAATCCGTCGCGCTACGGCATCCAGCAGGCGATAGTCCTCAGACACTTTCATAGAGTTTTCTGCGTTGGCGGCGGCTCTCAGGGCATCTTCCAGCACATCTGGCCGGCCAAAGGTTTCTGCCGCGACCACCTCCAGAGCACTGGCTACACGGTGCCCGCCCTCAAAGCCCAGCGCCCGGCTGTTGGCCAGCACCCGCCAGGGATCAGGCGACATGGGTGGGCGGGTATCGGGCAGCAGCAACCATACCAGGGCCCGCACCGCGTTCGGTACGCCGGCCCACTTTTCGTTATCAATGCACTGCACGGCTCGCTCAGCCTGGGGCGCGATGTTGCGCGGAATGCCCGCCATGGCGCCAGAGTTGGCGTCGTTAACAATCGCCTGCAAGCCAGTAACCAGGCCCATCATAAAGGTCAGCTCGTCTTGCTCGTTAAACAGAAAAGGGCACTCCAGGGGCTCGGCGCCGGGGTCAAACTTGTAAGCCGCCATCGCGCGCTCAAAGGCCGTCAACCGGCGGTGGGCGATATCGGCATTCAACCGCTTTACCTGCTCCCGGGCATCACGGGCGTTATTCACATCACCCGCGTGATTGGCCCGCAGATAATGGATCTCAGACTCCATGGCCTGATACTCAGAACAGTTCGCGGCCAGCAACATCAACAAAGCACCGGTGGTATCGGGTGGTGACATCACCCGAGAGAACGAATACACCAGTGGGTCTAGCGACAGGCCCAGGGCACAAGCCATCTCTGGGTCTTTCATCTCCAATACATAGGGGGTGGCTTCGCTCTCTGCGTAATTTGTAAGCACCATGCCGGTGGTGGTGTACACCGGGTTGGCAGAACAGCCCGCCACCGTGAGGGCCGCGCCCGCGATCAGCAGGCTCTTGCCGGGGGCAAACGAGTTCAGAGTGCGCAGGCTGCGCTGGTACAGCCGGGTTAGCCGTGGGTATTTCATGGTGTCGCCTCTTTTTGTCTTTGTTAGCGTATTCGTATAAACCATCTCATGCTTACTATATTGGGTGATTATGACACCTAAAACTGCAAGATCAATCCTTCAGCTCCGTCATTCTTCTTCATTGTCTGCCGACAGCAGCTGGCTCGGCATACAGTTTGTCCCAAAATCGACCGCGCCCAATTTTTATCGAACTGTTGGATGAAAACACTTTCGCCTACTGTACAGAGGGTGAAGAGCCCAGACATATGGCAAAACCTGCACAAATCCGCCGGCGCTTTGGTCAACCGCAAACAGGAAATAACCCGGAAAAATTTATTCCAAAAAAATTATCAAATCATCGTGAAATAATCGTAAACATCGTATAGCATAATAAATGCGAATCAAGCAAAGGGCTCGGCCCCGCGCGAAGACCTCCTCTAAGCTGCTTGATTCGCCCAGTCTCGTAGCGCTGACTGTGGTGCCCCGCACAGCGCGAAGCCGACCTGACCGAGACTGAAGTCGCTTGTTCTGCTTGCCCGCCACTGCCGCGGGCTTTTTTTTGGGGGTCTGTCCCCAAACGGGGACTGACCCTTTTTTGACCAGCAGCACCCAACAACCAGTCTACAAAGGGGTCTGACGGCTCGGGGTCACTTTTGACCAGCAGCACCCCACAACCAATCTACAAAGGGGTCTGACCCCTCGGGGGTCAGACCCCACCCATATGCCAGCGCCAATCTCCCGACATCAGAGTCATCTTCAATGAAACGCCCAAAATGTGACCAAGTTACTTGCAATAACAAACCTTTGACAAACTTTAACACCCATAACTGCCTGAAAAATAAACAGTCGACCTTTTTGTCACTTGCGTGACACACAGCATCCCGTAGAATTGCGACTCTTCTGACATACACCACAAACAACCTGACATGGATTGCGTTAGGAGCTCTTCTCCTGCTTTTATCGTTCTATCCTTGTCGTAAGAAAACAAAATTCTATGACCTTAAAACACTGGGCCCTGGTCGGTGGGGCGGTAGCGTGCCTGAGCACCTTTTCTGTAGCAGCGGCCCCCTGGCTTGAGCCGGGCGACCCCCGTGCCCGCTTTGCCGTGCAAAAGCTGGCAGACCGCGGCCACCTGGACCGTTCCGTAACCACCTGGCCCCTCAACTGGGCGGCACTGGAAAACGGCACCCAAGCCACCGCCAATGCCGACCTGCCATCCGTCGGCATGGCCAGCGCCTATTTAAGGTTTGAGCAGGAGCAGCAAGCCCAGCCGGGGTTTCGGGCAGAGCTCAACGTAAACGCCCAGTCAGACATCCCGGCCTTTACCGGTTTTCAGAACAACGCCCTGGCTAAAGCGGGCACCTCCCTCAATCTGCAGTGGCAAGGCAACGCCTGGGCCGCAGGCCTCAAACCCGCCTACGCCCATGATCCGGACGACGACGAAGAATTCCGCCTGGACGGCAGCTACCTGGCCGCCACCGCAAGTAACTGGGTATTCGGCGCCGGTGCCATCGACCGTTGGTGGGGCCCGGGTTGGCAATCCAGCCTGATTCTTTCCAACAACGCCCGGCCAGTGCCTTCGGTTTGGGTTACCCGGAACGACCCAGGCGCCTTCGAAACACCCTGGCTAAGCTGGCTCGGCCCCTGGAACGCCACCCTGCTAACCGGCCAGTTTGAAAAAGACCGCGCGGTACCCGAGGCCAAGCTCATCGGCATGCGCTTCAGCTTTCGTCCCGTAAGCGGTCTGGACATTGGTTTGTCCCGCGCCATTATCCTGGGCGGGGAAGGGCGGCCAGAAGGCGCATCAACCATCTGGAACGCCCTGATTGGCCGCGATAACGGCCAGCTGGAAGAAGACGACCCAGGCGATCAGTTGGGTAGCGTAGATATCCGCTACGGCTTCAGCATCGGCCAGCAAAGCATGGGCCTTTACATGGAGATGATGGGCGAAGACGAAGCTGGCGCTTTCCCTGCAAAGAAATCGTGGTTGTTTGGTGCGGACTGGACCAGCCAGTTGTTCAATGCAGATCAACAATGGTTTCTGGAATACGTCAACACCCTGGCCGACGACTTTATGGGCAGTGCCGTGCCAAACGTAGCCTTCGAACACAGCCGCTACCGCACCGGTTACCGTTATTACGGCCGTAACATGGCCACCAGCTTTGAAGGCGACGCCGTAGCCGTCACCCTTGGCGCTTACCACTTCCTGCCCAGCGGCAGCAATGTTACCGCCAAAGCCAGCTACGCCGAGCTCAACAAAGACGGCGGCAGCCGAGTAGTCGCCCCCAACGACAAAGTTTTTTTCACCGCCCCGGCAAACAGCCAGGACATAGCAATACTGCAGCTAGGCTACGGCACCCAGGTACTCAACGGCTGGCTAGACCTGAACCTCCAGGCCACCGACAAAAAAGTCGAATACATCAGCGGTAAAAAAGACCAATGGTCTTTCGGTGCCAGCTGGACTTACAGATTCTAACCAAGAAGACCCGGACCCAACTCTGTGAATATCAAAAAGCTCCTAGTCCCACTTGTTCTTCTACTCCCACTTACCAGCCAAGCCCAATCCATTAGCCAGGCCCAGCTTAACCAGTTCAAGCAACTTCCAAGGGCCCAGCAGGAAGCCCTGGCCAGCCAATACGGCGTAGACCTTAACAACATCACCGGCAGCCAACGCGCCAGCCAGCGCCCGGAACAGGTCAACGTGGTAGAGCCAGTCACCACCATTACCGATGAAGAGCGTGATCGGGCTCGTGAACAAAAAGAGCAGGAAGACAAACAAACCGCCAAAAACGGCGGCCTCAAGCCCTACGGCTACGACCTCTTCGCTGGCAGCCCCACCACCTTTGCGCCGGTAACGGAAATCCCCGTGCCCTCCGATTACACCCTGGGCCCCGGCGATGTTCTGCGCGTACAAATGTGGGGCAACCAGAACCAGAACCTGGAACTGCCCATCAGCCGCGATGGCACCATCAGCTTCCCGGATTCCGGCCCGGTCACCGTGGCAGGCCTGAGCTTCAACGAAGCCCGCCAACAAATCCGCAAGCGGGTATCTGAACAGTACATCGGCGTAGAAGCCTCCATTACCCTGGGCGAACTGCGCAGCATGCGGGTGTTCGTGCTGGGTGAAGCCCGCAACCCCGGCTCCTACACCGTCAGCTCCCTGTCTACCATCACCAACGCCCTGTATGTTTCTGGCGGGGTAAAGCAAAACGGCTCCCTGCGTAACGTACAACACAAACGCAACGGCAAACTCGTAGGCACGCTTGATTTGTACGACCTGCTCCTCAAAGGCGACAGCAGTGCAGACAACCGCCTGCAGCCGGGCGACGTTATCTTCATCCCGCCCGTAGGCAAACGCGCCGGCATAGCAGGCGAGGTATACCGCCCGGCCCTGTACGAGCTCAAAGGCGACAACACCCTGGCCGACCTGGTGCGCATGGCTGGCGGCCTGACCCCACAGGCCTATCCCCAGCGCATTAACATCGAACGCACCAACCAGGACTTCCTGCGCATCATCGCAGAGGCAGACTACACCGCCCAGCAGGGCCAGAACGCCCGCGTGCAAGCCGGCGATAGAATCCGCATACCGTCTATCTCCGACATCACCGGCCAGTATGTAGAAGTCCAGGGCGCCGCCACACGCGCCGGCAAGTTTGCGTGGATGCCGGGTATGCG
>NZ_JACUUB010000062.1 GCF_014859525.1 Marinobacter sp.
CGCAATGCTGCGGGAACGGCTGTTTGAAAGCGAGCACGAGCGCCGGCGCATCCGAGCCCTCGACCGGGCCACCGGCGACGGTGTGTGAGCAGATCATCCTTCTTCTGAATCAGGCTACATGCTATTGTTAGCGCCGGTTTGCAGCAGCAGTTGAAGGGATTATGAGCTATCAGGTATTAGCCCGAAAATGGCGCCCGCGCACCTTTGAGGACATGGTGGGTCAGGAGCATGTGCTTCAGGCACTGGTGCATGCGCTTGAGCACCAGAGGTTGCATCACGCCTACCTGTTCACCGGTACCCGAGGTGTGGGAAAGACCACGATTGGTCGATTGCTGGCCCGGTGCTTGAATTGCGAAACCGGTATTACTCCGAATCCCTGTGGCGAATGCGACAGCTGCAAAGAAATACTGGAAGGCCGCTTTGTTGATTTGATCGAAATCGATGCAGCGTCTCGTACCGGTGTCGACGACATGCGTGAGCTGACCGACAACGTTCAGTATTCGCCCAGCCGTGGTCGTTTTAAGGTGTACCTCATCGATGAGGTACACATGCTGACCAATCAATCGTTCAATGCCTTCTTGAAGACATTGGAAGAGCCCCCTGAACACGTCAAATTCCTGCTGGCAACCACCGATCCCCAGAAGTTGCCGGTCACGGTGCTTTCCCGTTGTTTGCAGTTCAATCTGAAGCGGATGACACCGGAGCACATTGTCGGTCACCTGAAGCATGTGCTGACCGAAGAGCAGATCCCGTTTGAAGACCCGGCGTTGTGGCTATTGGCCCGAGCCGCAGATGGCAGTATGCGGGATGCTCTGAGCCTGACCGATCAGGCCATTGCCTTCGGTAATCAGAACCTTGCCGCCAGCGATGTCAGCAACATGCTTGGCACCATTGATCAGCGAGACATTGAACGCATGGTCGCCACTCTGGTTGAGCGGGATGGCCCGGGCCTGCTGGCAGAAATCAGCCGGATTTCTGATTTTGCACCGGATTACGCCGTTATTCTTGCAGACCTGTTATCTCTGTTCCATCGGGTTACCATGGAGCAGGTGGTGCCCGGTAGCGCAGATAACGCCCTCGGCGATGCTGCCCAGGTGCAGGCATTGGCTCGCAAACTGAGCGCTGAAGACGCACAGTTGTTTTATCAGGCCGCTTTGATGGGTCGAAAAGACCTCGCTGTTACACCCGATGCCCGCATGGGCTTTGAAATGACCCTGCTGAGAATGCTCGCGTTCCGCCCGGGTGCCGACCGTCGGGAGCCGCCGGCGGCGGCGTCGTCAAGCACGGGTGATAGCGGGGGGCGGGCTGAACCCGAGCCAGAGCCGGCAGCGCAAGTGTCGACACCGGCTGTGCCGGAGGTGCAGGCTGAGCCTGCTGCCGCATCGAACGCTTTGCCGCGTTCCGCCCCCCCCGATCAGTCAGTGCAGGCATCGGAGCCCCCTGTAATGGACGCTCCCCCGTGGGATCCAGAACCGGTCGAGTCGTCGTTAGGAACCAATGTTGATGATGGTCACCCTCCGGTCTGGGATGAGCCGCCACCAGCGCAAGATGTGCCGGAACCGGTTTATGAACAAGTGGTCGAACCAGTCGCTGATGCCGTCGAGCCGACATTAGAGCCGATGGTCGAGCGGGACGACGATGCTTCGGTTGCTGTAGATGGTTTTGTTTGGGAGCGGGATTTCCGAACGCTGGAAATCAACGGTATGCCGGGCAACCTGGCCAGTTACAGTGCCATGGTCATGGATGGCCAGGCGGTGGTGCTAACACTGGACGAAGGTCATTTTCGTCTGTTGAATGCGCGCCACGAAGAAAAAATTCTGGTGGCCTTGAGATCTCGCTTTGGCGACGCCACAGAGTTACGGATAGAGCAGGGCGAACCGGGCGTTCATACCCCGGCGGCCTGGGAAGAACGCCAGCGGGTCGCCAGGCAGAAGTCAGCGGAAGACTCCATCCGACAAGACCCGCTGGTTAAACGTATTGTTGAGCGATTTGAAGGGCGAGTGGTAGAAGACAGCATTCGCCCCGTCGAAACAGGCAGGAGATAGACGCATGATGAATAATATGGGCGATCTGATGAAAAAGGCCCAGCAGATGCAAGAGCAGATGCAAAAGGCCCAGGAAGAGGCGGCCAAGGCCGAAGTGATCGGTGAATCCGGCGCGGGCTTGGTTAAAGTGACGATGAACGGTCGTCATGATGTTCGGAAGGTAGAGATTGATCCGTCACTGCTGTCGGAAGATAAAGAAATTCTGGAAGATCTGATGGCTGCAGCCGTTAACGATGCTGTTCGCCGGGTTGAGGCAAACCAGAAAGATCAGATGTCTGGCATGATGTCGGGAATGGGCATGCCTCCCGGATTCAAGATGCCGTTCTAGTTTCTAGTCGAGGCCTGCCATAGTCTTTGAGGAGCATTCATGGCATTCAGCCCCCTGGTTGATGAATTGGTTGAGTCGCTCCGGTGTTTGCCGGGGGTGGGTCAGAAAACCGCGCAGCGAATGGCGTTTCACTTGCTGGAGCGAGGCCGGTCTGGTGGCGTGCGGTTGTCTGCGGCCTTGGGCCAGGCCATGGATGGTGTGCGCCGCTGCAACAGCTGCCAGAACTTCTCAGATACAGAAATTTGCCAGATCTGTGAGAATCCCGTTCGCCACACCGGCACTTTGTGTGTGGTTGAGAGCCCCTCAGATTTGCTGGCCATCGAACAGGCCGGGGATTACCGGGGAGGTTACTTTGTGCTGATGGGCCATCTTTCACCCATTGATGGGGTTGGGCCCGAAGAAATCGGCATTGAGCGACTGTTGCGGCGGGTTCGCGAAGAGGCCGTAACCGAACTGATTCTGGCCACAAACCCTACGGTAGAAGGTGAGGCCACCGCTCATTATATTGCAGACCGCCTGGATGGTCAGAACATCCTGATCACGCGGCTGGCCCATGGCATACCGGTTGGCGGTGAGCTTGGCTATGTTGATGGATTTACACTTACCCACGCATTCCGGGGCCGTAAGCCCTTGTCTGAATAACATCTCAGGTTTGCTCATGACTCATAACGCATCGGCCGTCCCCGTTCCCCCGGCCCCGGATACCGTTCGCTGGATTCGCGAGCCAGAAGCGCTCGATCAATGGCTGAACAGCCTTCCTGCCGGCGCGCCCGTGGTGTTGGACACCGAGTTTGAGCGCGTATCTACTTTCTATCCGATCCCGGGCCTGGTGCAGTTAGGTGCCGAAGGCGACTTCTGGTTGTTAGACCCGGACGTTGTAGAAGGCTCTGAGCAGTTCAGGCTTATGCTGGCCGATCCGAAGCGCCCCAAACTGCTGTACGCCATGAGCGAGGATCTGGAGTTGTTCCGGCACTGGTTGGGCGTAGCACCACAGGGGCTGCTGGATCTTCAGATCGGCGCGGCGATGGCCGGAGAGGGTTTCTCGGTTGGTTATGCGCGTTTGGTTGAAGCTTTGTTTGGCGAGGCTCTGGATAAGTCAGTGACTCGCTCTGACTGGCTGGCCCGGCCCCTGAGTGCTGAGCAGGAACGTTACGCAGTTGATGATATCCGGTTTTTGCAGCCGCTCCACACCTGGGTGAGCGAGAAACTGCGTGACCGGGGACTGGAATCTGCGATGGCAGACGAATCGCAGCGTTTCGCAGAAGAGGCAGCGCAACAGGAAGAGCCCGAAAAGCACTACTTGAAATTGCGTGGAGGATGGGCGCTATCTCCCACACAGCAAGCGGTCCTGCAGGCTTTGGTGGTTTGGAGAGAGGCCGAGTGCCGCCGCCTGGACCGGCCCCGCAACCGTGTGTTGAACGATGGGTTGTTGATCGCCATTGCGGAGCGCAGTCCGGAATCACTGAGGGTACTGAGTGATGTTCAGGGCGTACCGGGCGGCATCGTAAAACGCTACGGCGAGCATTTGCTGGAGCTTGTTCGCACCGCCAAAAATGCAGATCATACCGGTTTAGAGCTGATTCCAAGGCCGCTAACCCGGGACGAGCAGGCGTTTTTCAAAAAGGTAAAACGATGCTTTAAGAAGGTGTCGGAAGATGCTGATATTCCTATAGAACTACTCGCACCAAGAAAGCGCTTAGAGATCGTTGTTCAGCAAGGAACTCTGGCTGGAAACCCATTTTTTGAAGGCTGGCGCAAAAAGGTTATTGCGCCGGCACTTGTCGAACTCGAGGAACTTCTTCGCCATGAAAGACCGTGAATTTGTGTCGGTGTTTCGCAGTAGTAAAAAAAGCGACACCTATTTGTATGTTCGCCGGGGCCAGAAGTGGGATGAGCTTCCCGAGGCTTTGCGCTCCATATTCGGCAAACCGATTCACTCCATGGACCTGCTGTTGAGCCCGGACAAGAAGCTGGCCAGAACATCTGGCCAGGAAGTGCTTGCAGCGTTGGCAGAGAAGGAATTCTTCCTGCAGATGCCGGAAGAGCAAGACACCTACATTGTCGATTTTCGCCGCAAAGCCGAGCAACGCGGAAAATGATCGCTCAGATTCCCTTCTGGCAGCGCAAGCGGCTGCATGAGATGACTCAATCGGAGTGGGAATCACTGTGTGATGGCTGTGGGCAGTGCTGCCTGCAGAAGCTCGAAGACGAAGACACCGGTGAGGTTTACCATACCGACCTCGTTTGCCGGTACATGAACGATCAAACTTGCCGTTGTACGGTGTATTCCGAGCGGTTAGAGAAAGTGCCGGGCTGTACCGTACTGACGCCCAAAACAGTAGACCAATACCATTGGCTGCCCGTTACCTGCGCTTACCGCACGCTGGCCGAGGGTCGGCCCCTGGCGGACTGGCACCCCCTGCGAACGGGTGATCCGCAATCCGTGCATCAAGCTGGCGTGTCTGTTCAGGGAAAGGTGATTTCGGAAGATCGCGTTCCGGAAGAAGACTGGGAAGACCACATAATTCACTGGGTTTTGTAATGATTGATACTGACGCTTCATTAGCTTACGGAATTTTCTGGGCGGTCTACGCGGTGGCCTTCGTCGTGTTTTTCTACATGATGAAATCGCTGTTCCGGTTGCTGCCATTTTACGGCCTGAGAACCTTGTTGCTGTCGGCGTTGGTAGTGCTTCTGCTGACACCGGTGGAATCAGCAGAACTGGCCAATTGGTGGATACCGGCCTGGCTGTTTGCCGGTTACGAACTGATTCTGGGTGATGCCGACGCGGCGGGCAGGGCGATACTCAATTTCACTATCGCAGCAGTCGTCATGTTGCTGGTGTGGATTCTTGACCTCGTCCGGTACCGGTTGGTGCGTAAATAATCAGATACTTCCCAACAAGATAGGCAATGTTGTTTATGAGGCGATTTCAGGTGCTCCTGCTGTTGGTCATGTTTAGTCTGTTGCCGGGGCACGCAGTTGCGCAAGACACCATACTGACACTGCCCCAGCAAGCCGATGTACGCATTGTTGTTGATATCTCAGGATCCATGAAGGAAACCGACCCTGGCAACTTGCGTCGGCCGGCGGTGAGGTTGTTAGCCCGGATGCTACCGACGGGATCGGAAGCGGGGCTTTGGACGTTCGGGCAGTACGTGAACATGCTGGTACCGTTTGGCGCCGTGGACGATGCCTGGCGTAATACGATGATAGAGCGGTCCGAACAGATCAATTCGGTGGCTCTCCATACCAATCTCGGCCTGGCCCTTGAAAAAGCAAGTGACGACTGGCTATCCGGTGGCACCCTGGAAAATACCCACATTATTGTGCTCAGTGATGGCATGGTCGATATTCCCGGCGGTAACACGGCAAGCCGAAGAGAAGAACGGCGCATCCTCGAGACCCTGTTACCGACGCTGAAAGCCAAGGGCGCAACCATTCACACGGTAGGCTTATCTGAGCTGGCAGACGTCAATTTTTTGCGCAGGTTGGCTCGTGAAACCGGAGGCAGTTTTCAGCTGGCACAAACAGCCGAAGCGCTCAACCTGGCTTTTGCCGATGCGCTTAACACGGCGGTACCCCAGGAGCAGATTCCGATTGAAGGCGATGGTTTTGTCGTCGATGAGGGCGTTAAGGAATTTACCGCGCTGATTTTTTCTGGCAAAGACTCCGAGGCCGCTTCTGATCTTGCGCTGGCAGTGCCGGATGGTGAGCCATTTACCGCAGATAGTGTGCCCGGCAATGTTCGCTGGGCTGTCGAGCCGGGCTATGACTTGATTACGGTCACTGAACCGTCTGCTGGTCGCTGGCGTATTGTCGGCGATCTGGGGCAGGGTAGTCGTGTAACGGTGGTCAGTGATCTGCGCATGGTCGTGAGTCCGATACCCACTGAATTCTCCGAAGAGAGTCCGTTCAATCTGGACGTTGCCTTTTTTGAAGAGGCCGAGCGGCTTGTGAGTGCTGATTTTCTGCAGGTGATGCAGGTGCGCCTGTCGATCACTGCGAATGATGGTCGACGGGGCACCAAGGTGCTGTCAGCAGATCAGCCGCCAGAAGACGGTGTTTATCGGGATACCGTAACAAGGTTACCTGCGCCGGGGCGTTATCAGATTGATGTGGTCGCCGATGGTGGTACCTTCTCCCGTCGATTCAGTGCCATGACCAGCTTCACCTTGCCTGGTGAAGAACCGGTGCTGGAAGTGGTCTCAGAGCCGTTGGTACCAGACCTTCGTGACCAGGTTGAGATGCCCATAGCGGATCAGCCAGAGCAGGAGCGTGAACCCGTTCCTGAACCAGCGCCGGAGCCTTTACCTGACACCGCAGCGCCGGAACCCGTAAATGATGTGGCTGATGCTGAGCCGGAACCCGTGATAGAGGCTGAAGGTGCTCGCGAGCCGGAACAAGGCGCGTTCTGGGGTTTGCCTGTATGGTTGTGGGGTGCCGGGGCGGCACTGTTTGTAGCGATAGTCGGGTTTGGCCTGTTTGCGTATCGTCAGAAAAAGGCCCGGTCAGCGGCAGAGCAGGCCGCCGCCGCGAGCCGTGAGACGCTGGATGACCTGCCTGAAGATGAAGAACTGGTGCCGGTGGTAGCGGCGACAGTGGAAGATGAAGAACCAGAACCAGAACCAGAACCAAAGACCGGTGAAGGCAGCGAGATTCTGGAGGAGGACATCCCGCTTGCCGACGATACGGTGGTGGATGAGCCAGAGGACGAGCCCGTACAGAGCAAGACTGCACCAGAGCCAGAGCCGGAGCCGGAGCCTGAAGATGATGAAGACGAGTTCGGACTGGAGGATTTTGATCTGTCCGAGTTTGACGATTTGCCGGATTCCGAGGACGAAGACACTATGTCAGAGGCCGACGGCCAGGACCTTGACAAGTCTGAGGCTGACGACTCCGATCAACACGACAAAGATCAGAAAAAGTAACCAACAGGAAACAAACACATGAAGTTTACCGGTACCGATAAATACGTAGCCACCGATGACCTGCAGATGGCGGTGAATGCCGCTATTGCACTCCAGCGCCCGTTGCTGATCAAAGGCGAGCCCGGCACCGGAAAAACCCTGCTGGCGGAAGAAATGGCGCAAGCATTGGGGCTGCGACTTATCCCATGGCACATCAAGTCCACCACCAAAGCCCAGCAGGGTCTTTACGAGTACGACGCGGTATCGCGCCTTCGCGATTCCCAGTTGGGGGACGAGAAAGTTAAAGACATTCGCAACTACATCGTTAAAGGTAAGCTGTGGGAAGCGTTCGAGGCCGACGATCAGGTGGTGCTGCTGATCGATGAAATCGACAAAGCCGACATCGAATTCCCCAACGACCTCCTGCTGGAATTGGACCGCATGGAGTTCTACGTTTACGAGACTCAGGAATTTGTGAAGGCGCATAAGCGTCCGATTGTGGTGATCACCAGTAATAACGAGAAAGAGCTGCCCGATGCCTTCCTGCGCCGCTGCTTTTTCCACTACATCAGCTTTCCGGACCACGGCACGATGAAAGAAATCGTGGACGTCCATTTCCCGGGCCTGCAACAGCAGGTGGTTCGTGACGCGCTGGAAGTATTCTTTGATGTGCGTAAGGTGCCAGGGCTTAAAAAGAAGCCGTCCACCTCAGAACTGATCGACTGGCTGAAGCTGTTGATGGCTGATGAGCTGTCTGCCAAGGCGCTACAGGAGAAAGACAGCAGTTCTGCGCTGCCACCGTTGTACGGCGCCCTGGTGAAAAACGAGCAGGACGTTCACCTTCTGCAGAAGCTGGCGTTTATGGCACGTCGCCGCAACTGATCACTGGCAAGAGTTCTGCGTTATGTTGATCAACTTTTTTCTCGAAGTGCGCCGGGCCAAGGTTCCGGCCAGCCTGCGAGAGTTTCTTGATCTGCTGGAGGCGATCCAGCAGCGCTTGGCTTTTGCGGATATGGAGGAGTTCTACTACCTGGCACGAGTGTGCCTGGTCAAAGATGAGCGGCACTTCGACAAGTTCGACCGGGCGTTTCAGGCGTACTTTGAAGGCATAGAAAATCTGGATGATTTGTTGGAGGCGCTGATTCCCGACGACTGGCTGCGGGCCGAGTTCGAAAAACACCTCAGTGACGAAGAAAAGGCCAAGATTGAGTCTTTGGGTGGTCTTGAGGAGTTGATCGAAACCTTCAAGAAGCGCATGGAAGAACAGAACGAACGTCATGCCGGAGGTAACAAGTGGATCGGTACCGGCGGCACCTCACCGTTCGGGGCTAACGGCTATAATCCCGAAGGTTTCCGTATCGGCCAGAAGAACGGTCGTCATGGCCGGGCGGTCAAGGTCTGGGAAAAACGCGAGTTCAAGGATCTGGACGACAGCATTACCCTGGGTTTGCGAAACACCAAGGTGGCTTTACGGCGCTTGCGTAAATTTGCCCGACAGGGGGCTGCTGATCAGC
The DNA here is from genome assembly GCF_014859525.1 of Marinobacter sp. Taxonomy (GTDB): domain Bacteria; phylum Pseudomonadota; class Gammaproteobacteria; order Pseudomonadales; family Oleiphilaceae; genus Marinobacter. The sequence goes on from NZ_JACUUB010000062.1 coordinate 8,798, forward strand.
TGGACATGGACGATACCATTCGGTCAACGGCGCGCAATGCCGGTTATCTGGACCTGAAAATGGTGCCGGAGCGGCACAATGCCGTCAAGGTTCTGATCTTCTTTGATGTGGGCGGTTCCATGGACCCCCACGTGAAGGTATGCGAAGAATTGTTCTCGGCTGCCAGGCTGGAGTTCAAGCACATGGAGTATTTCTACTTTCATAACTTCATTTATGAAAGTGTCTGGAAGAACAATATCCGGCGCATGAACGAAACCATGAGTACCTGGGACATCCTGCACAAGTACACATCGGACTATAAAGTGATCTTTGTAGGGGACGCGACCATGGCGCCTTACGAGGTGACCCATCCCGGCGGCTCGATCGAGCACTGGAACGACGAGGCCGGTGCTACCTGGTTTCAGCGAATCTCGGATCACTTCCGCAAAGTGGTTTGGTTGAACCCGCTACCAGAGAGTTACTGGGGCACTGGCGGTTCGCTGGGTATAACCAAACAATTGGTCAATAACCATATGTACCCCCTCACGATTGAGGGCCTCGAATCTGCTATGAAACATCTGAGCAAGTAGTCCGGTCGCCTGGCGGATAGCCAAAAAAAGCCGACGCGGTTGAGGGCATCGGCGAAGCTCGGCATAGTCTAGCGGGGGTTGCCCAGAAGGCGCTCCCGCCGCTTATTGATCAGCAAGCTCCGCGCCACTGTCGTTTAATCTCTATTTTTCAATAAAATACGGATTAAGGGTGGTGCTTTATATCTGCCAGATTCCGAGCTTATTTGCTTTTCTGTCAAATAACTCGACGCTTTCAGCTCTCGATGGTGATCTTCGGCAGACGAGGTTTCTGCAGCGAGATTTTCTCGGTCGGTGCGATCACTTTGGCCTCACCGATCACAACCTGGTCACCGTTCTGATTGCGAACGCTACACTGGAACGCAACCCGGTTTTTGGGCTCTTTTTTGAGCACGGTGAGTGCCACCGTGAGGGTGTCATCCAGTTTGACCGGGCGTTTGAAGGCCAGGCTCTGTTCCAGGTAGATGGTTCCCGGGCCTGGCATGACGGTCGCCAAAGCCGCTGAAATCAATGAGCCACTCCACATGCCATGGGCGATGCGCTCTTTGAACATCGACTCTGCCGCAAATTCGGAGTCCAGATGTACCGGGTTGACGTCACCGGAAACCGCTGCGAACAGCACCAGCTCATCCTCGGTGAGGGTTCGGGTAAAGGTGGCAGAGTCGCCTTCGTTCAGTTCGTCGTAGGTGATATTTTCCAGGGTATCCAGGGTGTCGCTCATCAGAGACTCCAGTTCGTCAAGGGAGAGTGAAAGGAAGAATGTAAAGGCAGTACCGTTGTGTCGTTCGATGTTCTGAAAGCTACCTCATCGTTAACAAAACTGCTATTCTCTCCCGACTTTTTTGAGGCTGAGACTTTAGTAGGGTTGATTTTGAGACCGGATCAGCCTTGGCAAAATATTACAATCAGGGAGCTTCTGAACCCCATCCGGTTGCTCCCAATAGCGCCAATCAGACAGGAGATGGTGATGGATTTTGAGCAGTTCTATCAAGACAAGTACCCCGCCGGCATTCCACGTGAGGTAGATCTCAAGAAATACACAAGCATGGTCGACGTTTTCGAACGGGCCGTGAAGAAGTTCGCTGATAAGCCTGCATTCTCCGCCGTGGGAGCAACCCTCACTTACCGGGATCTTGATACCCTGAGTCGCAATTTTGCGGCCTGGCTGCAGAACAAAACCGATCTCAAGCCGGGCGACCGTATCGCTGTGCAAATGCCCAACGTCGCCCAGTACCCTGTCATTGTTTTTGGTGCCATGCGCGCCGGGCTGATTGTGGTCAACACCAACCCGCTGTACACCACTCGCGAGATGGAACATCAGTTCAACGATTCTGGTGCCAAGGCCCTGGTGGTGTTGGCGAACATGGCTGACAACGCGGAAAAAGTACTGCCCCATACCGGCATTGAGCACGTCATCGTGACTGAAATCGCCGATATGCATTCAACAATCAAGCGCACGCTGATGAATGCGGTGGTCAAGCACGTCAAAAAGATGGTGCCTTCGTTCAACATTCCGGGTGCCCACAAGCTGCCGGCGGTTCTCAGTGCGGGTGCACGCGAAACCTTCACGCCGGTTGAGACCAAGCTTGAAGACCTGGCGGTGCTGCAATACACGGGCGGCACCACGGGTGTTGCCAAGGGTGCGATGCTGACCCACGCCAATCTGGTGGCAAACCTGACTCAGGTGCGTCCGATGATGGAAGATCAGGTAGAAGAGGGCAAAGAAGTGGTCATCGCGCCACTGCCGCTGTATCACATCTACTCGTTCACGCTGAACTGCGGCATCATGCTTGAGGCCGGTGCTCACAACGTACTGATTCCCAACCCCAGAGACATCCCCGGTTTTGTCAAAGAAATGCAGAAACAGAAGTTCTCCGCCTTTATTGGCCTGAACACCCTGTTTGTGGCCCTGTGCAACAACGAAGATTTTCAGGATCTGGATTTCTCCGGTCTGAAGCTGACGGCTTCTGGCGGCATGGCGCTGACTTCGGATACCGCCAAAATGTGGGAGCGGGTAACCGGGTGTGAAATCAGTGAAGGTTATGGCATGACCGAAACCTCACCGGTCGTCACGTTCAATCCCCGCAGTGCCATTCAGATTGGCACCATTGGCCTGCCGATTCCGTCGACCATCATCAAGACTATCGATGACGACGGCAACGAGACAGCCATCGGCGAGCCTGGCGAGCTGTGCGTGAAAGGGCCGCAGGTGATGCTGGGTTACTGGCAGCGCCCTGAGGATACCCAGAAGTCCTTCACCGAGGATGGTTACCTGAAGACCGGTGACGTAGCACTGATCCAGGAAGACGGCTACATCCGCATTGTTGACCGTAAAAAAGACATGATCATTGTGTCTGGCTTCAACGTGTTCCCGAATGAAATTGAAGATGTGATCACTGGACACCCGAAGGTGATCGAGTGTGCTGCTGTCGGCATTCCAGATGCCAAGAGTGGCGAAGCCGTGAAGGTGTTTGTGGTGGCCACCAAAGAAGGCGTGACTGGCAACGAAATTAAAGAGTTTTGCCGCGAACGCCTGACCGCCTACAAAGTGCCCAAGCACTTCGAGTTCCGGGATGAGCTGCCCAAGAGTAACGTGGGCAAGATTCTCCGTCGCGAATTGCGGGACGAAGCCAACGCCAAGTAAGGGCGTTGGTGCAGCCTTGCGGTTGCATTGCATCAACACAAAGACCCTGCCCAGGCAGGGTCTTTGTGTTTCTACTGCCCGGATTTCCCGCTAGACTGTGGCGCCTTGGGATGCACCCATCAATGAGCCCGTTGCTGTTCAATGACTGAAAAAACGACCCCTATGCCAGAACGCCCGGACGCTGATCCACAGGCTGCAGTAAAAGCCATCATGAGCCAGCTGGACACCTGCAATCAGCAGGAAGCTGCACGCATCATCCGCCGGGTCAGCCAGACCAAAGGCAAGCCCGGCCAAAAAGACCTGGAGTCTATGGCGTTGTGGCTTGATCGCGGGCTGGAGAAAGTTCGCCAGAGGCAGGCCCTGCATAAACCCGCGAACTTTGCCGATGGTTTGCCGGTGAGCGCCCGCGTTGACGACATCAGCAAGGCGATCGATCAGCATCAGGTGGTGATCATTGCCGGCGAGACCGGGTCTGGTAAAACCACACAGATCCCTAAGATTTGCCTCAATCATGGCCGCGGTATTCGAGGCATGATCGGGCACACCCAGCCACGACGAATTGCAGCGCGCAGCGTTGCTGGACGGATTGCCGAAGAGCTGGGCGAACAAGTCGGTCAGCAGATCGGTTACCAGGTTCGATTTACCGACAACACATCAGAGGCGTCTCGGGTCAAAGTCATGACCGACGGTATTCTGCTGGCGGAAATCCAGCACGATCGGTTTCTCGATCGTTACGACACCTTGATCATCGACGAAGCTCATGAGCGCAGCCTGAACATCGATTTCTTGTTGGGCTATCTGAGGCAATTGCTGCCCAAGCGACCTGACCTGAAAGTGATCATCACGTCGGCCACCATTGAGGTGGATCGTTTCAGTGACTTCTTTGACAAGGCTCCGGTGATTGAGGTCAGTGGCCGGACGTTTCCTGTGGATATCCGCTATCGGCCGTTGACGGGCGATGAGGATGACCGTGACCAGGGGTGGACAGACGGTGTGTTATCGGCGTTGGATGAAATTGAGCAGCATGAGCGCAAAGAGAAGCAAGCGCCCGGCGACGTGCTGGTGTTTCTGCCCGGCGAGCGCGAAATCCGGGCCCTGAGTAAGGTGTTGCGCCACGCCGAGCTGCGCCATACCGAGGTGTTGCCGTTGTATTCTCGCCTTAGCAATCAGGAGCAGAACCGGGTATTCCAGGCCCATAAGGGCCGGCGGCTTGTGCTGTCGACCAACGTCGCGGAAACGTCCTTAACGGTGCCGGGCATTCGCTATGTTATTGATACCGGTGTTGCCCGTATCAGCCGTTACAGCGTTCGTTCAAAGATCCAGCGCCTGCCCATTGAGCCGGTTTCCCAAGCCAGTGCTAACCAGCGGGCAGGCCGTTGTGGGCGAGTCGCTCCGGGTATCTGCTTTAGGCTGTACGATGAGGCCGACTTCATCAATCGACCAGAATATACCGATCCGGAGGTACTGCGTACCAACCTTGCTTCGGTCATTCTGCAAATGGCGACCTCGGGCCTGGGTGATATTCAGAACTTCCCGTTTCTTGAGGCTCCGGACCGTAAACAGGTCAATGATGGCTATAAATTGCTGGAAGAACTCAGCGCGGTAGATGACAAGCGCCGGGTAACCCGCCTTGGTCGCACCATGGCGCGATTGCCACTGGACCCAAGGCTTGCCCGAATGCTGGTGACGGCGGCGGATCATGGCAGCCTGTCGGAAGTTCTGATCGTGATTGCCGGGCTCAGCGTGCAGGACCCAAGAGAACGGCCCCAGGACAAACAACAGGCTGCCGATCAGGCCCATGCGCCGTTCAATGACAAGGAGTCGGATTTTGCCACGCTGCTGAACATATGGAACTGGTTTGAAGAACAGCGGCAAGAGCAATCCCAGGGGCAGCTTAAAAAACTGTGCCAGAAAACGTTCCTGAGCTGGATGCGTATGCGGGAGTGGCGCGACATTCATCGGCAGTTGACCCTGATTTGCCGCGAGCAAAAGCTCACCCTCAACAAGAACGTGGCCAATTACGATGCCATTCACAAGGCCATCCTGGCCGGCTTGCTGGGCCATGTAGCGGTCAAGGTAGAGAAGCGCGAGTATCTGGCGACCCGAAATCGAAAGGTGTTGATATTCCCGGGCTCTAAAGTAGCCAAATCAGGGCCCAAGTGGATTGTTGCGGCAGAAATCGTGGAAACCAGCAAGGTGTTCGCCCGCATGGTGGCGGCCATTCAGCCGGAGTGGGTAGAGCCTTTGGCCGGTCATGTCGTGAAACATCATTATTTTGAGCCACACTGGGAACAGAAGCGCGCCCAGGTAATGGGCTATGAGAAGGTTACGCTTTACGGGTTAGACGTGGTGCCCAAGCGGCGGATTCCCTACGCCAAGGTAGATCCCGAAGTTTGCCGCGATCTGTTTATCCGGCGCGCACTGGTAGAAGGGGACTATCACTCTAAGGCACCGTTTATTGCCCGCAACCGGGATATGCTCGACACGGTCGAGAACCTTGAAAAGAAAACCCGACGCCGGGATCTGTTGGTGGATGACGAAGTGTTGGTCGCTTTTTACGACGAGCGCTTGCCCAAAGACATTGTGAGCGGGCGGCATTTTGAAACCTTTTGGAAGGGGCTGTCAGCGGAAGCCCTGCATAAGCTGGAGTTGACCGAGTCGGATGTGTTGCAGCGACCACTTGACCAGAGTGCTGCCACGCAATTCCCGGATTTTCTGGAATGGGAGGGCGTAAAGTATCCCCTCAGCTACGAATTTGAGCCCACCAGCGAGCAAGACGGGGTCACGCTTAACGTGCCACTGATGGCGCTAAAACAGATACCTTCTCGCAGGCTGGAATGGCTGGTGCCCGGCCTGCTCCGGGAAAAGTGCATTGCCTTGGTCAAAGGCCTGCCTAAATCCCTGCGCCGTAACTTTGTGCCGGTGCCGGATTTTGTGGATGCCGCTCTTGAGAACCTGCAACCGAGCAACGAGCCTTTGGCCCTCAAGCTTGGCGAGCAACTGCGCCGGATGACCGGCGTTCAGATAGATCCGGAAGCCTGGCCACAGGAAGAGCTGCCCAGACATCTACGGATGAACTTGCGGGTGACCGGCGACAAGGGCAAGCCGGTTGCAGAAAGCCGGGATGCCGATGACCTGCAGGCAAAACTGCAAGGCCGGGCCGAAGAGGCCCTGGCGTCTGCCACTGAGAATGACGACAGTCCGCAGGCGGCTGGCGAGTATACCGACTGGCAGTTTGGCCACCTGCCTGAACAGGTACAGACCGAAAAAGGCGGGATGCAGGTAACGGTCTATCCGGCCCTCGAAGACCTGGGCAAGCAGGTGCGCACGATTCGTTGTCTGGACCGGCTGACGGCGGAGGACAGCCTTCGCCGTGGCATTGCCCGGCTGATCATTAACCGGTTTGGTAATACGCTTGTGGATCTTGAGCGCAAGCTGCCCAGGTTCAAGCAATCCGCACTGATGTTCGCCCCGGTCGGGCAGGCCAAAGTGCTATTGGATGACCTGTTGCTGTCTGCGGTGATGGAGCACTTCCTGTCTGGCAGCCTGCCCAGAGACGCTGATCAGTTTGCGCAGTGTTATGATCGCCATCGGGGCGACTTTATTGCGGCGCTTGAACAGGCAGACGAGCGCTTGTTTCAGGCTATGTCCGGGTACCAGAAGGTGGCCAGGCAACTCAAAGGCAAGATTAACCTGTCGTTGGCCAATAGCATGTCGGATCTGAAGTTTCAGCTTCAGCATCTTGTTTATCCTGGTTTTCTTGTTGCGACACCGTCGCAGTGGCTGGAGCGCTTTGGTATCTATTTTGAGGCGGCTTTAATCCGGCTGGAGAAAATGCCCCGCGAGCTGGGCCGGGAGCGAGAGTTTTTGCACACGATAGGGCCTCTTTGGACTCGCTATGCGACCAAACAGGAACAGCAGAAACGCCAGGGTATTCGAGATCCCGAGCTGGAACGGTATCGCTGGATGCTGGAAGAGTATCGGGTGTCGTTTTTTGCCCAACAATTGGGCACGGCGATGACCGTATCCGTCAAACGGCTGGACCGTCAGTGGCAGGATACCCGGGTATAACAGGCCAGGTTGGTGCACTATGCTGGTGCTAA
>NZ_JACUUB010000063.1 GCF_014859525.1 Marinobacter sp.
CCGCCAGCAAGCCAGCGAGTGCACCAACCGCCAATGCCCAGCGAATCAGGGCTACAGGGGGATTAACTGCAGTCACAGTGAGTCCGCTCTCCGCTGTCCAGGTTCATCAGAGTCAGAGCGCCGCCCCAGACGCAGCCGGTGTCCAGGCCAATAAAGCGCTCACTGCCGGTAAGGCCCTCCAGTGACGCCCAGTGGCCGAAGATGACTTTTACGTCGTCCGTTCGGGGATAGGTAAACCAGGGTGCGTAACCCACTGGCGCGTTACTTGCCGACTCTTTTGTCGCCAGTTCCAGGCGGCCGTCCTCTGCGATAAAGCGCATACGGGTAAAGTAATTGGTAATCACCCGCCACCGGTCCATGCCGGTGAGAGTATCACACCAGCGTTCTGGCTGATTGCCATACATTTGGCTGAAGTATTCCTGTGCATGATCGCCACGAATCACCGACTCCACTTCCCGGGCGCAGGCTACCGCCTGATCTACGCTCCAGATGTGGGGCAGTCCGGCGTGGACCATGACCAGGTTGCGAGCCTCGTCCCGAACACACAGGTATTGCTGACGCAGCCACTGAATCAATCGGTCGTGGTCTGGCGCCTCCAGAATATCGTGCAAGGTGTCTTTCTTCTTCGGGCTGTGGCCACCCAGCGCTAACGCCAACAGGTGCAGATCATGGTTACCGAGCACCACCACCGCGGCGCTACCCAGGCTTTCGATGTAGCGCAGAGTGGCCAGCGACGACGGCCCACGGTTGATCAGATCACCAGCCACCCAGAGCCGGTCCCGGGACGGTGAGAAATCCACTTTCTCCAGCACATCCCGCAAGCGTTCATAACAACCCTGAATATCGCCGATGGCATAGTCAGTCATTACTTACCTCGTCAGCTTCCGGATGCTCTACCCCAGCATCGACCAGCAAATCCGCAATCTGTACGTAATCGGCCAGACTCAGGTTCTCCGGGCGCAAGCCATCGTTGATGCCCAGAGACTGTAACTGCTCGACGGTCACCAGCGTCGCCAAGGCCTTGCGCAGGGTTTTGCGGCGGGCATTGAAGGCAGTGCGCACCACCGCCTGCAAGGTTTTCAGATCTTTCGCTGGGTGCGGCAGCTCTTTGTGAGGCACCAGCCGGACAATGGCGGAATCCACTTTCGGAGCCGGCCGGAACGCCCCCGGGCCTACTTCGAACAAGGGCTGCACCTTGCAGAAATACTGAGTCATGATGCCCAGGCGACCGTAGTTGTTGTCACCCGGTGTGGCCGACATCCGCTGCACCACTTCCTTCTGCAACATAAAGTGCATGTCTTGCACCACACCGGACTGCGCCAGCAAGTGGAAAATCAACGGTGTTGAGATGTTATAGGGCAAATTGCCAATGATCCGCAGGGCGCGGTCCGTGACCAGCTGGCTGAAATCGAAACTGAGCGCATCGGCCTCATGAATCCGGAACTCGGGATAATTGAAGAACTTGGTACGCAACACCGGAATCAGATCCCGATCCAGCTCCACCACTTGCAAGCGCGGGTTCACCGCCAGAATTTCTTCGGTAATGGCACCCAGGCCGGGACCAATTTCAACCATCGAATCGTCAGGCTTTGGGCCGATCGAGCGGACGATCCTTTCGATCACGCCCGGATCGTGCAGGAAATTCTGGCCGAAGCGTTTGCGGGCCTTGTGGCCATGCTGGTTACTCATGAGGGTTCTCCGGCGTTGGCCGCCCGACGGCTGCGGGCCATGCGCTCACCTACGCGAATGGCGGTGTGCAGGCTGCCTGCGTCGGCCTTGCCGGTGCCGGCCAGATCCAGCGCCGTGCCGTGATCCACCGACGTGCGCACAATGGGCAAGCCCAGAGTGATATTAACGGCGCGACCAAAACCCTGAAATTTCAGTACCGGCAACCCCTGGTCGTGATACATGGCTAACACGGCGTCGGCACCTTCAAGCCAGTGAGGGGTAAACAAGGTGTCTGCCGGCAGTGGTCCTGTCAGCTCAATACCCTCGTCACGCAGCTGTTTCAAAGTCGGCTCGATCACGTCGATTTCTTCCCGGCCCAGATGGCCGCCTTCCCCGGCATGGGGGTTCAGCCCAGCCACCAGAATGCGCGGCTGCTCAATGCCAAAGAAAGTTTTCAGGTCGGCATCAAGAATGCGCGTTACCTGCATCAGCCGCTCCGGCGTAATCGCCTCCGCCACGTCTTTCAGGGGTAAGTGAGTGGTTACCAGAGCCACCCTTAACTCTTCGGTAGCCAACATCATCACCACCCGTTCAACGCCGCAAAGCTCCTGCAAAAACTCGGTATGGCCACTGAAGGCGATACCGGCGTCGTTGATCACACCTTTGTGGACCGGTGCGGTCACCATGCCGTCAAAATCGCCATTCAGACAGCCTTCGGCCGCAAGGGTCAGGGTGTCCAGTACATACTGGCTGTTACCAGCATCCAGCTGGCCGGCAACGGTACTTGCGCAGCCCTCGACATGGCAGACCGACAGGTGGCCCGCGCGGGTCTCCGGTACCCGGCCCGGCTGCCAGTCATGCAGCTCTACCTGCAGGCCCAGCTGATCGGCTCGGTCAGCGAGCAGGCGCTTGCACGCCACCACCACGATACCGGCATTTCGGGATTCATCCGCCAATTGAAGGCAAAGTTCCGGCCCGATGCCAGCCGGCTCACCCGCGGTCAGGGCCAGGATTACCGGATCACTCATGATGCGTCACTGTCCTCACGGGCCGGGTTCAAATCGGCGTAGTCGCCTTTGAACTCGACATACGCTTCGTCACGGATTTCCCGCAGCCAGTTCTGCAGCTCGGTTTCGAACTTCCGCTGGTAGATAGCCTGGCGCGCCTGAGATTGACGATTTTCGGACGTCACATCCTGTTGACGGCGTTCTTCAACCTCGATGATGTGCCAGCCAAACTGGGAACGAACCGGCCCATAGATCTCGCCCACATCGGCCTCCATCATGGCCTGCTCAAATCCTGGGACCATTTGACCGGGGCTGACCCAACCAAGGTTGCCGCCGTCGGAGCCGGAGACCGGATCATCCGACAGTTCCCGAGCCAGAGTGGCAAAATCAGCACCGTCCTGCAGCTGCAGGAAGATGTCCCGAACCCGGCTTTCCGCCTGCGCTTCGGTGACCGCCTCAGAAGGACGCACCAGTATGTGGCGCACGCGATGCTGCTGAATAACCATCTGCTGCTCGCCACCACGTTTGTCCATTACGATCACCAGGTGGAAGCCGCTGTTGTTCTCAAGCACCTCAGAGGGGACGCCAACCTCCAGATCGGGTACAACCGGGGCCACCAGGGATGGCAACTGACTGTCTGTCCGCCAGCCCATATCACCGCCCTCAAGAGCGTTACCGGCATCAGACTCGGCAACCGCCACTTCCCGGAAATCACGGCCATCCAGAATCTGCTGACGCAGGGTTTCGGCTTTCGCACGGACGTTATCAACCAAAGCCTCATTGCCGGGATCATCTACCTGAAGATAGATGTAAGCCAGACGGTACTCGGCGGCATCCGGACCTCGCCCGGCCTGGGCTTGCAGATAATTCTCCACCTCACGGTCAGTGATCCTGACCCGATTACCCACCCGGCGCTGCTGAATCCGGCCAGACAGCATCTCATTACGGATTTGCTCACGGGCCTGCTGAAAAGTGACACCTTCTTCGGCCAGCTGCTCTTCGAACTGAGCCAGGGTCAGGTTGTTGCTGCGGGCAATGTTGCTCAGAGTTTCGTTCAGTTCGTTATCACTGATGCGCATACCCATCTGGCCCGCCATCTGCATCTGGATGGATTCGGAGATCAACTGATCCAACACTCGCTCCTCGAGTAATTGTCTGGGCGGCAATCCGGTGCCCTGAGCACTGAGTCGGCCAACGATGGTATTAACCCGGGCCTCCAGCTCGGTCTGAAGAATCACATCATCATCGACAATGGCCACCACACGATCCAGCACTTTTCTTTCAGCATGGGCCGTTACCGACAGCGCCATCATGGCCAGCGTCAGTAGCAGGGTCAGTCCGTGGCGTACAGTCGCCTTCATAATCACCTCTTGGTTTGTTGCATTCTGTGCCGTCGGTCCGGGAACAGGTCCGCCGGGCTTTGGTTCGTTTTAACGGCGCTGAGTTCCAAACCGACGGCGCTCACGTTCGTCATAGCCGTAGATGGCGTCGGCAATGTTATCGGAAGCACCGCCACTGCCGCCCAGCCCTTTCAGCTCAATCTGGAACAATATGCGGTTATCCAGTTGTTCATCATCGGTCAGGTAGCCTTGATGCACCACCTGCACGCTCCAGCAGCAATTATTGTATTCAATGCCAGCCAGGGTACCGACTGTCCTCTTCAGACCAGAATCATAAACCCATCGACCAATAGCGCTGACCCGATCAGTCACCGGGAACACCGTGCCAACGTCTGTCTGCTCAAGATCGTCCGGGCGACTGTAGGTATGGCCCAGGGTGGCCAGGTAGCGATAATCCCGGGAATGGAAAATCAGCTGGCTGCGGCCTTCCTCGGTTTTTTGAGTGTCGTGATCCCAGAGCCCTGAGCTTCGGATTTCCAGGTTATCAACGGGTTTCAGCACCAGCTCACCCGCCAGCGGCGAATTGCTGCGATCAGAAGCGCCTTGTCCGAACAGATTTACTTCCCGGTCATCAAAATAGCGCACCTGACCGACACTGACCCGGGCCCGTTCAGCGCCGGTCAGCAGATCGTTGAAACGACTGGTCAGTGCGACTGTCAGCTGATTGGCATCCCCTACCCGATCACCACCCGTGAACCGGTCACGCTGGAACAGCTGGTCAAAGCGGAAGCTTTTCAGACCAGTGTCAAAGTCCGGAATGTCGTTCTGATCGGCATCGGCGTCGGCCCAGGCATAATACAACCGGGGCTCCAGCGTCTGATTATAAGGCACGTCGAACAGGTTTGATCGCCGATCAAAATACAGACCGTTATCCCACTCGAACACCGGCACTGTGCGATCAAAACTGCCGCTTCCGAGCGTGTAATCTTCCAGGTCGTAACGGGTGTAATCCAGGCTCACCGCCGGCCGACTGAAGCCCCATAACGTGCGCATGGGTAAAGCCAGCTCCGGAATCGCCCTTATTCTTTGACCATTGGCTCGATCAAGGCCGGTCAGGGCATTATTGTCACGGTAGAACCAGGTGTACTGGCTCTCCAGACTGGTTTCAAAAGCACCCAGTCCGGCAGTTCCTGCGTAGAGCACCTCCGGCAACTGGGCATAGGGTTTATCGACATCGGCAATGCGTTCGGCAATGGTCTGATAGCCACTCAGGTAGGCATCAAAATACTGGTTCTGCCCTGAGTAACGCACGCCGCCGCGGCGTTGAAGATGCGTGGCCTGATTGATCGCCAGCGAGCGGTTCAGATCACTCAGGTAATCCTCGTCCGACACCACCGAATAATCACCATAGCCTGTCCAGCCACCGCCAAACCGGGCTCGGGTGGTAAAATCCAGTGCCCAGCGTTCTCCGTCCGCTCCGGGCGTATCCCCCTTGTAAGCAGAATCGTTATTGATGTAGCCAACCTGCAGCACCGATTCACCAAGCCGGCTCAGATAGCGCCCCTCGGCTTCCGTAAACAGGCCGCGACCATGAATGTACTGCGGCGTTAGCGTGGCATCGTAATGAGGCGCCAGGTTCAGGTAATACGGCAGCGCCACAAAGCCGCCGCTGCCGGCACTGGAGGAACCAAACTGGGGATACAAAAAACCGGTCTTACGGCGATCATCAATGGGGAACGTAATATAGGGCCAATAGAATACCGTTGCGTCCAGCACCTCAAGGCGCACGTGCCGGGCCTTGCCGAAACCTTCGGCCTGATCCAGCTCGATGTCTGAGGCCACAATGGCCCAGTCATTCTGGCCCGGGCCACAGGTGGTCAGCAGGCCATCGGTGATCACCACTTGATGTTCACCAATCCGGGACAGCGACGATGCTCTGCCGCGCATTTCGGAATCGTGTAACAAAAACGTTGCCGTATTGATATCCAGCTGACCGGAGTCGACAGAGTAACGGGCGCTTTCACCGGTCAGCAAAAATCCTTCGCCGCGACTAACCAGAGGCCCCAACAGATTGAGCTCACCGGACTGAGTGTTGTAACGCGCCTCCGAGCCAGTGGCCTGAAAGCTGCCTTGGCGCAACCGTACATCACCCTGAAGGTACAGCTCCGCATCCAGTTCATACCGGGCGTTCAGAGCACTGGCTTCCAGGGGGGCGGATCCGGCTCCATCCCCTGCAAACAACGGCACCTGCCCGCCGGCCAGGCCGGACGGCAAATAGCCACCCGAACAGAAGGCCGGCAGCCTTGCCTGCATCTCGGCAGGCAGTTCACTCTTCGGACGCCAGTCGATTTCCGCTGCGCTCCGTTGAGAGCGATCCTGAGCCATGCCTGCTACCGGAACCAAAGCCATCGCCAGCATAAGCCCGGCACAGCGGGGCTTGAACCACAACAGGTGACAGTAACGGCTGGGCACGATGGCAAGGTTCCTGTTCCGGGCGAATGGCGGCTTGGTAAAAACAGTGGCCTAGTTTACACGCGCCCCGCGGCCTTGTTAACGGAAACACCGCTGCAAATCCGTTTTACGCTCTTTATACTCCTCTGCTAACGTTCGATATCTGTCAATCATTCAGGACGCACCGCACAATTATGGACAAACGCCTGCAACGGCTGACCGAGTGGGTCAGGCATATTCCCGGCTTTGAAACCGCCAGTCCAGAGCCGGTTTCCGGTGACGCCAGCTTTCGCCGATACTTTCGAGCATGGCAAGAGAGATCGGGCCAACCTCGCACGCCGTGCATTCTTATGGACGCACCGCCCGAGCACGAAGACTGCAGACCCTTTGTCACCATTGCCCGGCACTGGCGCCAGCGTGGCATCAACGTGCCGGCGATTGTCGCCGAGAATCTGGAGCAAGGATTTCTGGCGCTGGAGGATTTTGGCGATCAACTGATGCTGGCCGCACTGACCGATGACAACGCCGACACACTCTACCGGCAAGCGCTCGATGAACTGGTTCTCATTGCGCAAACCCCCGACCACCCCAACCAACCATTGCCGCCCTACGATGAGGCTCTGCTGGATCGCGAAATGGCGCTGTTCCCTGACTGGCTCCTGGAGAAGCATCTGGAGCTACCCTTGGGCAATGTAGAACGGGCGCTGCTGGAAACCGCCTTTTCCGTGCTGAAAGAGAGCGCCCTGGCGCAGCCGGAAGTGACGGTGCACCGGGATTACCACTCCCGCAACCTGCTGGTACTGCCGGATAGCGACAAACCCGGCGTGATTGACTTTCAAGACGCGGTGCGTGGCCCGGTTACCTATGATGCCGTCTCTCTGCTGAAAGACTGCTACCTGCGCTGGCCAGACGCCAAAGTGCAAGAATGGCTGGAACACTTCCGGACTGCCAGCCGTAATGCCGGACTGCACCGCGCAGACCCGGACACCTTCAGACAATGGTTTGAACTGATGGGCATGCAAAGGCACCTCAAGGCCGCGGGCATTTTTGCACGGTTAGCCATACGCGACGGCAAAACCGGTTTTCTGGCCGATATCCCCAGAACCGTCGGTTATCTGCGCGATGCCAGCGCCAGACAGCCAGCCCTGCGCCACTTCCACGAGTGGCTCTGCGATGTCGTCATCCCGGCCATTGAGCAGCGCATCGGAGTGGTTCCCGCCCCGGAGGCCGCCCAGCCGTGAAAGCCATGATTCTGGCCGCTGGCAAAGGCGAGCGGATGCGACCACTAACGTTAAGCACCCCCAAACCGCTGCTGATCGCCGGTGGCAAAGCCCTGATCACGTATCACCTGGAAAACCTCCAGCGCGCGGGCTTGCGAGAGGTGGTGATCAATCACGCCTGGCTTGGGCAACAGATCGAGCAACACCTGGGTGATGGCAGCCGATTTGGCCTGAGCATCCGGTATTCGTCAGAGGGCACCCCCCTCGAGACCGCCGGCGGCATCGTCCGGGCGCTGCCATTGCTGACCGAAGGCGATAGCGATTGGTTTGCAGTCATCAACGGCGACATCTGGACCGACTTCCCGTTGAACCATTTACAACCGCCCACCAGCCTCGATTGCGACGCGGTTCTGGTACTGGCGAACAACCCGGCCCACCACCCTGACGGCGATTTCCATCTCAGCGCAGATGGCCTGCTTAGTGCTTCAGGAGCAGACAAACTCACCTTCACCGGCATCAGCTTGCTGCACCGGAGACTGTTCGACGGGCTGGACGACAGCGCCGGCAAACTGGGCCCGGTGCTTCGTAACGCCATGAAAAGCGGCAAAGTGCGGGGCCTGCACCATCGCGGCCAATGGGTTGATGTGGGTACGCCAGCCCGACTGATCACACTTGATCGCTTGCTCACCGGGAGCAAGCAGCCATCATGACAAAACCCGCTTCACCACCGTTACCCGCAAGAATTGAATCTGCTTTTGCCGACCTGCTCAGAGAGCTGTCCAGCTGCGGCCATCAAGCCAGCACGCTCATCGAACGAGCCAGGCTGCCGCGCGGGTGCCGAAAGCCACTGTTCTTTTTCCTTGGTTATATCGCCAAGGCCGATGGCCGGGTGACGGAAGCGGATATCCGTTACGCCGAGACGCTAATGAAAGCCCTTGAGCTGTCGACCCGGCAACGTAAAAAAGCCATCGAGCAATTCCGACGAGGCAAAGAAAGCGATCACCTGCCCCTCTATCATGGCCTCAAACTCCGGCTGATGGCCCGTGTCTGGCCAGGACCGGCCCTCAAGACCGCCATCTGCCTGTGCCACGGAGCGCAGGTGATCGGGCAACCCGGCAAAGCACGACGCTACCGCTGTGAAGATGCCGTCGATCAGATAGGGTTACCCATAACGGTCAGTGACGACATTTTCGAGAGCTACGCCAGCAAGGTCTGGATTCGCAGCACCCGAACCGTCAACAAACCCACCAGTTACGAGCAGGCTTGCCAGATTCTCGGCGTCACCCGGCGAGATGACCTGGACACCGTCAAACGGACTTATCGCAAAAAAGTTTCTGCCTGCCATCCAGACAAACTTGCCCAGCAAAAACTGACGCCCTCCGAAATAGCCAAGGCCAAAGATCAACTGCTGGTTTACCAGCAGGCCTGGGAATTGATCAAGCAGCGGCACCGGCCCCTGTAAACAGCCCTCGAACGCAATACTGCCCCTTCACAACTAACGGCCCAGCCAGGCACTGATGCGACTGGCCAGGCGATCGGCATCAGAGGGCTGCGGCGGGCTGGCCAGCACAATCGACTGCCGCTGGTAACCAGACACTTGCTGTCGTCCCATGGCGGCCGAACGCTCCGCGCCCTGACGGCGAGCCAGACCCTCACCACTGTGCAGATCCAACACCTGCCAGGAACGGTCCTCTGCCAGCAGCTCTGGCAGCGTGGCCAGCCGTTCGGCCGAAAACCGGGGTGCCAGCCAGATCATTCCAGCCAACGAACTCCGCCCTGCAGCCCATCCCGTCACATGATCTGCCGACCAGCCTATACCGGCAACGGCTGGCCGTTCATAGCCTCGCCGCTCCAGATCCTCGGCGGCAGCATCGAGTAACTGCCAGACCGAATTACGATACTCCGCAAGCAACTCCGCCAGCGCATCGTCTACCGCCAGGTCAATCATCACGGCCCCCTGGTCAACCTCTTCAGCGGCATCTCCAGGTCTGTTCGGCTTGGGCACCCCTCTCAGCAACCGCCGGCGAACCAGGCTGTCCGGCGGCGCGTTGAGCCCCAACGTCATAACAGCAAAGCCTCGCTCAGCCAAACCTTGCAACAACCGGCCAGACAGCCCCTCACCGGCAGTCTGGCCCTCGTTTGCAAGCACAATCACGGCACCTCGCCCCGGCGTTGTAAGCTCGGGCTGAAACAGCGCCAAGGCCCGCCGATCGTCGTCTGGCTCCAGCCACACCGCGCGCTCCGGGAACGCCTGAGCCAATGTCCATTCGCCAAGGCCAGACACCGATATCGCCCGGCGTTCAGCCATCCGTTCACTGGCCTTTTCAGGATCTGGCTGATCATCGTCCTGAGCCAGCGCAGGCACCGACAACCCGGCCAACAGCCACCAGCAAACCCAAACCCTAGCCCGACTGCGTATCAATTCCGTGTACCTCACGCTGCGAAAATGCATGGCAAACTGTTAGACTAGCAGGGTTCCTGTGCAGCCGATAATTCACCTGATCGAGAGAGCCCCTGATGAACCCTTTTCTGATTGCCCCATCCATCCTCTCTGCCGATTTCGCCCGTCTCGGCGAGGAAGTCGACAACGTACTGGCCGCCGGTGCCGACGTGGTGCACTTCGATGTGATGGACAATCACTATGTGCCTAACCTGACCATCGGACCCATGGTGTGCGAGGCCCTGCGCAAGCATGGCGTCACCGCACCGATTGATGTGCACCTGATGGTGTCGCCGGTGGACGACCTGATCCGCATGTTCATTGACGCCGGCGCCAGCTACATCACCTTTCACCCTGAGGCCTCCAATCACGTCGACCGCTCCCTGCAACTGATCCGCGACGGTGGCTGCAAGGCCGGGCTGGTGTTCAACCCCGCCACCTCGCTCAGCCACCTGGATCATGTCATGGACAAGCTCGACATGGTGCTGCTGATGTCCGTCAACCCCGGCTTCGGTGGTCAGAAGTTCATTCCCGGCACCCTGGACAAGCTGCGCGAAGCCCGCAAGCGCATTGATAGCAGCAACTACAACATCCGCCTGGAAATCGACGGTGGCGTGAAGGTCGATAATATCCGGGACATCGCCGAGGCCGGTGCCGACACTTTTGTCGCTGGCTCTGCCATTTTCAATACTCCGGACTACAAAACCACCATCGACGCCATGCGCGACGAACTGGAGCAGGCCCGCAAGGTTATCGGCGGATGAGCCTGAAGGGCCTGTTCAACGCCCGCTGGCCGGGCTGCGCCCTGTTTGACCTGGACGGTACACTGGTCGACAGCGCGCCCGATCTGGCGGCGGCGGTGGATCAGATGCTGGCCCACCTGGGCCGGAGCCCGGCCGGGCTGGCGAACGTCCGCCACTGGGTCGGTAACGGCTCCGGCGTTCTGGTACGCCGGGCGCTGGCCCGCCAGATCGACTGGGAGCCGCCCGCCGCCAAAGACGATGCCCTCTACCACGATGCCATGGCCATGTTCTATCACGCCTATCGGCAGCTGAATGGCCAGCAAGCCACCGTGTTTGACGGGGTAACCGACTGCCTGGCGCACCTGAAAGCTCTGGGCTGCCGGATGGCGGTGGTCACCAACAAGCCGGACCCGTTCGTGGCGCCGTTACTGCAACAGACCGGGCTTGCACACTTCTTTGAGGTGATCGTGGGTGGCGACACGCTGACAGTCAAGAAGCCGGACCCGGCACCGCTGCTGCACGCCATGGAACAACTGGGCGGAACCCGAGGCACCACCGTGATGGTAGGGGACTCCGGGGCCGACATCAGCGCCGCCCAAACCGCCGGCATACCCTGCGTCGCGGTACGCTATGGCTACAACTTCGGCAGTTCCGTTGACAGCCTCGGCGCGGATGCGGTGGTTGATTCGCTGACTGAGCTCTTGTAAACATGCAGATCCGACTTCAGGAAACCGAGACATGACACCCGAGCAATTCTCCGGGCTCGCCCAGGCCGGCTACAACCGTATTCCCGTATACCGCGAAGTGCTCGCGGACCTGGACACGCCCCTGAGCACGTACCTGAAACTGGCCAGCGGCCCGTATTCCTATCTGTTCGAGTCGGTTCAGGGTGGCGAGAAATGGGGCCGGTATTCCATCATCGGCTTGCCCAGTCGGGAAATCCTGAAGGTGTTTGATCACCGCATAGAAGTTAGCCACAACGGTGACATCGTCGAGCAGGCCGACGTGGACGACCCACTGGATTTTGTGGATCAGTACCAGCAGCGCTTCAACGCTCCGGACCTGCCTGAACTGCCCCGTTTCAATGGCGGTTTGGTCGGCTACTTCGGCTACGACACTGTGCGCTACATTGAAAAGCGCCTGCGCCAGAGCTGCCCGCCCGACCAGATCGGCACCCCGGACATCCTGTTGATGGTGTCGGATGAGATCGTGGTGTTCGACAACCTGCGCGGCAAGCTGCATCTGATTGTGCACGTCGACCCGGCCGTGGACGGTGCCTACCAGAGTGCCCAGGCCCGCATCGACGAGCTGGAAAGCCAGCTGCACCGGCAAACCACCAACGCCCCGCGCACCCCGGAACACCTGCGCGGCAAGGTGGTGGACGAAAGTGACTTTATCTCCGGCTTCAGCCAGGACAAATTCGAAGCTGCCGTCGACAAGATCAAGGGCTACGTTCTGGACGGCGACGTCATGCAGACCGTCATTTCCCAGCGCATGTCGATTCCCTTTGAAGCGCCACCGCTGAATCTGTACCGCTCGCTGCGGGTACTCAACCCGTCACCCTACATGTACTTTCTGGATCTGGACGATTTTCACATTGTCGGCTCGTCGCCGGAAATCCTGGCCCGGGTGGAAGATGAGGAAGTGACCGTGCGGCCCATCGCCGGCACCCGCAAGCGCGGCGCCACCGAGGCCGAGGATAACGCTCTGGAACGAGAACTGCTGGCCGATCCGAAAGAGATCGCCGAGCACCTGATGCTGATCGACCTGGGCCGCAACGACGCCGGCCGGGTCTCGGAAACCGGCACGGTAAAGCTGACCGACAAGATGATTGTCGAGCGTTACTCCCACGTGATGCACATCGTCTCCAATGTCACTGGCCGTCTGAAGGCAGGCACCAGTTGCCTGGACGTGCTGCGCGCCACCCTGCCCGCCGGCACCCTGAGTGGTGCCCCGAAAATCCGGGCCATGGAAATCATCGACGAGCTGGAGCCGGTCAAGCGCGGCGTGTACGGCGGGGCGGTCGGCTACCTGTCGTTCAACGGCAACATGGACACCGCCATTGCCATCCGCACCGCGGTGATCAAGGACAACACCCTGCACATTCAGGCCGGCGCCGGCGTCGTGGCCGATTCAGTACCGCGCCTGGAATGGAAAGAAACCATGAACAAGGGCCGGGCCATCTTCAAAGCTGTGGCCATGACCTATAACGACTACGATCACTGAAGCGGCTAACCGGTCGCTCATCCTCACTCGGAGACCGAACATGTCAGTATTTGCCAGATCCGGCCAGCTGATCGCCCTGCTGGTGCTGGTGCTGTTCACCACACACCTGCACGCCAGCGGTCCCCTGCGAATCGCGGCAGCGTCTGACCTGCGCTATGCGCTCGATGACATTGTGGATCTGTACCGCGTAGCCAACCCCGACGCGGCTATCGAGGTGATCTACGGCTCCTCCGGCAAGATGACCACCCAGATCATCAACGGCGCGCCCTACGACCTCTTCTTTTCCGCCGACATTTCCTTTCCGGAAAGGCTTAAGGCCGAAGGCCTGACCAGTACCGAGCCGTCAGTCTACGCCCTTGGCCGCATCGTGATCTGGAGCAACACGGTGAACGCCGCCGACCTTACCCTGGAAGATCTGGCGTCAGACGCCATTAGCCGCATCGCCATCGCCCAGCCGGCGCACGCACCTTACGGTCTGCGCGCCAAAGAGGCCATGCAATCCGCCGGGGTATGGGATGCGGTGCAACGCAAACTGGTGTTTGGTGAGAACATTGCCCACACCGCCCAGATGGTCGAATCGGGTGCCGCCCAGGTGGGCATCATTGCGCTGTCACTGGCACGGTTTCCCGATCTGGCAACGCACGGGCACCACCTGATCGACAACGCCCTGCATAACCCGCTGACCCAGGGCTATGTGGTCACCAAACGCGGGGGCGACAAGCCCGAGGCCATGGCGTTTGCCGCATTCATGGCCACCGGGCAGGCCCACGACATCATGACCCGCTACGGCTTTGTCATGCCGGAGTAGGCAACGCCACCGCAACGTTTCTGGCAATTAAGGGAAGCCCATGTTCACACTCGGACCCGCCGAATGGCAGGCCATTGAGGTCACTTTCCGATTGTGCCTGTACACCACCATCATCCTGCTGGTGCTGGCCACACCCCTGGCCTGGTGGCTGGCCAAAGGCCGCTCCTACGCCCGGGTAGTGGTGCAGGCGGTGGTCGCTCTGCCGCTGGTGCTGCCGCCTACCGTGCTCGGCTTTTACCTGCTGATGGCGCTGGGACCGAGAGGGGTCGTCGGCAGAACTCTCGAAGACCTGGGCTTGCATCATCTCGCCTTCTCCTTTGAAGGCATCCTGATCGCCTCCGTTATCTACTCCATGCCCTTTGCGGTGCAGCCCCTGACCGAAGCCTTCAAGAACCTTGGCCGGCGACCGGTCGAGGTGGCCAGCAGCCTCGGCGCGGGAGCTCTGGACCGTTTTCGCACCGTCATTTTTCCGCTAACCCGCGGCGGTTTCGTGGTCGCCGCCACCCTGACCTTTGCCCACACGCTGGGTGAATTCGGCGTGATTCTGATGCTCGGTGGCAGCATCCCCGGCGAAACCAAGGTGCTGTCGGTGCTGATCTACGATCACGCTGAAAGCATGAACTACGCGGCCGCCCACAGTTTGTCACTGATGTTGCTGATCTTTGCCTTTGTCACCCTGTTTATCGTGTACAGCATGACCCGCCGTTTTCGGGTTGCCACCCTGTGATGATTCACATTCAGGCTCAGCTGCACTTCGGCGAAGACTTTGAACTCAAGGTTGACCATGAATTACCGCTTGAGGGAGTAACTGGGCTGTTTGGGCGCTCCGGCTGCGGCAAAACCACCTTGCTGCGACTGATTGCTGGCCTCGAGCGGGTCAAAGGAGCCAGCGTGCGCTTTGGTGATCAGTGCTGGCAGCAGGGTCGACACTTTATGCCGCTGCACAAACGGCGTATCGGCCTGGTGTTCCAGGAGCACAGCCTGTTGCCGCACCTGTCGGTACAGGACAACCTGCTGTACGGCTATAAACGGACGCCGGCAGACCTGCGCCGCCTGCACCCGCCGGAAGTGACCGCCATGCTCGGCCTTAACGATCTACTCAGCCGGCGCATCGATCAGCTCTCCGGCGGTCAGCGCCAACGGGTGTCACTGGGCCGGGCACTGCTGATCAGCCCTCAACTGCTGCTGCTCGACGAGCCCATGGCGGCCCTGGACACCCAGACCAAGCGCGAGATCATGCCGTTTCTGGGGCGCATGGCGGCGGAGTCGGGCGTTCCGATCATCATGGTCAGCCACTCCCCGGATGAAATCGAGCGCCTGGCGGACCGGATTGTGTTCATGCAGAACGGTCGGATTCAACGCATCGAAACCCTGCACGAGTCGCTGGCCCGGCCAGACTCTCCGCTCTTCGAAGACAGCGGTGCGGTGTCAGTACTGGAGGGTTGGCTGGGCGACGTCGGCGAAGATGGCGTCCGGCCTTTTGGTCCGCCAGAAGCACGACTCTGGGTTCCGGCCCCGATTCAGATCCCGGTCAACACCCACATTCGGCTGCGCATTCTGGCTCGGGATGTCAGCTTGTCATTGGTCAATCCCGAACACATCAGTATCCAGAACCACCTGCCGGTGACCATAGAGCGCATCAACCTGCCCAGGGATAACCGCTGCGTGGTGGCCTGCCGTACCGAGGATGGCCAGCTGGTGCTGGCCGAAGTCACCGCGCGGGCGGTGCGCCAGCTCAACCTTGAGGCAGGAACCCGGCTGTACGCCCTCATCAAGTCGGTGGCCTTGCTGGAATGAGGGATTTGTAGTGTCTGGTTACGCTTCACCCCGGCAACCCGTTATTGTACCGGGGCCGGCAGGCTGCAATAATCCTTGTCCTGTTTACCCTTCGCTCCAGGCTACGGTTATTGTGAGACATATCAAAAGCAACAGCGCCGGCATGGCGATACAATCCACTGATCAAACGGACGGTTAGAATCGCTATGCTGCTGATGATCGACAACTACGACTCTTTCACCTACAACGTCGTTCAGTATCTGGCGGAGCTGGGTGCGGATGTGCAGGT
>NZ_JACUUB010000064.1 GCF_014859525.1 Marinobacter sp.
ACTTGATCCGTGACCACGCTGGCAAACTTCACAACCTTACAGAGGTTGTCCTCGGCATCGTAGACCGGGTTGTAGGTGGCCTCAAGCCACACCTCGGCACCACGACTGTCGATCCGCTTGAATCGGTCTGCCACGTATTCCCCGCTGTTTAGCGTTCTCCAGAAAGCGGCGTATTCGGGTGAAGCGGCTTCGTCCGGTGTACAGAACATACGGTGGTGCTTGCCGACGAGTTGCTCCAGCCGGTAGCCCATGGCTCGTAAAAATTGATCATTCGCGGTGATCACAGTGCCGTCGAGGTTAAATTGAATAACTGCGGTGGAGCGGATCAGCGCATCAATGAAGGCATCGCTTTCTTTTGCGCTCTCTATGGTTTGCGTGACGTCGCGGGCATAACCCTGAACGTAAGCGAGCTTGCCGTCTTCGCCCCGTACGGGAAACCAATGCACGTTCAGCCAGACCAGCGGGCCACGGGCACTTAAGTAGCGGTAATTGTCGCTGACGGGTGCGAACTCCGCGATCGCCTTGTTAAAGTTATGAAAACAAGCCAGCTTGGTGACGTAGGGTGGAACAATCTCTGAGAGGGGGCGGCCGAGTAACTGCTCCTGTCGGTAACCGAGGACATCGGCAAAGCCCTGGTTCACGGAAGAAATGCAGAACTCGGAATTCAGCCTTATAGACAGCATGCCTCGATCCATCTGTTCCGTCAGTTGGTGCAGCATCGCCAGCTCTACACGTTGAGCTTCGAGTTCATTTTTCAGCCGGCTATTAAACATCAGGAAACTCCAATTAAAGACAGTCCCTGTTTAACGGCAGCCGGAGCTGGCTCTTGAGCTTTATTCCGGCATTTAATGCCGATTCTGAAATCTGTTTTGCGTTTATTTCAGTTCCTTTGAACTCAGCCCCAGTACTCTTCGGGCAATGACCAGTTGCTGAATTTGCTGGGTGCCTTCAAAGATATCCAGAATCTTTGAGTCACGGGCCCATTTTTCCAGCAGTTCGTCTTCGGTGTAGCCCAGGCTGCCGTCGTTCTGCACCTTGCCGCTGCCGGTGGTCGCGGCACCGGCGGAATTGGCGGGGTCGCCTTCATTGAAACCATCGAGTACTGAAGCGAGCATATCCAGCTCTTTGGGGTACTCGTGCTCGCTACGATCATACTTGCGAGAGATCGGTCGAAGGGTGCTGCGGGCCACCTGATAGGCGTTGTTGATCAGCGGTTTGAACTTTTTGGGAATCTCGATATTCATAGCTCTCTCTCTGGTTAAAGGTGCAGGCCGCCAAAGGCGACACCGATGACACGCAAATCCCGATACCAGCGCTCTACCGGGTACTCGTGGGTAAAGCCGTGACCGCCCAGCAATTGAACACCGTCGGTGCCGATTTTCATGGCTTTGTCTTTAACCAGAGTACGCGCTAAATGCGCTTCACGTTGAAAGGGCTTGCCTTGTTCTGCACGGCTGGCAGCGCGGTAGGTGAGCATGCGCATGGATTCCAGTTCGATGGCGATGTCTGCAATCATGAAAGCTACAGCCTGGCGGTGACTGATGGGCTCGCCGAAGGCGGTGCGGTCGTTGCAGTAGGGCACCACATAGTCGAGCACGGATTGGCAGGTGCCTGGGTGGGTACTGCAAGCGCGGGCGATCGGAGCAATTGGGGGGAGTGGGGTAGCATAATCCGGCGCAATTAACGTACTGTGCGGTCCAAAAGCTTGATGAAGATGTCTATGACGATCCCGGTTAAGAATGTATCCAGTCCTGAAGTTTCCTGTTCAACCTGTCAGGCTTGTTGCTGTCGTTTAGAAGTGATGATTATTACCGACACAGGTGTACCTGAGCGGCACATCGCATTCGATGAGTGGGGCGGCGAAACCATGCGGCGCCTGGAGGACGGTTGGTGCTCGGCTTTAGACCGTGACACCTTCATGTGCACCATCTACGAGAATCGCCCCTGGATTTGCCGGGAATTTGAAATGGGTTCCTATGAGTGCCGTGAGGAACGAGCAGAAGGCTTGCGATAGCACCTTCTGCTTAAATGAACGGGCAGAGTTATAGCACTATCGCATTCACTTCACGGCTCAGGCCCGGATAAAATCCCAGCCGCCCACGGTCTGAATTGCCGCATTTCGCCCTGTTGATAGCTCTTGGTCAGGCCGCGGGTATGGAACACCGGGCTGTTTGGCTGGGTCGTTATTAATCGTAACTCTGCCCTGAGCTTGAATGCGTGCCCTCAGCGTTGGAAGGGCGTAGGGCAAATTATAATTTATGGGTAAAAAATACGGGTTCATCCTGACCCGCCTATGCGGGACAGCGAACAGACCGCCTGCTTCGCTGAGCGTAATTTGAAGGGACATCCTGAGTCCCACAGATCGTGGTGGCTCAGTTCTCTTACCGGTAATGATGCTGGTGAGAGTGGATTTGATGCAGCGATAAAAAGGACATTTTGTCCGACGGACAGACTCGATTTGAAGGAGATTTTTATGAAAAAGTTACATTCATTGGCTTTTTACGCTCTGGTTACCCCAACAATTGCCTTGGGGGCCGGTTCTGTCATGGCTGAGAAAGCTGCGGACGGAAAGCGGCTGGGTGCTCAGACCTATCAGCAGGATGCCGCTCAGTCCGGCATGCAGACTCAGAGATACATCAGCGCTGTTCCGGCAGAGGGGCGGCAGGTGAGCGAACTGATGGGCGTTAATGTCCGAACCTCAGATAAGGAAAACATCGGATCGGTCAATGACCTGATTGTTAATAAGGATGGTCAGGTCGTGGCGGTTGTGGTTGGTGTCGGTGGATTCCTGGGCATGGGTGAGAAAGACGTCGCTATTTCTTGGGATAGCGTAACGCAAACAGGCACAGCGAATGAGCGGGAACTGAGGATTGACGCGACCCGTGAAGAACTAAGCTCTGCTCCAGAGTTCAAAAAGCAGGATTGACTTCAAGCATCCCACTTTTGATCGAAGTGGCTTGAGACAATACTGGAACACAGAAACGGTAGAGGCGAAAGTCTCTACCGTTTCTGTGTTGGTCGCTCGCCCCCCCGGTGTTCAGATTTGACTGACTGGGATGAGCATTCTCAGTGACACATCTTCTTACAAATCTACAATCGACACCCCTCCTGATTGTCAGTAGCTTAGCGATACGACTCGAGTCTTGATATCGCAGGAACACCCCGCTCAGTTTGGGTGCATGCGAAGGCTATGTCAGTGCGGTGGCGCACCTGCTCGTTGTCCTGTACCGAAGCCCCATGTGTCTGTATGGCGCGTTTGTTGGATAGGCTTCAGTGTTTTCAGTTATCTCCTTTCGGAGACCGCGTTGCGAACGGTGATGGGTGCACACTTTTTAACTCGAGCGTTACTAATGGCGGGCTTGCTGCTACCGGCCTTTTCGTTATCTGCTGAAGATGCAGAAGGCGGGTATCGTTTGCTTGAGCTGGATGGCTATAAGGTCAAATGGGGCGAGCAGACCTTAGGCGTTGGTGCGAGCGTCCGTTACGCCTTCGCTGATGACACACTGCGGTTTGATAACGCCCGTAATTGCGGTGAGATGGCACCGATGAGAGCGCTTGCCGGAGAGGACCTTTCCTTCGAGATGCTGGTGCGAGAGACCGCTGCGGCGTTTGAAGTCTGGGAGCGTGCGGCCGACTTGTCGTTTCACCGGGTTGCCGATGCCCAGCATGCGGATATTGTTATTGGTGCACAGGGCCAGCCGCACAGGTGGGCATTCGCTAATGTCTCTTATGCCCCGGAGGCAAAAGAGGGAGTGCGAGCCATTCAACAGTCGCTGGTGTGCTTGAACCCTCATCAGAAGTGGAAGGTCGGATTCGACGGCAACAAAAACGTCTACGACATCCGCTATACGCTGATTCATGAAATCGGCCACGCTATCGGCCTGGACCATCCAGGGCCAGCCGGGCAGTTAATGGGGTTCCGTTACACCGAGGACTTCCCCGAGCTGCAACCCGGCGATTTGCGCGGTGTCCGGCTACTGTACGGGCGTGCCGCCGATAACAGCAACACGCTGGCCGCGGCCGATATTCCTGAGTGATGGCGGCGATTCAGTGAACTCTATCGCCGCAGCTCCTATGCTCTTTTATCGCTCTTCTGCCAATCAGAAGTGGTAGCCCAGACCCACGGTGTAAGCCCAGATTCCGTCGTCCTGAAATGCGTCTGTGGCATCACTGGTGCTGCTGAACAGGAACTGATACTCAGCGCGCGCCAGGATAAAGGTCTTTGACCGAACGTAATACTTTATACCTGCTTCCAGGCCCGCAAAGGCACTATCCTTGACGCCGTCGCCATAGATGCCGCCGAGACTGGCACCGACGAAGGGCCGTGCGCGATCTTCGAGAAAGTGGTAGCCGACGTATCCACGGGTTGAACCATTCCAGAAATCATCGGTGACGCCTTCACCTTCGATGTCGGCGTAATTGATGCTTTGCCGGATACCGGCCACCACGTTATCCTGCAGGTACCAGCCCAGATCGCCGGTCACGCCGAAGGTACCGCTATTAAAATCCCGGTCGTTACTACCTGTTCCGGACAGGGAGAACTCCCGTTCACCTTCAACTGGGCCGATACTCGAGGATTGTGCGGTTGCTGCCATGGGCAGTGCGCCGAGAAGACAGAGAGTAAGTGCCGCTGTGTTGACTCTGTTCATATGAAGCTCCTTGCTTGCATTGCCTGATTGCGCCGTGAACATTTGGCGCGGTCCGTGTCATTTCGAATACCGAGGCTTTCAGCCAGCGCGAACACACCCTTGCAGGATCGCTTCCCGGGCAATCGCCTGTCTGTTCGTCATCGCACATAAGAAAATGAAAGCGGCTGTTCAGAAGTCAGTTGCGGCATGCCTCCCGGTAAGCTTTGCAAGCACGCCGACGACGACAGGTCTGGCGCCCGGCTTCTGGTTGTGATTTGGTGCGATAACGCTATGCTTCAAGTAGAGCCCGGACAAGATGATCTGACCGGGTTTGCCGTGTCTTATTGACCAGGGCGGCATCAAGGAGGACAACGCTTTGGCGCAACAGCGGGATGTGACAGTTTTTTATGATGAGCGGGTACTGGCTCATTATCCGGACAGCAACATGGAGTTTTTGCCTGGCCGCCTGGACAAGCGGGTTCGGGCGATACTGTCCGGGCTGAATGTGCAGTGGAAGTATCCAGAACACCCGGGCCGGATGACGGCCATCATGGATTTGCTGGCCCGGGAACCGATTCCGGGTGTGCGGATCGAGCCCGGTAAGGTGGCAACTCTGGATCAGTTGAGCCGAGTTCATACCAGGTCCTTCCTGGATGATATTTTTTCCCTTCGAAATAAAAGTGCTTGGCTGGATGTGGATACTACGGCGGTTTCTCCTGGCAGTGTTGAAGCGGCGGAAGTCGCGGCCGGTACCGCAATCGCTGCGGTAGAAGCAGTGATAGAGGGGCACACCGGAGCTGCTTTTGCAGTGGTGCGGCCGCCTGGTCATCATGCCGAGCCAGTGCGGGCGAGGGGATTTTGCCTGTTCAACAATATTGCGGTTGCGGCAGCCCATGCGCGGGATGTGCTGGGCTGCGCTCGTGTATTGATTGTGGACTGGGATGCGCACCATGGTAACGGTACCCAGGATATCTTCTGGGCCGATCCGGATACGGTCTTCTTTGATATCCATCGCGCCTCCCCGTTTTATCCAGGCAGCGGGTCTTTAACCGACATCGGTGCAGGCAGAGGTGAGGGCACCACCATCAACGTGCCCATGCCCGGTGGTTCAGGCGATGAAGCTTACCTGAAGGCCATGCGTGAAATTCTGGTGCCGGCAGCAGACTACTTCAAGCCAGATCTGGTGCTGGTTTCGGCGGGGTTTGATGCCCACTGGTTCGATCTGGCACTCAACGTTACGTATGAGGGCTTCGCGGCGATGACTGGCATTGTCCAGCAAATTGCCGACAAGCACTGCAATGGCCGACTGGTAATGGTTTTAGAAGGTGGTTATAACACCGAATCTCTGTCTCGTGGTGTACACACAGTGCTTCAGGTGCTGGCCGGTAGCGTGCCGCCAGAGCCAAAGGTGTATGGTATTGAGGCAGTGGCTGCGGCCGTTGAGTTTCATAAGGGGGCTTTCGATCCGGATAATACGGGTTAGCCCAGCTCTACCTCGACGAAGTGCTCCTGGCAGTCGTCGATCAGCGGAATGCGGGCGTCTGGGCGCACACTTCCGTCCACCGACAGCCGGGTTACCTGCGCGGAAGCGTCGCCAGTGCGCCTTATGGTGATGTGGTAGACGGTGTTGTGGAAGCGGTAATGAATCTTGTAGCTCTCCCAATCGGCCGGAACGCAGGGTTCGATTCGCAGGTGGTCTCCCTCCAGTTGTAGCCCCAGCAGGGTTTCTACGGTCAACCGGTACATCCAGCCAGCCGCGCCGGTGTACCAGGTCCAGCCGCCACGGCCGATGTGCGGCGACACGCCATAGATATCGGCGCACATGACGTAGGGCTCAACCTTGTAGCGTTCGATGGCGTCGGGCGTGTTGCCATGGTTAACCGGATTGAGCATGGCGAAAAATTCCCAGGCCCGTTCGGTGTCACCCAGCATGGCAAATGCCATGGTGGTCCAGATCGCGGCGTGGGTGTATTGCCCGCCGTTTTCCCGCACTCCGGGGATATAGCCTTTGATGTAGCCGGGCTCCAGGTCCGATGTATCAAAGGGTGGGTCGAGCAGCTGGATAATCTGCTTGTCGCGCCGCACCAGACGCTGGTCTACCGCCATCATCGCCTGGTGGCTGCGCTGTGCGTCGCCGCTTTTCGAGATCACCGACCAGCTCTGGCTGATCGAATCGATCTGACATTCGTCATTACTGCTGGAGCCCAGCGGGGTGCCGTCATCGAACCAGGCGCGCCGGTACCAGCCGCCATCCCAGGCCTGGGCTTCAATGTTACTGCGCAGTTGAGCCGCCTGGGTGCCGCACAACGTGGCAAACTCCTGATCATTGCGGTCGCGGGCCAGGTCGGCAAACAGCTCAAGGTTCTCGACCAGAAACCAGGCCAGCCATACGCTCTCGCCACGGCCGTCTTTGCCCACAAGATTCATGCCGTCGTTCCAGTCGCCACAGCCCATCAATGGCAACTGATGGGGGCCGAAGCGCAAGCCGTATTGGAGGGCGCGCACGCAATGTTCGTATAGGCTGGCGGCCTGGACTGAGCGTTGAGGCTGGTCATAATAGGCCTCCTCTTCGGCATACAGCTCGCGTCCTTCCAGAAAGTGAATCGGTTCGTCGAGCACCGCTTTATCACCGGTCGCCCGCACATACCGGCAGGTAGCGTACGGTAGCCACAGGTAGTCGTCAGAAAAATGGGTACGTACGCCCTGACCGTTGGGTGGATGCCACCAGTGCTGTACGTCGCCCTTGAGAAACTGGCGGCCGGCGTGCCGGATTAGCTGCTGGCGGGCCAGCCAGGGCGTGGTGTGGATCAGTGCCATGGTGTCTTGTAGTTGGTCGCGGAAACCGTAGGCACCGCCGGACTGGTAATAGCCACTGCGCCCCCACAACCGGCATGACAGGGTCTGGTAAACCAGCCAGCCGTTGGCCAGTACGTTGAGCGCCACGTCTGGCGTGTCGACGTTAACCGCGCCCAGGGTGTGGTTCCAGTGTTCCCAGACGGCTTCGAGTGCCTGCCGTGCGCCGGCATGCCCTCCGAATTGCTGAATAAGGTGCCTGGCCTCATCGGCGTTACCTGCGGCGCCGAAGATGAAGACAATCTCACGTTCCTGACCGGCGTCGAGTTCGACCCGGGTCTGGATCGCGGCGCAC
This sequence comes from Marinobacter sp., assembly GCF_014859525.1. Taxonomy (GTDB): domain Bacteria; phylum Pseudomonadota; class Gammaproteobacteria; order Pseudomonadales; family Oleiphilaceae; genus Marinobacter. The sequence continues at coordinate 7,777 of NZ_JACUUB010000064.1, forward strand.
GGGTCGAGACCGGCACCGGTCTTGCCTGACAGTCGCTTGCGGCGCATTGCCGCCGGGTTGGCGAGGGCGCCGTTGCGACCTATGAACTCGGTGCGATTGCCGCTGACCGACTGTTCGCGTTCGCTGGCCTGGGCGAACACCACCCGGTTGGCGCATTCGCGACCGTAGGCATTGCGGGCGAACAGTGCGCCGGTGTGCGGATCGACTTCGGTCACGATGTGCATCAGGTTGGCGTGCCGCCACTCACCGAGCACCAGCTCCCAGTAGCCGGTGAGCGACAGGCTGCGTGTACGCTTTGACTGGTTGCGCAGTTTGATCACCGCGAACTTGACCGGCGCATCCATGGCGACGTAGGTGAACAGTTCCGAGGCGATGCCGTCTTCCAGGTGCTCAAAGACACTGTAGCCAAATCCATGCCGGCACACGTAGCCGGAGCGCCCACGGGCAGGCAGCGGCGTTGGTGACCAGAAGGCACCGGATTCCTCATCACGGAGGTAGAGTGCTTCGCCGCTGCTGTCGGAGACCGGGTCGTTGTGCCAGGGCGTCAGGCGAAATTCGTGGGCATTCTCCACCCAGGTGTAGGCGCTGCCGCTTTCGCTGACGACGGTGCCGATGTGCGGGCTGGCGATGACGTTGGCCCAGGGTGCGGGGGTGGTTTGTCCCGGTTCCAGGGTGACGACGTATTCATGGCCGTCGGGCGTGAAACCGCCCAGTCCATTGCTGAATATTCGCTCACGGGGTGCCAGCGGCGCGGGCGGTTCGGCGCCAGGCTGCTGCGACGGCTCCAGCAGATCCGAGGCGCGTTTCGGCGACACCCGGCGATCAACCTGTTCGATCAGGGTGTCGGCGGTGTCACTGAACACGATGCGGGCAACGGTCTGCAGCAGCACCCGTTCGTCTTCGGACAGCTCTTCGGCGCGCCGCACGAAGATGCCGCCAGGTTTGTCGATCACCTGGGCCTCCGGCCCGGCATTGACCAGGCCCATGATCAGGTCCTGCAATTCCGCGCGATAGCCAGAAAAGCCCTCATTGATGATCACCAGATCGGCGGCCAGGCCTTTCATGCGCCAGTAGGCGTGGGCCTGCATCACCTGCTTGACCAGATCGATGCGGCTTACATCGCCGATCAGCAGCAGTACGATGGGCAGGTCGCCCGAGATGGCAAAACGCCACAACCCGGATTGACCCAACTGATTGCGGGCGATGATGCTGGGTGCCGCGCGGCGCAGGGCGTTGCCGTAAATGACCGAACTGGCCAGACGGCCAAAAATCTGGGCGTCGGCTTCGGTGGCGTTGAGGTGCCGCAGCACTTCCTGGCTCTGAAACCAGGCCATCTCGAAGGCCCTTTCGACAAAGTGACGGTCGCAGTATTTTTCGATCAGCGCCAGGGCGGCTTCGCGGGTATCCGCAACGCCGGAGATAATCTGCACGCTCGCCGATTCATCCGGTGGCAAGGTCAGGGTACTGCGAATGGCCACGATCGGGTCGAGTACCGCACCCTGGGTGTTTGACAGGGCTGATGCGTCGGATTTTCTGTCCAGCATCACCGGATTGGCCACGGTTCGCCCGCGCCCGATGAAGCGGACCCGATCCGTTTCATAGGTCGGCGGGCAGGCGACCGAGCCCGGCGCGGCTAGCAGGTGAAACATCCAGGGCACCTGTTCACCCGGCGTGCGGGGGCGCCGGGTGCAAAGGATCGCTTGTTGGTCGGGCAGGATCTCGGTCTGGACAAACAGATTGCTGAACGAGCGGTGCGCCAGATCAGCGTTCAGCGGCGCCAGCACCACTTCGGCAAAACTCGTCACCTCAATGTGGCGGGTGCGCGATGACTGATTGGTGAGCGTGACCCGGCGGATCTCGACGTCGTCTTCTGGAGACACGCTGATCTCGGTGTGGGCTTCGATGGCGTGGTCGCGTCGGCGGTATTCGGCGCGTGCCTGCACGAAAATCGCTTCGTAGTAATCGGCCGGGCGTAAGGTCGGCTGGTGCGCTGTGGACCAGTAATTTCCGGTGTCGCCGTCGCGCAGATAGATGAACGTGCCCCAGCCATCGGAGGTGGCGTCCTCGCGCCAGCGGGTAATGGCAAGATCGCGCCAGCGGCTGGTGCCGCCACCGGCATGGGTCGCCATGACATGATAGCGACCGTTGGAGAGCAGGTGAACTTCCGGCAGTCGTGTGTCGGGGTCGGTAAACACCCGCATGATTGCGCCGACCTCCGCACTGGGAGGCCTTGCGGCCGCGCTGACTTCGGCTGCGTGTGGGTGCAGGGTGTCACCCTTCTTAGGCACCCGTTCCTGCAAAAGCAGTTCGGTCGCCCTTACCAAGGGGTCAGACATGAAACGCCGCTGCATCGGCTGGTTCAGCAAGACATGGGCGAAGGCCAGCAGGCTCATGCCCTGGTGGTGGGCCATGAACGTTTCAACAATGGCGTTCGGCTTGCCCCGGGGTACCCGGGTCGGGGTGTAGTCGATGGCTTCGTAAAAGCCATAGGCGCCGAGAAAACCCTGATCGGCCAGCGCCTGCAGATTGCGGCAGGCTTCCTGTGGCATCACCATCAGCGCCAGTGCGCTGGCGTAGGGTGCGATCACAAGGTCGTCGCCCAGACCGCGCTTGAAACCGAGACCAGGCACTCCGAATGCCCGGTACTGGTAAACCTGATCGAAGTCCGTGGCGTTGTAGCAGGACTCGGAAATTCCCCAGGGCACGGCCCGTTGCCGGCCGTATTCGATCTGACGCGAGACGGCGGCCTTGCAGGTCTGCGCCAACAGAGTATTGGCGTAGCTTGGCATGATTAACTGTGGCATCAGGTATTCAAACATCGAGCCACTCCAGGATATCAGGCTGACGGCGCCGCCATGACTGGTCAGCAGTCGGCCGAGTGCAAACCAGTGCTTTTGCGGCAACTGGCCCTGAGCGATCAGCAGAAAACTGGCCAGGCGCGCCTCTGAGGCCAGCAGATCGTAGCAGGCGGGGTCTCTGCGCCGTTCACCGACGTCGAAACCGATGGTCAGCAAGCCGCTGCCAACATCGTAGAGAAACTCGAAATCCATCTCCGCCAGAGTGCGGCACCGCTCCATCAGCTCGTCGATGAGATCGAGTTGTGCCTGAGCGCCCGGGCTCTGTGCACCGGCCAGCTCCTCCCGGGTCGGCAGGCCACTGCCTTGCCAGGACACGGGCACCAGAAATCTGAGTTCATCCCGAAGCGCGTGCACCTGCTGGTCGAATGCCTTGGCCCAATAGACCTGGTCATCGTCGGTGTCGCCATGGACGGGCAACGACGCCAGCAGCGCGCCGCCGGTGTCGGCGATCTTGTTCAGCACTTTGAAGGCCGCCGCCAGCGTCTGCGGCGGTCCTTCCAGCGCGAGTGCCCGCAGGGTGTCTTGCAGTGCGCGGATGGTTTCGGTCCGCTCGGGGTGGGGAAAGACGGAAAGCTGTTCAGCCAGCACCTGCAGGGTGTCTTGCAGACCCTGTAATGCGTTAACTGACAACACCGGCAGGCTTTTCAACTCGGCCAACCCCGCCTGCAGTGTCAGCAAGCTGCCGGCCAGGTTGCCGCTGTCCACTGATGACACGTATTGCGGGTGCAGTGGTTGCAGCGTTCGGGTGTCGTACCAGTTGAACAGATGGCCGCGGTAGCGCTCCAGCTGCTCCATGGTGGCGAGGGTGTTCGTGATGCGGTGCAGGCATTCGCCCACCGTGAGATAGCCGAAATCCACCGCCGCCAGGTCGGCCAGCAACGACATGCCGATGTTGGTGGGTGAGGTGCGCGACGCGATGGCGGGGGCCGGGTAGGTCTGGAAGTTATCGGGCGGCAGCCAGTTGTCCTCCGGGCCGACGAAGTCCGCGAAGTAGCGCCAGGTGCGACGGGCCGATGTCCGCAGAAAAACCTGTTGGTCGAGGCTCAAATTCGGGCTGGGTTCGACCAACGGTCGGCTGATCCACCAGCCGATAACCGGCGCCAGCAACCACAGTATGAGGAAAGGGGCCGCGACAAGCCACACCGCCGATTGGCTGCCCACCAAGACCAGCGCCACGGTCAGCCCCACGGCGAGCACCGGGCCTACCGACATCTCCCGGAAATAATCCGTCAGCGATTGCCTGGCGTTGCGGTAGGCGTAACCGGGTAGTTGCCACAACAACAAACCGCGGCGGGTGAACGGCATGCGCGCGCCCGAACGAAAAATTGCCCCCAGACTGATCCTTGTGTCGTAGGGTAGAAACACCAGGGCCAGGAAGGCCAGGGTGATCGGACGGCCCGCCGATGTGCCGGTTCGGTGCAGGTGGACCAGCCAGTCGCACTGTTCAGGCTTGCGAATCAGTTCGATCAAGGTCGACAGCAGAACCGGCAGGAACACCACGGTAATCACCACCAGCGTCCAGCCCCAGATCGGCGATGGCGCGGCCAGCCATCCTGCCACCAGCAGGGCGAGCAACGCCGGTGCCACCAGGCTGCGCCGCAGATTGTCGAAAATCTTCCACAGCGACAGCGCCGACAGTGGATTGGGCTGCCGCCCGGATAGGTTGTGGTCCACGCCGGCAGGCCCCGGCACCCGTGGCATTAACCAGCCGGCGAGCTGCCAGTCGCCGCGGATCCAGCGATGGCGGCGACTGGACTCGATGGCGATGCTGGCCGGCTGCTCCTCAATGAGGTCGACGTCAGACACCAGCGCCGAACGGGCATAACCACTTTCCAGCAGGTCGTGACTGAGGATGAGATTCTCCGGAAAGCGTCCGTCCACAGCCTGACGAAACGCGTCGACGTCGTAGATGCCCTTGCCAATGAACGAGCCTTCGCCGAAGACATCCTGGTAGACATCCGACACCTGGCGGGTGTAGGGGTCTAGCCCTGCGTCACCGGCAAACAGTTTGGCAAAGCGCGACTGGCCGGCACTGATCAGGCTGATCGAGGCCCGGGGTTGCAGGATGGCGTAGCCGTCGACGATCCGGCCCCTGGCCTCGTCGTAGACCGGCCGGTTGAGCGGATGCGCCAGGTTGCCAGCCAAGGCTTGTGCCGCGTCACGCGGCAGCTGGGTATCTGTATCCAGAGTGATGACGTACTGGATCGAATCCAGCAGGGACGGGTCGCCCACGATGTCGGAGAAGGCCGTTTCTGCCTCGCCCCGAAGCCGGGCGTTGAACTGCTCGAGCTTGCCGCGCTTGCGCTCATAGCCCATCCAGACCTTCTCGTGCGGATTCCACAGGCGCGGACGATGAAAGAGGTAGAAGACGCAGGGCCGATCGTCGCGGTAAGTTTCATTGAGGGCCTCGATCCCGGACCGCACGTGGGCGAGCAAGGCGTCGTCGCCCGGCATCGTTTCTTCGGGGGCGTCGTGAAAATCCGTCAGTAGCGCAAAGTACAGGTTGGGGTCGCGATTACCGAGATAGCGTATTTCCAGAGCTTCGAGCAAATGATCGATGTCCTGCCGACTGCTCAGCAAGGTCGGTACGATCGCCATGCTGCGGTGTTCCGCGGGAATGCCGGATGAAAAGTCCATGCGTGGCAACGTTCGCGGTGGCACCAACAGCGTGACCATCAGATTGACCAGGGCAACGGCCAGCGCCGAGAGGCCAACCAGGCCGACGATTCCGAAAAACCAGAAGTGCCAGTTGGATGCGGAGAAATTATTGAACAGATGCAGCGCGCCTGCCGTGGTCAGCAACGTCAGGAGCAGGATCGGGCCAAGATACAGTGGCAGACGGACTGATCGACACGCCCGCTTGACGTGGGTTTTCACTGACGGGCGGCAGCTGGCCGCCTTCTCCAGCAGAGGCCGGCCACGATCGATCAGGTAGTAGCCGACATGGGCGCTGCGGTGATGCCGGCCCTCTTTGATCGCCGCCGCCTGGGCGAGCACGATGGCTTCGCGGGCGACCGCTATTTCGCCACACGTGCTGCCCCGCGCGACGTCCTCAATCACATGCCGGTAGTGGTCGCGGGTTGCGAAATCCTGACGAGTATGGGTACCCGATGGGTCCTCGCGCAGGATTTTCTCGACGACACTGAGCGATTCGACATAGTGCTTCCAGTCCATGGCACCGATACAGCGCAGGCTACCGATGCTGTTAGCGATGGAAATCTGGTTGGCGGCGTCGGTGCGGCCGGCGGCTTCCGACAGGTTGGTGGCGGTCACCCCCTGTTCGAGCAGTTTCTGCTCAACCCAGGTTTGCACAAACGCCATGGCCGGCCCCTGAGCCTGGAGCCGATCATAGAACTCCTCCACAAACGGCGCGGTCAGGGGGACATCGGCATGGGCAAACTCGGCCAGCAGCTGAATCAACAGTTTTGGATCACTTTCGGCGGTGTCCTGCATGCGGTCCGCCCACCGGATGGCCGCATCACGCTCCTCGCGCCGTTGAGCAATACGTACGCCCACGCGGCGCAGGTTTTCCAGCAGCGCCAGCTGCAGCATGATGGGGAAGGCCCACAGCTCGCCCAACTTCAGGGGTTCTGCCATCTGGTAGGCGGCGATGAACTGAGTCACGTTGTCGTTGTCGACGCGGCCGTCCATGTGCGAGATCAGCTCCAGCGCCAGCTCGTATATCCGTGGGAAACCGGCCAGGCGACCCTCTGCCAGGCGAGGTAACTGCCGACTGTAGCCGCGAGGAAGGTGTCGACGGGCCAGACTGATCTGCTGCTCAATCAGATAGAAGTTGTCCAGCAGCCAGGCTTCAGTGGGTACGATGTGTTGCCCCGTCGTCGCCGCTGCCGAGACAACATCATAAGCCGCCATCAGTACCTTTGCATTGTCCGCCAGTCGCGGCAGAAGCCGGTCAGCCCCGGGGTGTGGGTCGATTTGGTGGCGATCTGACAATGTGAGCGCGTGCCGTTTGAGCTGTTCAATGCTGAACAGCTCCGCTCGCAGTAGCTCGGTATCCCGGTCGTGGTGAAACTCTTTCCTTGTCCGTGCCGAAAACCTGAACATTTTGATGGCGTTTGCTCCTTGCTAAACCGCACACAACAGAGATTTTCAAGCCGCCAGCCGGAGCTGTCTGTGCGATACCGAACGCTCACTACGTTAGATACCGCACCGACCGGATCGCTGGTTTGCACTAACTTGGCATCGTGCCGGTTGCCCGACGGAGTCCGGGGCGACCGGCAGCATCAACAAGGAATAGCCATCTGGAGATCAGCTTATGAACAACAATCCCGATAAAGGAAGTTCACAGGAAGAAAACCGAAAATCCAGGGAAGACACCGACAAGGTGACCGAAGAGGAAAAGGTCAAGAACCAAGGGGAAAAGGGCAAACTGAGCGACAAGGATGACGCCGTGTTGGGAGAGATCAATGACGACTAATCGAACTCTGGCGTTGGTCTTGTTAGTGGTCGGCGCGATACTGCTGTTCTTTGCCTATCAGTCGTCCCAAAGCCTGGGGGATCAGGTGACGGAAGCCGTTACGGGTCGATTTACTGATTCCACCATCTGGTTTCTGATTCTTGGCGCGGCAGCGGCCGTAGCGGGTGTTGGGCTGCTGCTGTTCGGCAAGTCCTCAGGCAGATAACGCAGGAATCCGAAATGCCTGACGGCATGCAGAACTGGCGCTGGTACTTTTCACACGCTCTAAGCAATGGAGATGCACCACTATGAGCGACACAAACCCTTCTCAAAACCTAGCCGATGCAAATGAAGAGGCCCAGGACATCACCGCCATCCTGATGACAATGTCAGCCGATCTGGTGCGGCTATTGGTGCTGGAGGTCCGGTTGTTCGGGCACACGGTGCTGGCGATGCTTGCGTTGACGGTGATCATGGCGCTGCTTCTGGTGGGCGGTTGGTTGTTCATCGGCGCGGCGGTGGTGATGGTGCTGGCCAGCTTGCCAATGTTCAACCTGGCGGGCGCGATGCTGACGGTGGCACTGGCCCACTTGATTATTGCAGTGCTGATGTTTTGGCGGTTGCGGTTTATTACACGGGATCTCACCTTTCGCGAGAGTCGGGCGAGCGTAAACAGCTTG
>NZ_JACUUB010000065.1 GCF_014859525.1 Marinobacter sp.
CCGATGGTGCCAACGTTCAAGTGCGGCTTACTACGCTCAAATTTTGCTTTAGACACGGTTACACCTCTTCCTGTTTCTTAAGTCCTGGGGATCAACCCTTTTTAATGATCGCTTCGGCAATGTTCGAAGGAGCTTCCATATAGCGAGAGAACTCCATCGCATAAGACGCCCGACCCTGTGTTGCAGAGCGCAGGTCGGTGGCATAACCGAACATCTCTGACAACGGCACTTCGGCCCGAATGGTCTTGCCCGCAGGCACGTCTTCCATACCCTGCACCAGACCACGACGACGATTCAAGTCGCCGACCACGTCACCCATGTAATCTTCAGGGGTAACAACCTCAACCTTCATCATAGGCTCGAGGAGGGCTGGATTCGCTTCAAGCGCACCTTTCTTCATTGCCATGGAGCCGGCAATTTTGAACGCCATCTCGTTAGAGTCAACGTCGTGATAGGATCCATCGTAAAGGGTTGCCTTGATGCGCAGCAGAGGATAACCGGCAATACAGCCGTTCTGCATCTGCTCAGCAATACCCTGCTGTACTGCAGGAATGTATTCCTTGGGAACAGTACCGCCAACGATCTCATTCACGAAGATGAAGTTCTCGCCATCTTCATCATCCAGCGGCAGCGGCTCAAGTTTGACCTTAACGTGACCATACTGACCACGACCACCAGACTGACGAACAAACTTGCCTTCGACATCAACTGGCTTACGGATGCACTCACGATAAGCAACCTGCGGCTTACCGATATTGGCTTCAACCTTGAACTCGCGACGCATACGGTCAACGAGGATATCCAGGTGCAACTCACCCATACCGGAGATGATGGTCTGACCAGACTCTTCATCGGTACGAACGCGGAATGATGGATCTTCCTGGGCCAATTTGCCCAGCGCAACACCCATCTTTTCCTGGTCCGCTTTGGACTTCGGCTCGACCGCAACGGAGATAACCGGCTCCGGGAACTCCATGCGCTCAAGAACGATTTTGTGGTTCTCGTCGCACAAAGTGTCACCGGTAGTGACGTTCTTCAGACCGATGGCCGCGGCAATATCGCCTGCCAGTACTTCCTTGATTTCTTCACGGTCGTTGGCGTGCATCTGCACCATCCGGCCAACACGTTCTCTCTTACCCTTTACAGAGTTAAAGACCGCGTTACCAGACTCAAGCCGGCCAGAATAGACACGGAAGAACGTCAGGGTACCCACAAACGGGTCGGTGGCAATCTTGAAAGCGAGAGCAGCAAACGGAGCTTCGTCATCAACCGGACGAGTCTCTTCCGTACCCTCGTCATCAACTTCACCACGGATCGCCTTAACTTCGTCAGGCGCCGGCAGGAATTCGATAACGTCATCCAAAACGGCCTGAACACCTTTGTTCTTGAACGCAGAACCGCAAGTGGCCAGCACGATTTCGTTGGAAATAGTCCGAGCGCGCAGGCCGTGCTTGATTTCTTCAAGCGTCAGCTCTTCGCCTTCCAGATACTTCTCCATATACTCTTCGTTGGCTTCAGCAGCGGCTTCGGCCATGTATTCGCGAGCTTTCTTGGCTTCATCCAACAGGGACTCCGGGATGTCTCTCATCTCGTAAGTCATGCCCTGATCGTCTTCGTTCCAGTAGATTGCTTTCATGCGAAGCAGGTCGACAATGCCTTCGAACTCATCTTCAGCGCCGATCGGCAGCTGAATAGGTACGGCAGTCGCACCCAGACGCTGGCGAATCTGCTCAACCACACGCATAAAGTTAGCGCCGGCACGGTCCATCTTGTTGACGAACACCATACGGGGGACTTCATACTTGTTGGCCTGGCGCCAAACAGTCTCGGACTGCGGCTCAACACCAGACGATGCACAGAACACAACAACCGCACCGTCGAGTACACGCAGAGAACGCTCTACCTCGATAGTGAAGTCAACGTGCCCCGGGGTATCAATGATGTTGATACGGTGCTCCGGATACTGCTTGTCCATACCCTGCCAGAATGTGGTAACAGCGGCAGACGTGATGGTGATACCACGCTCCTGCTCCTGTTCCATCCAGTCTGTTGTGGAGGCACCATCATGGGTCTCGCCCATTTTGTGGCTACGACCGGTGTAATAGAGAATACGCTCGGTTGTAGTGGTCTTGCCCGCATCCACGTGCGCACAGATACCAATGTTTCTGTAACGTTTGATAGGAGTTTTGCGTGCCACGATATAAACCTCGGCTTGTTAGAAACGGAAGTGAGAGAACGCTTTGTTGGCATCTGCCATGCGATGAACGTCTTCGCGCTTCTTCACTGCCGAACCTTTGCTGTCCGCCGCATCAAGAATTTCGCCAGCCAGACGCTGAGCCATAGACTTCTCACCACGCTTCCGTGAGTATTCAACGAGCCAACGCATAGCCAGCGCGTTCTGACGGGAAGGCCGTACTTCTACAGGCACCTGGTAAGTCGCACCACCGACACGACGGGACTTAACCTCGACCATCGGCTGGATGTTTTCCAGGGCCTTCTCGAACATTTCGATCGGCTCTTCTTTTGATTTCTCGGCAACAATGTCGAGAGCGCCGTAAACAATGCGCTCTGCAGTGGATTTCTTGCCGCTTTCCATCACGTGGTTGATGAACTTGGCAAGACGTGCACTGCCGAATTTAGGATCGGGAATAATTTCCCGTTTTGCTGCAACTCTTCTTCTAGGCATCGATAAGCCCTTATATCTAAAAGGTCTTCAGGAACCCCTGAGATAGCAAACTGCTACTCAGCCTTACTCTCATCGTTCTGACAAGCAACGATAAAAGATACCCGTGCGGGGCATCAGGACTTGGGTCGTTTTGCACCGTACTTGGAGCGACCCTGTTTACGGTTCTGAACACCCTGGGTGTCCAACGTACCGCGAACAGTGTGATAGCGCACACCCGGAAGGTCTTTTACTCGACCACCACGGATCAACACAACACTGTGCTCCTGAAGGTTGTGACCTTCACCACCAATGTATGACGAAACCTCGAAGCCGTTGGTCAGACGAACACGGCACACTTTACGCAGTGCTGAGTTCGGCTTCTTCGGCGTTGTGGTGTAAACACGAGTGCACACACCACGGCGCTGAGGACAGGCCTGAAGAGCAGGAACATCGCTCTTGGCTACCTTGCGCTTACGAGGCTTACGCACCAACTGATTAATCGTTGCCATGTAAGCAAACTCCAAAAACCATACCAATGAAACTTACCCCCAATTCAGGGGGTAAAATTTAAGGGACGCAAGTTTAAGCCTGCGCCCCTGCTCAGTCAAGTTGACTGTACTCTTTTTGACCACCCCCGAAATAAGTAACTACCCCGAGGGTGGCCCGCAGCCAATCAGCTTTCGCGATTGAGCTCTGCGCTCAGAGCTTCTTCTACGTCTGCCGCTGTTACGCTCTGGCCTTCCAGTTCACGACGACGACGACGCTCGCTGTGGTAAGCCAGTCCGGTACCCGCCGGGATCAGTCGACCAACCACCACGTTTTCTTTCAGGCCGCGCAGGTAATCACGTTTTCCGGTAACTGCACCTTCGGTGAGTACCCGAGTGGTTTCCTGGAAAGAAGCCGCTGAAATGAACGACTCGGTTGCCAACGACGCCTTGGTAATGCCCAACAGCAGTCGATCGAAGCGCGCAGGCTCTTTATCAGCCGCATTGGCCTTTTCGTTGGCCTCCAGAACATGGTTTATTTCAACCTGATCACCCGACAACAAGGTGGTCTCGCCCGGATCGGTGATCTCAACCTTGCGCAGCATCTGTCGAACGATAACCTCAATGTGTTTATCGTTGATAACAACACCCTGCAGACGGTAAACGTCCTGGATCTCGTTAGTGATGTACTTGGCCAGCTCGACCACACCCAACAGACGCAGAATGTCGTGGGGGTTGGACGGGCCGTCAGAGATAACCTCACCCTTCTCGACCGTTTCACCTTCAAACACGTTCATTTGACGGTGCTTGGGAATCAGAACCTCATAGGCATCATCATCTTTCGGCGTGATCACCAGGCGCTTCTTGCCCTTGGTCTCTTTGCCGAACGACACCACACCACTGATTTCAGCAAGGATCGCAGACTCTTTCGGGCGACGAGCCTCAAACAAATCGGCAACCCGCGGCAGACCACCGGTAATGTCCCGGGTCTTCGAGCTTTCCTGCGGAATCCGGGCCACCACGTCACCGAGTTGAACCATGGCTCCGTTCGCCATGGTCACCAACGCATTCGCTGGCAGGAAGAAGATGGCCGCACCGCCACCTGGCAGCTCCACTTCTTCACCGGCATCATCGAGCAGCTGAATCGCTGGGCGGATATCTTTACCCGCCGCAGGACGCTCCTTAGGATCGATGACTTCCATGGTAGACAGGCCTGTCAGCTCGTCTGCCTGGGTGCGGACCGTAATGCCCTCCTCCATGTTGACGAACTTGGCCGTACCTTTTGCTTCCGCGATGATCGGGTGCGTATGTGGATCCCACTTGGCAACCGCAACACCCGCCTCAACCACGTTACCGTTTTTAACGGACAGAACGGCACCATATGGCAGTTTGTACCATTCACGCTCACGACCCTGCTCATCGGCAATAGCCAGCGCGGAAGAACGGGACACAACCACCAGAGAACCGTCGGTTTTTTCAATGGACTTCAGGTTGTGCAGGCGCACTGTACCACCGTGCTTGACCTGGATATTGTCCACGGCAGACGCCCGGCTTGCCGCACCACCGATGTGGAAGGTACGCATGGTGAGCTGGGTACCCGGCTCACCGATGGACTGCGCAGCGATAACGCCCACGGCCTCACCAACGTTAACCCGGTGGCCCCGTGCCAGATCCCGCCCATAACACTTGGAGCAAATGCCGTGTCGGGTGTCACAGGTAATCGCAGAACGAACCCAGATCTCATCCACACCGGCACGCTCGACAATCTCTACGGTCTTCTCGTCCAACAGGGTTCCGGCCTCAACAACGGCGTTATCCTTGTCGGTTGGGGTGAACACGTCACGGGCAGTGACACGACCCAGTACGCGATCGCCCAGCGGCACTACAACGTCGCCACCTTCGATATGCGGCGTCATCAACAGACCTTCGCTGGTTCCGCAATCTTCTTCCGTGACCACCAGATCCTGCGATACGTCAACCAGACGACGGGTCAGGTAACCGGAGTTCGCCGTTTTCAGAGCGGTATCCGCCAGACCCTTACGGGCACCGTGAGTCGAGATAAAGTACTGAAGTACGTTCAGGCCCTCACGGAAGTTAGCCGTAATCGGCGTCTCGATGATCGAGCCATCCGGCTTGGCCATCAGGCCTCGCATACCGGACAACTGACGAATCTGAGCAGCAGAACCCCGCGCACCCGAGTCTGCCATCATGTAGACCGAGTTGAACGACTCCTGCATCAGGTCTTCGCCGTCTTCACCCTTCACAGGCTTGCCGTCAGGGCCAATAACCTGCTCTTTGGACAGACGCTCCATCATCGCCTTGGACACTTTGTCGTTGGCGCGAGACCAGATATCGATAACCTTGTTGTACTTTTCACCCTGAGTCAGCAGACCGGATGCGTACTGGTTTTCAATGTCTTTTACTTCGTCAGAGGCGGCATCTACCAGCTCATACTTCTCCGGCGGGATCTCAAAATCGTTAAAGCCGATTGAGATACCGGAACGAGTGGCGTACTGATAACCCATGTACATCAGCTGATCCGCAAAAATAACCGTATCTTTCAGACCAGCATCGCGGTAACAAGTGTTAATCAGGTTGGAAATTGCCTTTTTCACCATCGGGCGGTTGATGATATCGAACGACAGGTTGTCGGGGACGATATCAAACAACAGCGCACGACCCACGGTGGTATCAACGATACGGTAAGTCTCGGATTTGACACCCTCTTCACTGACCGCCACTTCACGAACCCTGACTTTGACCTTGGCCTGCAAATCGACCTGACCAGCACCGTAGGCGCGGTGAGCCTCTTTCACATCAGCAAAGACCATACCTTCGCCTTTTGCTGCATGACGCTCACGGGTCATGTAGTAAAGGCCAAGTACCACGTCCTGCGACGGCACGATAATCGGCTCGCCGTTTGCTGGCGACAGCACGTTGTTGGTAGACATCATCAGCGCACGGGCTTCGAGCTGGGCTTCCAGGGTCAGCGGTACGTGTACCGCCATCTGGTCACCGTCGAAGTCGGCGTTGTAGGCCGCACACACCAGTGGGTGCAGCTGAATCGCTTTACCTTCGATCAATACCGGCTCAAACGCCTGGATACCCAGACGGTGCAGGGTCGGTGCCCGGTTCAGCATGATCGGGTGCTCACGGATGACTTCATCCAGAATATCCCAAACCACACCCTCTTCACGCTCAACCATCTTCTTGGCGGCCTTGATAGTGGTCGCCAGACCGCGGTGCTCCAGCTTGGAGAAGATAAACGGCTTGAACAGCTCCAGAGCCATCTTCTTGGGCAGACCACACTGATGCAGGCGCAGGTACGGGCCTACCACAATGACCGAACGGCCAGAGTAGTCAACCCGTTTACCGAGCAGGTTCTGACGGAAACGACCTTGCTTACCTTTGATCATGTCAGCCAGAGACTTCAGCGGACGCTTGTTGGTGCCAGTGATGGCGCGGCCACGACGGCCGTTATCCAGCAGTGCATCAACCGCTTCCTGCAACATGCGCTTCTCGTTGCGCACGATGATATCCGGAGCATTCAGCTCCAGCAGGCGCTTGAGGCGGTTGTTCCGGTTAATCACCCGACGGTATAGATCGTTCAGATCCGAGGTCGCAAAACGACCACCGTCAAGCGGAACCAGAGGACGCAGATCCGGCGGCAGAACCGGCAACACGGTCAGTACCATATCGCCCGGCTTGTTACCGGAATACAGAAATGCTTCAAGAATCTTCAGGCGCTTGCTGAATTTCTTGATTTTGGTTTCTGAATTGGTCTGGGGAATTTCTTCCCGCAGATTATCCACGGCCGCCTGAAGGTCGATACCTTCCAGCAGCTCTTTGATGGCCTCGGCACCCATACGGGCGTCGAATTCATCGCCAAACTCCTCGAGCGCTTCATAATACTGCTCATCGTTCAGCAGCTGGCCCTGCTCCAGGGTAGTCATACCCGGATCAATCACGATGAAGGATTCGAAGTACAGAACCCTTTCGATGTCACGAAGCGTCATGTCCAGCATCAAACCGATACGGGACGGCAGCGATTTCAGGAACCAGATATGAGCAACCGGGCTGGCCAGCTCAATGTGCCCCATGCGCTCACGACGAACGCTCGCCAGTGCAACTTCAACGCCGCACTTTTCGCAGATAACGCCGCGGTGCTTGAGGCGTTTGTATTTACCGCACAGGCACTCGTAGTCTTTGATCGGGCCAAAAATTTTGGCACAGAAAAGACCGTCACGCTCCGGCTTGAAGGTACGGTAGTTAATGGTCTCAGGCTTTTTTACTTCGCCAAAAGACCAGGAACGAATCATGTCAGGCGATGCCAACCCAATACGGATGGCATCGAATTCCTTGCTTTGATTCTGGCTCTTGAGAAGATTCAGCAAATCTTTCATCAGTTAAAGCTCCGGATGGCGTTAATCTCGGGCGGGCACAGGTCGTGCCCGCTCACGCTGCCAAAAACAATTCGGCTCACTCGGATTCCAGCTCGATATCGATACCCAACGAGCGGATTTCCTTGACAAGAACGTTGAAGGATTCGGGCATGCCCGGCTCCATCCGATGATCACCATCGACAATGTTCTTGTACATCTTGGTCCGACCGTTGACATCATCAGACTTGACGGTAAGCATTTCCTGCAGCGTATACGCCGCACCGTAGGCCTCAAGGGCCCACACTTCCATCTCACCGAAGCGCTGACCACCAAACTGCGCCTTACCACCCAGCGGCTGCTGGGTAACCAGGCTGTACGAGCCGGTGGAACGAGCGTGCATCTTGTCATCGATCAGGTGGTTGAGCTTGAGCATGTACATGTAGCCCACCGTCACCGGACGGTCAAATGCGTCGCCGGTTCGGCCGTCGTACAACATCACCTGACCGCTGGTGTCCATGTCCGCGAGTTCAAGCATGCGCTTGACCTCTGCTTCCTTGGCACCGTCAAAGACCGGCGTCGCCATCGGCACACCCGCGCGCAAATTACCGCACAGATCCTGAATTTCCTTGTCTGTCAGGCTATCCAGGTCGACCTTGGTGACTTCGTCCGAGTGGTTGTAGATCTCATCCAGCAACTTGCGCAACTCGATGACTTTGCGTTGCTCATCCAGCATACGACTGATCTTTTCGCCCAAGCCCTTGGCGGCAGCGCCCAGGTGGGTTTCAAGAACCTGACCAACGTTCATTCGCGAAGGAACGCCCAAGGGGTTCAGAACGATGTCAACCGTGGTGCCATGCTCGTCGTGAGGCATGTCCTCGATCGGCATAACCGCCGAAATAACACCTTTGTTACCATGACGGCCAGCCATCTTGTCACCCGGCTGAATCCGACGCTTGATCGCAAGATAAACTTTGACGATCTTAAGTACGCCCGGCGCCAGATCGTCACCCTGTTGAAGCTTGCCTTTCTTGTCATCAAAGCGAGCTTCGTGCTCCGACTTGCGCTCTTCCAGACCTTGCTCGGACTTCTCGAGCAGTTCATTCAGCGCTTCATCTTTCATGCGCAGCTTGAACCAGTCCGAGCGGGGCAGTTCCGCCAAGTATCCATCATCCAGCTTGGCGCCTTTTTTCAGGCCCGGGCCGCTGATCACTTCCTGGCCAATTAATGCCGCGGTCAGACGCTCAAAGGTGGCACCTTCAACAATACGGTACTCATCTTTGAGGTCTTTGCGGTACTGGCTCAACTGCTCTTTTTCAATGGACTGAGCACGGGCATCTTTTTCAATGCCGTCGCGGGTAAATACCTGCACGTCGATTACGGTACCACGAGTGCCTGTCGGCACACGCTGAGAGGTGTCCTTAACATCAGACGCCTTCTCACCGAAGATGGCACGCAGCAGCTTTTCCTCCGGGGTCAGCTGGGTTTCGCCTTTGGGCGTTACCTTACCAACCAGGATGTCCCCGGGGCCCACTTCTGCACCGATGTAAACAATACCGGACTCATCCAGCTTGGACAGCGCGCTTTCACCCACGTTCGGGATGTCGGCAGTAATTTCTTCGCTACCCAGCTTGGTGTCACGAGCCACACAGGTCAGCTCCTGAATGTGGATCGTCGTCAGGCGGTCTTCCTGAACCACCTTCTCGGAGATCAGGATGGAGTCCTCGAAGTTGTAACCGTTCCAGGGCATAAATGCGATACGCATGTTCTGACCCAGAGCCAACTCGCCCAAATCGACCGACGGGCCGTCTGCAAGGACGTCACCGCGCGCAACCACATCACCCTCACGTACAATCGAGCGCTGGTTGATGCAGGTGTTCTGGTTTGAACGGGTGTACTTGGTGAGGTTATAGATATCCACACCGGCATCGCCCGCTTCGGTTTCTTCGTTGTTAACGCGCACCACGATTCTGGCCGCATCCACACTTTCGATAACACCGCCACGACGAGCTGACACGCAAACACCAGAATCCTGAGCCACCGTGCGCTCAACACCGGTACCGACCAGCGGCACTTCAGACTTCAGCGTCGGAACGGCCTGACGCTGCATGTTTGCACCCATCAAAGCCCGGTTAGCATCGTCGTGCTCAAGGAACGGAATCAGAGACGCAGCAACCGACACCACCTGGCGCGGAGAAACGTCCATGAAGTTAACCGATTCTGGCGGCGCAACTGTAAATTCGTTCTGGTGGCGCACGGTGACCAGTTCGTCGGTCAATCGTTTGCTGTCATCAGTTGCCGCACTGGCCTGAGCAATGATGTAGTTGCTCTCTTCAATCGCTGAGAGATACACCAGCTCATCCGTTACCACACCTTCAACGACCTTACGGTAGGGACTTTCAAGGAAACCGTAAGAGTTCGCACGAGCATACGTGGCCAACGAGTTAATCAAGCCGATGTTCGGACCTTCCGGAGTCTCGATCGGACATACCCGGCCGTAGTGAGTCGGGTGAACGTCTCGCACTTCGAAGCCAGCGCGCTCACGGGTAAGACCACCTGGGCCCAATGCCGAAATACGACGCTTGTGAGTAACCTCAGACAACGGGTTGTTCTGGTCCATGAACTGCGACAGCTGGCTGGAACCGAAGAACTCCTTCACCGCCGCAGCAACCGGCTTGGCGTTGATCAGATCCTGAGGCATCAAGCCTTCACTTTCGGCCAGGCTCAGGCGCTCACGCACCGCCCGCTCAACCCGAACCAGACCTACTCGGAACTGGTTTTCGGCCATTTCACCAACGCAACGAACACGACGGTTACCCAGGTTATCGATATCATCAACCTGACCCTGACCGTTACGAATCGCGATCAGCGTCTTGAGAACGTCGATGATGTCGTCGTGGGTCAGCGTGCCTTCGCCGGTGCTTTCTTCCCGGCCCAGGCGACGGTTCAGCTTCATCCGTCCAACGCCTGACAAGTCATACCGCTCTTCGGAAAAGAACAGGTTGTTGAACAGGTTTTCCGCCGATTCTTTGGTGGGCGGCTCGCCCGGGCGCATCATGCGATAGATTTCTACCAACGCTTCCAGCGGTGTCCGGGTCGGGTCAATACGCAAGGTATCGGACATGAACGGGCCACAGTCCAGATCGTTGGTGTACAAAGTTTCGATGTCGGTAACGCCGGCATCGAGAATCTTGGTCACGACCTCTTCGGTCAGTTCGGCGTTACACTCAACCAATACTTCGCCGCTTGCCTGATCCACCATATCTTTGGCCAGAACACGACCGTAAAGATACTCAGTCGGAACTTCCAGCTCAGTAATACCGGCTTTCTCAAGCTGCTTGATATGACGGGCAGTGATCCGTCGACCTTCTTCGACAATGACGGTGCCTTCCTGGTCCTTGATGTCGAACGTGGCAATATCACCTCGCAGACGACTCGGAACCAACTCAAGTTTGCACACCTCAGCGCCTACAGAGAATTTGCTGGTCTCGAAGAACATTTCCAGCATCTGCTCGGAGGTATAACCCAGGCCACGCAAAAGAATCGACGCCGGCAATTTACGACGACGGTCAATCCGGACAAACACGGCGTCTTTCGGATCAAATTCGAAGTCAAGCCAGGAGCCACGGTAAGGAATTACCCGGGCGGAATACAACAGTTTACCGGACGAATGGGTCTTGCCCTTATCGTGATCAAAGAATACGCCAGGTGAACGGTGGAGCTGGGAAACAATAACACGCTCGGTACCGTTAACTACAAAGGTACCGTTTTCAGTCATCAGGGGCATCTCGCCCATGTAGACCTCTTGTTCTTTGATGTCCTTAATCGCCTTGTTCGACGATTCCTTGTCATAAATGATCAAGCGGACCTTCACCCGTAGCGGCGCGGCGTATGTAACGCCCCTGAGCTGACATTCCTTGACGTCAAATACTGGCTCGCCGATTCGATAGCTCACATACTCGAGCGCGGCGTTGCCAGAATAGCTGACAATCGGGAATACGGATTTGAACGCTGCGTGAAGTCCGGTTTCCCGGCGATCTTCTGGCGCAGTTTCATCTTGGAGGTAGTCCCGGAACGAATCCAGCTGAATAGACAGCAAATAGGGGACGTCCATCACGGAAGGCAATTTACTAAAGTCTTTGCGAATCCGCTTTTTCTCAGTGTAGGAGTAAGTCATCTGCATTCCCCAGCTTTAGACCTGATACCTGGTATCAAGAAGCACTCAAATGTTCTGCTTCGGGGCCGAATTGCTCGGCTTATCGCGCCGTCTTGAACAAGACTCTGGCTGTAGGTTATAGATCTGACCTTAACCCGTAAAAGCAAACCAGACTCTATAGCATATACAACAGAAAAAGGCCGGTGGCACACAGCCACCAGCCTGTCCATGCTTAACGCACGGTGTCGATCAATAACCGACGATTACTTAAGCTCAACAGAAGCGCCTGCTTCCTCAAGCTTCTTCTTGGCTTCTTCAGCCTCGGCCTTGCTTGCGCCTTCCTTAATGGTAGAAGGAGCGCCGTCAACCATTTCCTTCGCTTCTTTCAGGCCCAGACCTGTCAGTTCGCGAACGGCTTTGATGACGTTAACTTTCTTTTCGCCAGGACCAGTCAGAACAACGTCAAACTCGGTCTGCTCTTCAGCGGCTTCGCCACCGGCAGCGGCAGCAGGAGCGGCAGCAACAGCAGCAGCGGCAGAAACGTTGAACTTCTCTTCCATAGCTTCTACGAGCTCAACAACTTCCATTACGCTCATTTCAGCAATTGCATTCAAAATATCGTCTTTAGACAGAGCCATGACTTTCTCCGAAAATGTAAAAAATGGTGTTCAACAGAATCAAGCAGCGTCTTGCTTCTGGTCGCGGACTGCAGCTACTACACGTGTGATCCTGCCCGGTATGTCGTTCAGGGTACGTACAAGCTTGGTAACTGGTGCCTGTGTAACGATAGCCAGCCTGGTCAACGCTTCGTGCAGCGTTGGCAAAGTAGCCAGGCGATCGATCTGTTCTGCGCCCATCAGCTCACCGCCGACAGCCAGACCTTTGATCTCGAACGCCTCTTTCTCTTTGGCAAAATCCTTCAAAAGGCGCGCAGCGGCACCCGGATCTTCCATTGAGAAAGCCAGAATGGTTGGACCAACCAGCGCCGAATCGATGCACTCAAACTCGGTACCTTTAATAGCAATCTTCGCCAGGTTGTTACGAACAACCTTCAGACGAACATTCTCGGTACGAGCTTTGGCACGAAGCGCTGTCATGTCACCAGAGGTGACACCACGATAGTCAGCCAAAACCACAGACAGAGCAGCTCCAGCAGTCTCGTTGACTTCAGCGACGATCGCTTTCTTGTCTTCGAGTCTAATTGCCACTGGATTTCTCCTCGATTTCGCCAGGTTAATCCCGGCAAACCCATCATTGCCCAAAAAAGGGCGCCTAACGGTGTTTGGGTTCAGAGAGAACGTCGTCACACCGTCTGCGCAGGCGTTGCTTTAACCCTTGCAGCCCTCGTTTCCGAGGGCCTCGGGGGCCTGCGGTCTTTGACAGCCTCGGCTTCCGCCTAGACTACAAAGTAACTACCGGTCAGACGCTCAAAGAGCCCTGATCGATAGTCAGGCCAGGACCCATCGTCGAAGAGATCGTGATCTTTTTCAGATACACACCTTTGGACGATGCGGGCTTGGCCTTTTTCAGGTCCGCAACCAGAGCTTCAAGGTTCTCCTTGATGGTCTGTGCAGTAAATTCAACGTTACCCAGCGGAGCGTGGATGATGCCGTTCTTGTCAGTACGGTAACGTACTTGACCCGCTTTGGCGTTCTTGACCGCAGTCTCAACGTCAGCGGTTACGGTACCAACCTTCGGGTTCGGCATCAGGCCACGGGGACCCAGAATCTGGCCCAACTGACCAACAACACGCATGGCATCCGGCGTGGCAATGACCACGTCAAAATCCATGTTGCCTTTTTTGACTTCTTCAGCCAGGTCATCCATGCCTACGATGTCTGCACCGGCAGCAGTTGCTTTTTCAGCGTTGGCGCCCTGGGTAAAAACTGCAACACGTACGGTCTTACCAGTACCGTGAGGCAGAACGGTGCTGCTACGAACAACTTGGTCAGATTTACGTGCATCCACACCCAGGTTCACAGCAACATCAACGGATTCTTTGAATTTTACGGTCTGACCGAGTTCAGCCAACAGTGCAACGGCCTCATCTACGGAATAGGCGCGTGCAGACTCAACTTTTTCACGAATCAACTTTTGACGCTTGCTCAGCTTAGCCATCTTACAGACCCTCCACATTCAGGCCCATGCTGCGGGCAGTTCCGGCAATGGTACGAACCGCTGCTTCCAAGTTGGCTGCAGTCATGTCCGGCTCTTTGGTCTTGGCAATTTCCTCAAGCTGAGCGCGGGTAACGGTGCCCACTTTTTCAGTGTTCGGACGACCAGAACCGCTTTTGATGCCTGCTGCCTTTTTTAGCAGAACCGGCGCCGGCGGCGTCTTGGTAACGAACGTAAAGCTGCGGTCACTGTATACAGTGATAACAGTAGGAATCGGCAGACCAGGCTCCATACCCTGGGTCTTGGCGTTGAACGCCTTGCAGAATTCCATGATGTTTACGCCACGCTGGCCCAGTGCGGGACCAACGGGGGGGCTCGGGTTGGCCTGACCGGCAGCAACCTGAAGCTTGATGTAGGCGTCGATTTTCTTGGCCATGATAGCTCTCCTGTGGGTTCTAGCGCCTTTCGGCTCCCCGTTTGTTACAACTGCAAAAAGCAGACACAAAAAGCCCGCGTCGCCATAGCGCGCGAGCTTTCAGCTTATGAGCCGCTGTCAGTCCTTCTCAACCTGCCCAAACTCCAACTCTACCGGAGTTGAACGACCGAAGATCAAAACAGCAACTTTGACTCGACTCTTATCGTAGTCGACTTCTTCTACAACGCCGTTGAAGTCTGCAAACGGACCCTCAACAACGCGAACCACTTCACCCGGCTCAAACAGCGTCTTGGGCTTGGGCTTATCTGCTCCGCTCTCAACACGGCGAAGGATTGCTTCAGCTTCACGCTCTGTGATCGGTGCAGGCTTATCTTTTGTGCCACCAATAAACCCAAGAACCCTGGGCGTATTTTTTACAAGGTGCCACGACGCATCGTCCATTTCCATCTGAACAAGCACGTATCCGGGGTAGAACTTGCGCTCACTCTTGCGCTTCTTCCCATCACGCATCTCGACAACTTCCTCGGTCGGAACCAGGATTTCGCCAAACTTGTCTTCCATCTCTTCAAGCGCAATACGCTCGATAAGAGTGCGCATTACGTGCTTTTCAAAGCCAGAATACGCATGAACGACGTACCAGCGCTTAGCCATTGCCCACTCCCGTTAACCGATAAATCCGGCGACCACCCAACTGATCAGCGAATCCATACCCCACAAAATAATCGCCACAACCAATACAAACACAACAACAATAACGGTGGTTTGAATCAGTTCGGGTTTGGTAGGCCACACGACCTTCCGGATCTCTACCCGAGCTTCTTTCAGAAGGGCAGCAAATCGCCGACCGCGATCGGTCTGCAGCGCCACAAAGGCAGCAACCAAAGCCAGCGCAACAAGAGCAATAGCCCGATAGAGCACGGATTCGGCACTGAAATACTGATTACCAACCACACCGACGGCAATCAGAAGAAAAACAACCAACCATTTCACGGTGTCGAAACGATTGTTCGACTGAACAGCTTTTGACTCCATAGGAATCAACTTATGTATCCGGATGTTGAAAAATGGCAGGCCAGGAGGGAATCGAACCCCCAACCTGCGGTTTTGGAGACCGCTGCTCTGCCAATTGAGCTACTGGCCTGCACCGAAACAACTCAGTGCAACAACAAAGAGCAATCCCGAGGGATTACTCGATGATCTTTGAAACCACGCCGGCACCAACGGTACGGCCGCCTTCGCGA
>NZ_JACUUB010000066.1 GCF_014859525.1 Marinobacter sp.
AGGTATATGTAATGGCAAATGTACGAGCTCACAAGGGTATCACACCACAATTCGGCGAACGCAGCTGGGTAGACGAGAGTGCGGTGGTGATTGGCGATGTGATTATGGGTGAGGATTGCTCAGTGTGGCCGATCACGGTGATTCGCGGCGACATGCACAAGATCCGCATTGGTGACCGCTGCAGCATCCAGGATGGCTCGGTGCTGCACATCACTCACGCCAGTGATTTTAACCCCGGCGGCTGGCCGTTAATCATTGGTGATGACGTAACCGTTGGCCATAAAGCCTTGTTGCATGGCTGCACCATAGGCAGCCGGGTACTGGTCGGAATGGGTTGCACCGTGATGGACGGGGCCGTGGTCGAGGACGAGGTAATCATCGGGGCCGGAACTCTGGTACCACCAGGCAAGCGGCTAGAATCCGGATACCTGTATGTCGGTTCACCGTGCAAACAGGCCCGAGCACTCACCGACAAAGAAAGAACCTTTTTCAAATACACCGCTGCCAATTACGTCAAACTCAAAGACCAGTACCTTAACGAGCGTTAACAGAGCGGTCTTAACAGCAAACCCGCATTCGCGCCGTATCCGCCGGAATTCAGGTTCCGGCGGATACCTTACGCCTTGCGCCGGCGCTTTCCATGGCGCGGGCGTAATCGGCACTGCGACCATGTTGTGACACCCGATCAAGCAGGGTCTGGCCACGGGGATCCTCCGCATTAAGATCTCGGCCGGCGGCCACAAAAAATCCGATAAACCGCTCAAAATCTTCCGCCCGCATGGACTCATAAGCCCGTGTCAGTACAAAGTTGTCGGGATTGAGCGTCTTATCCCAAGGCGACAGGTCAAGAAAGCTTTTTACCCGCTCGTCACTCCACTCTTCCCCAATAACTTTCGGTTTTTCTGGTCCGCTCATGTTCGAAACTCCTGCTATCTGGCAAAGTATGAGCCGCACAGTATAAGGCTTTGAATCTGCGTCAGTTATATGAATGCACTATGAGAATCTGCGCTCGGAGTATAAGGCATCAGCCTTCAGGGCAGAATTTCGACCGGCAGGTCACGGGTGGGCACGGCTTCGTCGCAGTCCGGGTTACGGATCGATATTTCAACACGGCGATTAGCTGCCCGGTTTTCAGGAGTGTCGTTGGTCGCAAGAGGACGGGTTTCTGCGCGACCGGCAGCCACTACCTGGTCTGCGGGAATCTGTCGGTTCAGCACCAGTTCATGCACCACAGACACGGCCCGGGCCGCAGATAAATCCCAGTTCGACCGGTAGCGCCCGCTTGCAATGGGCACATCGTCGGTATGGCCCGACACGACAACATCCCCCGTGCACGCGGACAGCACCTGAACCACTCGCTCAATGATCGGAATCATCTCCGGTTTGATGGCCGCATCACCAGAACGGAAGGTCGCCTCTTCGGAAAAGCGGATAATCACCTGGTCTTCATCGTAATTGACGAGCAGCGCATCCGATGCCACTTCGGCCTCCAGCTCCTGAATCAGACGGCCAGCCAGATCCAGAACCCCGCCCGGTATCTGCCGTGCTTCGGCGCGTTCAGCTCGCTCATCGATGAATTCCGGCTGATCCTGCCATGTCTCGGACGGCTCGGGCAAAGACACCGTATCGGCCTCGATCAGCGTCAATGGTGAGCCGCCAATGTCCTCTGCCAGCACATTACTCGAGCCAAAAGCCAAAGCCATCGAGTTAGCCATGGCCCGGTATTTTTCCGCATCCATCTCGGCGAACGACAACAACAGAATAAAAAACGTCAGCAGCAAGACGGCCAGATCTGCGAAGGTGACAATCCAGTCTGGTGTACGTTTTTTATGTGCGTTCTTTTTCAATGGCCGCGCTGGTTGCAAACCTCAGGCCTCCCGCTCCGGTTCCAGATTGGTCCGGTGTTCCGGCGTCACGTAGGAAGACAACAACTCTGTCATGACTCTGGGATTTTCACCGCGCATGATGCTCTTCATCGAGGTGACGATCAGCATCTGGTTGCGGGAATCATCTTCAGCTTTCAGTTGCAGCTTATCGGCCAGGGGCAGGGCGATAAGCTGGGCTATAAAAGCACCGTAAAGGGTGGTCAGCAGGGCAATGGCCATGGCCGGGCCAATGGAAGATGGATCATCAAGCGTGTTCAGCATCTGCACCAGTCCAACCAAGGTGCCGAGCATACCAATGGCCGGCGCGGACTCACCAATACCGCGAAACACCCGCTCGGCAACCTCATAACGCTCTGCGGTCTGTTGGGATTCTTGCAGCAGCGCTTCTTCCACCAGTTCCGGTGGGTGGCCATCAACACACAGGTTGATTGCTTTTTGCAGGAATTCATTCTCGGTTTCGTGATTTTCCAGGCCCAGAATACCTTCTTTGCGCACCACCCGAGCCAGTACGCCCACTTCCCGAATCAATTCCGCAGGGCGCGGCAAACGATCGGTAAACACGGTGCGCATGGCCAGCCTGAAGGCGCTGACCACCGAGGCCATGCGGAACTTGATCAGCGTGACCGCAAAGGTGCCACCAAGCACGATGGCAAGGCCCGGCAGGTTCAGAAAGGTCAGCGCCGTCGCGTTCGCCAACATAGCCAGCACGACGATCAGAATTCCGGCAAGCAACCCGACAAGCGTGAGAATATCCATGCGCAACCCTTATGATGTGGCCAGGAACATTGGCCTTAATCGGTTCTCAATTCTTCAATCACCGGCGTGGTCTCAGGGCGCACCTTCCGCCACACATAAAACGATTCTGCGGCCTGTTCTACCAACATACCCAGTCCGTCGTAGACACGGCGAGCACCCATGTCCAACGCCCACTGATTAAATGTTGTGGTCTGCAAAGAGTACATCATGTCGTACACCACGGTGTCTGGACCGATCACGTTTGCCGACACTGGGGGCAAATCCCCCTGCAGGCTGGCACTGGTGCCATTGATCACGAGATCAAAGGGCTGATCCGGTTGATCAAATCCGCAGGCCGCCAGCATCGCAGCGCCGGCATCCTGTGCAAACAGCCGTACCAAAGCCTCAGCCTTGGTCACGGTACGATTGGCGATGGTCAATGCCGCTGGCTGCTCGGCCAGTATCGGACCCAGGACACCCCTTACCGCACCGCCAGACCCCAACACCAGAATCCTGGCGCCCTTGAGTACAATACCGTGGTTATTCTGCAAGTCCCGCACAATGCCCACACCGTCTGTGTTATCGGCCACCAGGTCCTGATCTTTATCAAGATAGAGCGTATTGGCAGCGCCGGCCTTCTCTGCGCGGGGAGTCCGATGATCGGCCAGAGTCCAGGCCTGCTCCTTGAAGGGCACCGTTACATTCAAACCTTTTCCGCCCCGCTCAAAAAAGTGCCGCACAGTGCCAGAAAAATCGTCGAGCGGCGCCTGAATGGCGGTGTACTCCAACTGCTCGCCAGTCTGCCGGGCAAACAGGCTGTGAATCCTCGGCGATTTGCTGTGACTGATGGGGTTCCCCACCACCGCATACAATTGGTTAGTCATCTGTGCCCTCCAGCCAGTTACGGCCTGTCAGGAAATCATCGGTCAGCCTGGCTTCCGCAGAGCCGGGCTCCGGCTGCCGGTCATAGTCCCAGCGTACCAGCGGCGGCAACGACATCAGGATGGATTCGGTGCGGCCACCGGATTGCAGGCCAAACAGGGTGCCCCGGTCGTACACCAGATTGAACTCCACATAACGCCCGCGACGATAAAGCTGAAAGTCGCGCTCCCGCTCGCCCCAGGGTTGATCAAACCTGCGCCGCACAATTGGCTCATAGGCTTCTATGTAACTGTCGCCCACCGCCTGCATAAAGGCAAAGTCGCGAGCAAAATCACCGGTATTGTGATCATCAAAGAACAGGCCGCCGACCCCACGGGGTTCCTGGCGGTGTTTCAGATAGAAATAATCATCGCACCACGTTTTGAAATTCGGATACACATCAGCACCAAAAGGCCGGCAGGCATCTCGCGCCGTGCGGTGCCAGTGCACGCAATCTTCATCAAAACCGTAATAGGGCGTCAGATCGTAACCGCCGCCAAACCAGTACACTGGCTCGGCATTTTTCGGCGTCGCGATGAAAAACCGCACATTGGCGTGAGAGGTCGGCACATAGGGGTTTTCCGGATGAATCACCAGCGACACGCCCATCGCTTGCCAGGGCGCGCCAGCCAGTTGCGGGCGGTGGGCCGTGGCCGAGGCCGGCATGGTGTCACCCATGACATGGGAGAAATTCACCCCCCCTTTTTCAATCACTCCGCCATCGGCCATGACGCGACTGACACCGCCCCCGCCTTCCGGGCGCTGCCAGCTGTCCCGGATAAACGAGGCCTTGCCATCCACTGCTTCCAGCCGCTGACAAATACGCTCCTGAAGGTCCAGAAGATACGCTTTAACTGCCTGGGTATCTGGCTGCTGAGACATGGATTCTCCTAACGAAACTGTTGTCCGGTGACAATATCAATGATGCGACTGGGATTACGATGACCACCAAGCGCGCCCGGCACAACCCAGTCCAGCCCCTGACCAAAGTAGCGGCGTACCTGCCAGATATGCCGGGCCGGTTGGCGCCCGGCCGGGTTGCAGGAGGTGGATACCAGGGGCATGCCGGCGGCCTCACAAAGTGCCCGAACCACCGGGTGATCGCTGACCCTGACCGCAATCGAGTCGTGCTGGCCGCGAACCCACACCGGGATCTGACGATTCACATCCGGCAGCAGACACGTCACCGGACCCGGCCAGTGGCGCTCCGCCTCTTGCTGCAATGCCTTGGGAAGTGGGTCTAGCAGGAAGGCGACTTGCTCCACGGAAGACGCCACCAAAATCACGCCTTTTTCCACCGGGCGCTGCTTTAACTGCAAAATGCGCTCAACAGCAGCTTGATCCCAGGGATCACATCCAAGGCCCCATACTGCTTCGGTGGGGTAGGCCAGAACGCCACCAGCCAGCACCGTGCGGCGGGCGCAGTGTAACTGCCAGGGGCTAAGCGGGGACTTCATAACGGACTCTCCAGCCATCGCAATCAGCAACCATCATTCGTCATGCTCGGCTCAGGCGACTCGAAGATATCCCCCGGGAGCAGTGTTCACCAAACCTTCAAGCTCCAGCAGCAACAGCGACTGCATCAGTTGATCAGCCGGCAGACCAGTGGCCAGGCTCAGTGCATCGGTAGACTGTGGATCATACCCCAAAGCCTCGAGTACCGCGATTTCCCGACTGTCCAGGCCGGAAGTGTCAGACACCGGCGGGCGGGCCTGTTCCGAAGCCGAGCCACTGGGCATAGACCACCAGGTTCCCAGCTCTTCCAGAACGTCGTCAGCGGTCTCTACCAACCGGGCGCCCTGTTTAATCAACTGATGACAACCGCGCGCCACCGGACTGTGCACCGAGCCCGGAATAGCAAACACCTCCCGGCCCTGTTCCAGAGCGGTTCTGGCGGTGATCAAAGAGCCACTTCGGAGACTTGCCTCGACCACCAGCACCCCGCGGCTGAGACCACTGATAATCCGGTTCCGTTGGGGGAAATAGGCCGCCCTTGGCTGGGTACCCGGCGGGTACTCCGATACAATCAGCCCATGCTCAATAATGCGATGGGCCAGTTTACGGTGTTGCGCAGGGTAAAACTGGTCCAGACCGCAACCCACCACGGCAATGGTCGGAACGCTGGCATCCAGGGCGCCGGCATGAGCTGCGCCATCAATGCCCAGGGCGAGGCCACTGGTGATAACAAGCCCGCGACGACCAAGCTCCGCGGCAAACTGCCGGGCATGGTCAAGACCGGCTCGAGTGGCATTGCGGCTACCGACCATGGCCAGCTGGTCCCGATGCAACAGGCTGCTGTCGCCACGACCATAAAGCAGCAAAGGTGCATTATGAATATGACGCAATGCATCCGGGTAACCAGCCTCACCAAGGCCCACCATAAAAATAGCGTCTTTAAGACAGGCTGCCTTGATACGCAGAACGTCCCGGACCACGGCCTGCTCCGTATCACCGGCTTGCCAGGCCATCACCGCCGAAATCGCATCGCCGGCCAGGCCCATGGCTTTAAGCGTAGCGGCATTCATCGTAAGAATGTCGATCAGGCTTTCGGAGTTGGCGAGAATGCGTTCCCGCACTCTAAGACCGAATCCGGGCAGACGCGTCAAAAGCAGCCAACGACTGCTCGGGGATTGCAGAACGACTTGTGCAGACATGATTTCATCCTTGAAAACGACAATGGCCGGGCTATCCTGCCCGGCCATTGTATTTTATCACCACATATAAGCTGAGGGTATCAGGGGTTGGTTACCCGATCACCGACGGACAACGCACGAGTTGCCTTCAGAATCAGACCGTAACTCATTTTCTCGTTAGTCTGGAAAACCATCAGCAAGCCAGCACGCTCGGACGGCAGCTCAATGGTTTCTCCAGTGACCGGATCACGCACCATATTGCCGGCTTTCATCACCGCCAGCACGTTACCCGATTGCAGGCCTTCACGCTCACCACGATTGATCGCGACCACGTCGTATTGGCCGATCTGACTGACACCGCCATCGACCGAGATCATCACGCCATGGACCTCCTCATCTGGAGAACTGGGCACAAAGTTAGTGGTCAGGCCCCGATCTTCGTTGACCAGCAGACGGTCGCCGATGCGAACTTCTTCACTGGACTGGGTCAGCATCAGAGTCAGGACATCGCTGTTCTCCGCTGTGACCGTACCGCGGGCAATACTGCGGGCTTCCAGGCCAAGAAACTCTCCTGTTTCAGGGTCCACAAATTCTTTGCTGCGGCGGAAGACGCCCACGCGATCTGCCGGCTTCTGGCCCCGGGCATATACCCGGTCACCGGCACCGGTAATGATGCGACCGTCTTCACCTTCCAGTACGTAGGGTGCCCCGTTGATCTCGGCGGCCGATACGATCCGGGTATCCGTCAGAAAACTGCTGATCGCGTCCAGAGGGATCGCCGGGATCGGAGTATCGATGGCTTCAGATCGAATCTGAGGAGACAGCCTGATCACATCGCTGGTCGCCACTTTGGTAATACGGGGCTTGCCGTCGATGTACACCAGAGCCAGTCGGTCGCCCGGATAAATCAGGTGGGGGTTGGCAACCTGCGGGTTCACGTGCCAGATTTCTGGCCAGTACCAGGGGTTGTTCAGGAATCGCCCTGAAATGTCCCAAAGGGTATCTCCTTTGACGACAGTGTAACGCTCAGGATGATCAGACCTCAGCTCTGGTTGTGCCTGGGCCCAGGAGGTAAACAGCAGCGCAGTGGCTGCCAGAGCGTACAACAGTTTCCTCATTGTCTATATCCTTGATCGCGTGCCTTGAATCTAAGCGTTCGGTAACGTCGCCGCAGTATTCTCGCAGCTTATTACGTTGTTATTCCCGTTACTATAGAAGATGTCCGGGGATTTGTGATGTTATCTTTTGTTCTTCGAGTAAATTCTGCAGCAAGTTTGAAAGATTTTAACTATTAACTGATCAGTTTGTACTCAATCGGTAATTTATCGGATAATAGCAGCATCACATTGGCGTTATGATAAATTCATGACGAAAATTTGCGCAGACCGCCGTCGCATTTCAGAGAAGCCAAAGCACTATGATTTTAGAGATTCTTGAATATCCCGATCCCCGTCTTCGCACCATTGCCAAGCCGGTCGGAGAGGTGACTGACGACATCCGCAAGCTGATCGACGACATGTTCGAGACCATGCACGATGCGTCCGGCATTGGCCTGGCGGCTACCCAGGTGAATGTGCACAAACAGATCATCGTAATGGACCTGTCCGAAGACAAGAGCGAGCCCCGGGTGTTTATTAACCCGAAAATCGAGGTTCTGGATGGCGAGCTGGAAGCCATGCAGGAAGGCTGCTTGTCGGTGCCGGGATTCTACGAAGACGTGAAGCGCATCGAACACTGCCGGATTACCGCCAAAGACCGTAACGGCGAAGAATTTATTTTGGAAGCCACCGGCCTCCTGGCGGTCTGTATCCAGCATGAGATGGACCACCTGAACGGCAAGCTGTTCGTGGATTATCTGAGCTCTCTCAAGCGCACTCGCATACGCAAGAAGCTGGAAAAACAGCACAAACAGAGCGCCTGAGCAACACTCAGCATCGAGCCGAATTCAGGACCGGGTTGCGACCCGGTCTTTTCGTATTCAACGACACAGAGATGACATCACCGTGCGAATCGTTTTTGCCGGCACGCCGGATTTTGCCGCCACTGCCCTGAAGGCTCTGCTGGAAGCTGGCCATCAGGTGGTGGGTGTATACAGCCAGCCGGACCGTCCCGCCGGCCGTGGCCGCAAGCTAATGCCCAGCCCGGTCAAGCAAGTTGCGTTAGACGCTGACATTCCGGTGTTCCAGCCCCAGAGCCTGAAACCGGAAGATGCCCAGCAAGAGCTGGCTGCCCTGCAGCCTGACGTCATGATCGTTGCCGCCTACGGCCTTATTCTGCCGAAAGCCGTTCTCGACCTGCCCACGCATGGCTGCCTGAACATCCACGCCTCCCTGTTGCCTCGCTGGCGAGGGGCTGCACCTATTCAGCGGGCCATTGCTGCAGGCGACACCAACACCGGCATCACTATCATGCAGATGGACGTTGGCCTCGATACCGGCGATATGCTGTTAAAAGTTACCACCGCCATTCAACCAGACGACACCGGCGGCAGTCTGCATGACAGACTGGCCGACATCGGCGGTGCGGCCATTGTCGAAACACTGACCAAGCTCAGCAAAGGTCCGCTGATTGGCGAAGCCCAGAACGACGCCGACGCCAACTATGCCCACAAGCTCTCGAAAGAAGAAGGGCATATCGATTGGAGCCGCAGCGCATCGGAGATTGAACGGCTGATCCGCGCCTTCAATCCCTGGCCCGGTACCTACAGCGATCTTGGCGATCAGCGCATTCGCCTGCATCAGGCCCGCGCACTGGAACAGAACAGTGACAAAGCACCCGGCACGGTATTACGGCGTGAGCGGGAAGGCATCGACGTTGCCTGTGGCAATGGCACCTTAAGAGTTACCTTGGTTCAACTACCCGGTACCCGCGCT
Organism: Marinobacter sp.; assembly: GCF_014859525.1. Taxonomy (GTDB): domain Bacteria; phylum Pseudomonadota; class Gammaproteobacteria; order Pseudomonadales; family Oleiphilaceae; genus Marinobacter. Next base: position 9,049 of record NZ_JACUUB010000066.1, read on the forward strand.
CTGAGCGTGAATGATCTGATCAACGGCGGCAAGCCGGTGCTCATGCCAGAACAGGAGCTGCGCTGATCATGGCCTATCCGCCCCTGTCGTTTCGTGCCGTCGCAGCCAATGTGTTGCTGGCGGTCGAGAACGGTCAGTCGTTGTCCCAGTGCCTGCCGCTGGCCCTGGGTCAGCTGCCACCGGAACAAAGACCACAGCTGCAGGCGATCTGCTACGGAAGCTGCCGCTGGTTTCACCGGCTAGAAGGTGAACTCAATCAACGTCTGAAAAAACCCTTACGTAAGCCAGACCGGGTTATCCACCATCTGATGCTGGTGGCCTTATTCCAGCTTCGCTTCAGCGAACAGGCTACATACGCCGTCTTGAATGAAACCGTAGAAGCCTGTCGTGAGCTCGACAAACCGCACCTGACCGGGCTCGTCAACGGTGTGTTGCGTGCCGCTGAGCGCGAAGGGGCGCCAGAGCCCACAGACGACAGCAGCCGCTATAGCCACCCGGTGTGGATCGTCGAAAAACTGCGGCATAACTGGCCGAACGACTGGCAGGCCATTCTGGATGCCAACAACACCCAGGCACCCATGACCCTTCGGGTGAACGCCCGGCGCTTCAGCCGGGACGAGTACCTCGCGCTCTTGAAAGAAGCTGGCATCGGCGCCCAACCCACCCGCTTTGCCCCGTTTGGCATTCAGCTTGAGCGCCCGGTCCCCGTCGAACGCCTGCCCTGGTTTGATGATGGCGCCGCCAGCGTTCAGGACGAAGCCGCCCAGTTGTGTTCCACGCTGATGGATCTGCAGCCAGGCCAGCGAGTACTGGACGCCTGCGCCGCTCCGGGCGGCAAAACCTGCGCCATTCTGGAAGCGTGCGCCGATCTGGACGAGGTAGTGGCCATCGACGAGTCTGCCGAGCGTCTGCCCAGAGTTCAGGAAAATCTCGACCGCCTGGACCTGGTCGCTACCCTGAAAGAGGCCGATGCCGCCAACACTGAGCAATGGTGGGACGGTCAGGCCTTTGACCGCATTCTGCTGGACGTGCCCTGCAGCGCTACCGGGGTGATCCGCCGGCACCCGGACATCAAATTACTGCGCAGGGAATCTGACATCGTGCCGCTGGCGAGCATCCAGCTTGGCCTGCTTGACGCCATGTGGTCTATCCTGAAACCCGGCGGCCGACTGGTATACGCCACCTGCTCGGTGTTTCCACAAGAGAACCACCGTATAATTCAGCGATTCCTGAAACAGCAGGCACGCGCAACGCTGATTCCGATTGACTCGGCCTGGGGCCAGGACATGAACGCCGGTCGCCAGTTATTACCAGACCCGGACAGCCACGACGGCTTTTTCTACGCCGTGCTGGAGAAACCTGAAGCATGAAAATCCTGATTCTTGGTGCGGGCCAGGTTGGTGGCACCCTTGCGGAAAACCTCGCCAACGAGGCCAACGACATCACCGTCATCGACAGCGACAGTGCCCGCCTGCGGGAACTGCAGGATCGTCTGGACATCCGTACGATGCACGGCAAGGCCTCTTATCCAACGGTATTGCGCCAGGCCGGCGCCGAAGATGCCGACATGGTGATTGCGGTGACCAACAGCGATGAAACCAATATGGTCGCCTGCCAGGTGTCCAAGCTGTTGTACAAAACCCCGACCACCATCTGCCGGGTTCGCGCCAATGCTTACCTGGCCAAACAAGAGCTGTTTTACCAGCGGGATGTGGAGAAAGATCTGGACAGCCTGCGCGGCTTCCCGATTGACGTTCTGATCAGCCCTGAACACCTGGTGACCAAGCACATTACCCGGCTGATCGAATATCCGGGCACCCTGCAGGTTCTGGAATTCTCCAAAGGTTTAGTAAGGCTGGTGGCTATACGTGCCGCGGAAGGCGGACCACTGGTGGGCCATGAACTGTCTTACCTGCGCGCCCACATGCCCCGGATCGATACCCGCGTTGCCGCCATTTTCCGCAAGGACCGGGCCATCATGCCCCACGGCGACACGGTGATTGAAGACGGTGACGAAGTGTTCTTCATCGCCGCCTCTGATCACATTCGCTCGGTCATGAGCGAGCTACAGCCACTGTCCAAGCCCTACAAGCGCATTTTTATCTGTGGTGGTGGCAACATCGGTTACCGACTGGCGAACACCCTGGAAAATCGCTACCAGGTAAAGATCCTGGAGCGGGACCACGACCGTTGCGTGATGCTATCTGAAAGGCTGCGTAAAACCGTGGTCCTGGAGGGCGATGCCGCCAACAAAGACATCCTGTTAGAAGAAAACATCGAAAACACCGATGTGTTCTGTGCCGTCACCAACGATGACGAAGCTAACATCATGGCGTCTTTGTTGGCCAAACGCCTGGGTGCTCGCAAGGTACTCACTCTGATCAACAATCCGGATTACGTGGATCTGATTCAGGGCGGCGACATCGACGTTGCCATCTCACCCCAGCAAACCACCATCGGCAGCCTGCTCACCCACGTGCGCCGGGGCGATGTGGTTAACGTTCACTCATTGCGCCGGGGCGCGGCCGAGGCCATCGAAGCGATTGCCCACGGCGATCACCGCTCGTCAAAGGTGGTTGGCAAACGTCTGGACGAAATCAACTTGCCGCCAGGCACCACCATCGGCGCCATCGTCCGCCACAACGAAGTACTGATTGCCCACGACCACATCCGGGTGCAGCCGGATGACCATGTCATCCTGTTTCTGGTAGACAAAACCCGGATCCGGGATGTGGAAAAGCTGTTCCAGGTGGGCCTCACCTTCTTCTGATTGATCTCAAGCAAAACAACACCCTGGCTGGCACTTAGAAATGCAACGCCAGCCAGCGTATAATGCGCGTTCTCAAAATTCGGAGTGCCTCGCAAACCGGGGCGCCACACACAGACTGACCAGCAGGCAAACGTCGTGACAGACAAGGCAACCAACAACTCCGCGCCGGATATCAAGACCTTCCAGGGTCTCATCCTGGCACTGCAGAATTTCTGGGCGCAGCACGGCTGCGTGGTGCTCCAGCCGCTCGACATGGAAGTCGGCGCCGGTACTTTCCATCCGGCCACCTTCCTGCGCTCCATTGGTCCGGAAACCTGGAACGCGGCCTACGTCCAGCCCAGCCGCCGCCCCACCGACGGCCGCTACGGTGAAAACCCCAATCGCCTGCAGCACTATTACCAGTTTCAGGTAGTGCTCAAGCCGTCTCCGGACAACATTCAGGAGCTGTACCTGGATTCGCTGCGCGCCCTGGGCCTGGACCCACTGGTGCACGACATCCGCTTTGTGGAAGATAACTGGGAATCCCCGACGTTGGGCGCCTGGGGTCTGGGCTGGGAAATATGGCTGAACGGCATGGAAGTAACCCAGTTCACCTACTTCCAGCAGGTGGGTGGGTTGGAATGCTTCCCGGTCACCGGCGAGCTGACCTATGGCCTTGAGCGCATCGCCATGTACCTTCAGGGTGTGGACAGCGTGTACGACCTGGTGTGGACCAACGGCCCGGACGGCGTAGTCACCTACGGCGATGTGTTCCATCAGAACGAAGTGGAGCAGTCCACCTACAACTTTGAGCACGCCGACACCGAGTTCCTGTTCCACAGCTTCGACATTTATGAACGGGAAAGCGCCCGCCTGATCGAAGCCGGGCTACCGCTGCCGGCCTACGAACAGGTACTCAAAGCCTCTCACACGTTTAACCTGCTGGACGCCCGCCACGCCATTTCCGTAACCGAGCGACAGCGTTTCATCCTGCGTGTACGCACCCTGGCACGCTCCGTGGCCCAGGCCTACTTCGAGAGCCGCCGCAAACAGGGCTTCCCGCTGGCGCCTGAGCACCTTCGCAAGGAAGTGCTGGCCGCCGCCGAGGCTGCTGAAGCCAAGGCCAACAAGAAGGGCAAGAAAGCCAACAAGGCACCGCAGGAACAGGGGAACGCATAATGGCTACACAGGATTTTTTGGTTGAACTGGGCACCGAAGAGCTGCCTCCGAAAGCCCTCAAACCACTGTCTGATGCCTTTACCCAAGGCATCGTCAAAGGCCTGGAAGAGGCTGGCGTGGCATTTGGCAAGGTGGAAGCCTTCGCCGCACCCCGCCGCCTCGCGGTACGTATTCGTGACCTGGCCGACGCCCAGCCAGACAAGCCGGTTGAGAAGCGGGGCCCGGCGGTAAAAGCCGCCTTTGATGACGCCGGCAACCCAACCCGGGCCCTGACCGGCTTTGCCACCTCACTGGGCATTACGCCGGACCAGCTCGACACTCTGGAAACCGACAAGGGGGCCTGGCTGGTATACCGCACCGTGGAGCAGGGCAAGCCAACCATTGAGTTGATGCCCGAACTGGTGGAGAAATCCCTGGCGGCGCTACCCATTCCCAAGCGTATGCGCTGGGGCGCCCACAAAACCGAGTTTGTTCGCCCTGTACACTGGCTGATCCTGCTCTTCGGCAACAAAGTGATAGACACCCCGGTGATGAACCTCAAGCCCGGCAACAAAACCCGTGGCCATCGTTTCCATTGCCCAAAAGAGCTGATCGTACCCACCCCGGCCGATTACGAAGTGGTACTGAAGCAGGAAGGCTACGTGCTGGCCGACTTCGCCGAGCGCCGTGAACAGATTCGTCAGGGCGTTGCCCAACTGGCGGAGAAAGAAGCCAACGGCAAAGCCGTCATTGACGAAGCGCTGCTGGACGAAGTGACCGCTCTGAACGAGTGGCCGGTCCCGCTGATGGGCCGGTTCGAAGAGCGTTTTCTGGAGGTGCCGGCTGAGGCGCTGATCTCCTCCATGAAGGAGCACCAGAAATACTTCCACGTAGTGGATGCCAACGACCAGATGCTGCCACTGTTCATCACCGTGGCCAACCTCGAAAGCAAAGACCCGGCCCAGGTGATTTCCGGTAACGAGAAGGTCATTCGCCCGCGCCTGTCCGACGCCGCTTTCTTCTACGAAACCGACCGCAAGACCAAACTGGAAGACCGCATCGAGGCGCTCAAGCCCATCGTGTTCCAGGACAAGCTCGGCAGCCTTTACGATAAATCCGTGCGGGTAGCGGCGCTGGCCAAGAAGATCGCCGAGGCCATCAACAGCGACCCGGCCCTGGCCGAGCGCGCGGCCATGCTGGCCAAGACCGATCTGGTCACCGAAATGGTGCTGGAGTTCACTGACCTGCAGGGCATCATGGGCCAGTACTACGCCACCAACGACGGCGAACACGCCGACGTGGCCAAGGCCTTGAACGAGCAGTACATGCCGCGCTTTGCCGGCGACGACCTGCCCACCACCCTGACCGGCTGCGCCGTCGCCATCGCCGACCGCATCGACTCCCTGGTGGGCCTGTTTGGCATCAACCAGCCGCCCTCCGGTACCCGTGATCCATTCGCCTTGCGCCGCGCCTCACTGGGTGTGCTGCGTATCATCATCGAACGGCAGCTGCCGCTGGATCTGCAAACCGTGTGCGAATGGGCCGAGCAGAACTTCACCGTGCTGACCGAGAAGAATACCGCCAGCACCGTGGTGGACTACATGCTGGAGCGCTTCCGCGCCCACTACGACGAGCAGGGCATCGGCGCCGAAGTGTACCTGGCCGTACACGCTCGCCGCCCGAGCCGTCCGCTGGACTTCGACCGCCGGGTCAAGGCCGTCGAAGCCTTCCGCCAGCTGCCAGAAGCTCTGGCACTCGCTGGAGCCAACAAGCGAGTCTCTAACATTCTCACCAAACAGGGTGGCGACCGCATCGGCGAAACCGTAGACAACGCCTTGTTGCAGGATGCGTCGGAGAAAGTGCTGGCGGCAAAGGTGGATGAGCTTGCCAATAAGGTACTGCCGCTGTTCGAGCAAGGCGATTACGCCACCGCGCTGACCGCCCTGGCCAGCCTGCGCGAGCCGGTCGATACCTTCTTTGATGAGGTAATGGTGATGGCAGACGACGACGCCGTGCGCAACAATCGCCTGGCGCTGCTCAACCGCCTGCGTAACCTGTTCCTGCGCGTAGCCGACATTTCCCTGCTGCCCACTGCCGGGTAATAGGGCGCTTCGCGGTTATAGGAATCATTTCCCCAGGGACGGGGGCTAGTAAAACGGCTAACAATCCGTATAATACCGGCCGTTGATCGGCGTGTGGCGCAGCTTGGTAGCGCACTTCGTTCGGGACGAAGGGGTCGCAGGTTCGAATCCTGCCACGCCGACCACTATCCC
>NZ_JACUUB010000156.1 GCF_014859525.1 Marinobacter sp.
GTAAGCGCCGCTAAATCGACCCTCTTGCCCTAATCGTATTGAGCCACTTTTTTCGAAGCAGGCAACTCGGCATTCCAGGGCAGCAACGCTTCGAGCTTCTCCAGCGTGTCGGCCTCAGCAATGTGTTCCAACACATGGTGGATATAAGCGGAAGGCTCCAGGCCATTGGCCTTGGCGGTTTCGATGAGCGAATAGCAGGTGGCGCTGGCTTTCGCCCCTTGTGGGGTATCGGCGAACAGCCAGGCCTTTCTGCCGAGGGCAAACGGGCGGATGGCGTTCTCTGCTCCGGCATTGCTGATCTTCAGGTCACCGCGTTCACAGTAGCCGACCAGGTAGTCCCATTGGTTCAGGGTGTAATCCATGGCCTTACGGGTAAGCAGGCCTTTCATCACCTTGGGGGCATTTTTCTCCAGCCAGGCTTTAAAGGCGTTCAGCAACGGCAGACTCTTTTCCTGGCGAACCCGATACCGCTCCGCGTCGCTCAGATCCCGGGCGGCCTTTTCAATGGCGTACAGTTTGCGGATGTGGCTCAGAGCTACATCCGCTTTTGAGGGTGGCCCTTTTTTGCCTTTGACCGGCGCAGCCCGGGCCGCTTCCACGTATTTACGTCTCGCGTGGTCCCAACACCCGATTCGGGTCAGCTTGTTCGTGGCACAGACCTGCCCATAGCCGGAATAGCCATCGGCTTGCAGAATACCCTGGAAGTCATCCAGCAGACGCACCGGCACCTTGCCACCTCGTGATGGATCATACTCGAACAGAACCGAGGGTTTTCCCGGTGGACCACCCCGGGTGACCCACATCCATTTGTCGGATTGGGCGGTCTTACCGTCATCCTTGAGCACCTGGATCCGGGTTTCATCGGCTTGCAGGTAATCACCGCTGTTCTGGGTTTCCCGCATCAGGTTGATCAGCGGCTGGAAGACGTCATTCAGCCGGATGATCCAGTGAGCCATGCTGGTGCGGCTGACCTCGTGACCCAGACGCTTGAACATCTGCTCCTGACGGTACAGCGGCAGGCCGTCGGCGTACTTGGAGGTAATGAGGTAGGCCAGCAGTGACGGGGTGGCGATGCACTTGCCCAGCGGGCGCGCCGGACGGGCGGCCGCAACAATGTGCTCTTCGCCGTTCTGCTCGAACACCGCCTTTTCCTGCCAGTACTCCAGCACTTTCAGCTGGGCCGGGATGTACTCCAGCTCCTCTTTCACTTTGGTGAAGAAGGTCTTGGTGGCACCGGCTTTCTCTTCGTCGCTGAGGGTCAGTTCAATGCGCTCGCGCAGTAGCGTATCAGAGAAGCCACGCTGACGACGCTTGCGGGAACGACGAGGAGCGTCGGCCTCTTCGACATCCCCGGGCAGCTCATCGCGCAGTTCATCAATCTCGACTTCCAGCTCCGCTTCATCGAACAACAGGATCTGGTTGGGCTGCTTTTCACTGCTGGCCGCGAACTGCTGGATCTTCTTGTGGCGCAGCAGTTCTTCGAGGATGACGATATAGTTGTCGCGACGCCGAAGGGTCTCGTCTTGCTGTTTCAACTGGCTTTGGAGAATGTCTTCCTTTTCGGCCAGTTGTTGCTGAAGATCGCTGATAACGGCCACCATCTCAGCGGTTGATAAACCGTTGAGATCCGGGGTTTTGAGGGCGTTATCAGGCGTTGATTTCATGTCGAAATTATAGCAAAAACAACGTCCTGGCACACCAAAAAAGTGCCACAGAAAGCACTATCCAACGCTCTCGTAATGCAGGGTTTTATGGCCTCTCAACAGCGTGATGTCGTAGCCGTCCAGCAACCAGTTGATCTGCTCGCCGGTCAGCGACATCAGGTCATCGGACGGCCCCGGCCACTTGAATTTCTCCTCGGCCAGGGCCTTGTAATAGAGCACAAAGCCGTTGTCTTCCCACATCAGGCATTTGATCTTGTTCCGCTGCCGGTTGGTGAAGGCGTAGAGGGCTCCGGAGAACGGGCTGTGCCCCAGTTCCTGTTCCACCAGCAGGGCCAGGCCGTTGGCCTGCTTACGGAAGTCGATGGGGTTTCGGTACAGATAGATCTCCGGCAGATCCCAGGCGGGACGCAGATAGCGGTGACGCATCACAGCTGTCTCAGCACCATGCCCAGCAACTCGATGTTGCCGGCATGCAGCCCGGTGATCGATACGCCGCCGGGCAGTGAGACGGCCAAACCGGCTCCGGTATCCGGAATCGGGGCCACGCGGGTAAATCCGGATCGAGTTTTAACTGGCTTGATGGGCTCCTCGCTGCCAGTCAGCTTCTGCCGCCAGTAGACAAACCGATGATAAACAAGCGACTTTTGTTTGCAGTAGGCTGCACCGGACAGGCCCGAGGCCTGCCAGTCCGATAGCGTCTGTTGCCAGAACTTATGTAAATCAGGGGTGGTCATCGGATTCCTCCTCTATTTGAAAGCAGGAATCAGTTTGGCGAAACTCGGACATCAACTACAGGTGCGGATTTATTGGCGCTTAC
>NZ_JACUUB010000010.1 GCF_014859525.1 Marinobacter sp.
CGTTGTTGAACGCTAACACTAACCCAGAAAAAAGCCCGGTCAATGGCCGGGCTGAAGTTTTCCTGAGTCAGACGGGTCCATCAGCCTCTTATGAGGAGGTTTCAATCAGAAATCGACGGTAACGCCCAGGGATGCCGTGCGCGGCAGATTGGGCCGGGCGCCATCGGGTGAGCGGGCGATGATTTTCCGGGTATCGAACACATTGTCGAGTTTGGCAAAGACCCGGGCGCCTTCGGCTATGCGGTAGCTGCCGGAGAGATCGACCACGGTGAGCGATTCGGTCTTTCTGAACGTGTTATCGGTGCCGCTGCGATCGCAGCCGTTGTCGATACACATCTCGTCGACATAAGATACATTCACATACGTATCCCACTGGTCACCGGCGCGCAGTCCGGTGCGCAGGTTCAGGACGTTCTCGGGCAGGTAGACCAGGTTGTCGCCCTTGAGGACGTTGCCGGAATCGCTGTCTTTGGTGACCTCGGCATCGGTGTAGGTCCAGGTGGCTTCAACCGGAACCGACAGGCCGTTGGTCAGGACGAACTCATAGCCAGCCAGAGCCTCGATGCCTTGAATGCGGGCTTCACCCTGGCTGACCGAGCCGAAGTCCTGGCCACCAGCGCAAGGGGTGGCCACGGAGCAGTTCTGGACCGTGTTCTCATAGTCGCTGTAAAAGCCGATCAGTTCATAGCGGCCGGCTCCGCGCTGCACCCTTGCGCCAAGTTCATAGTTGGTGCTCAACTCTGGATCAACATCGGTACTGCCCGCACCGGCGGGTGCCATGCCACGGTGAATGCCGGCCAGAAGCGTTATACCACCATCAAGCTTATAGGTTGCGCCGAGGCCCGGCAGCAGTTCACCGGTCGTGTTCGACGCGCGGTCGTGCACATCGGTGCGGGCTTCCTGTTGGTAACGAATCCGACGGGTCTCGATATCTTCGTAACGCAATAAGCCGGTTACAGTAAGCCGGTCGTTCACGGCAATCCGGTCAGCGATGTAGGTGCTCCAGGCCTCGGCTTTCTCAATGGCGTTATTGCTGCCGCTGAGGCCGCTTCCGGAGGTGGTTGAGACATACTGAAGAACCGGCCGGCCGTTAACGATGACCTGATCGAAAGTGTCCACCGGCTGCAGGCGGTCCACGTCGTCTTCGTGGTAGCGTAGGCCAAGGGTCAGGTCGTGGCGCATGCCGGCCAGTTCCAGACCCCAGTCTGCGACAAAGTCGATGCCCCGGGATTCGTATTCGCGAGCGTTATTCTTGATTTCGATGCCGGCCAGATCGGCCTCTCCAAGCAGTTGTTGCTGAGCGAGGGCATCACCGTCATTGGCGGCGTTGATCAGGGAATTCAGGCCAGCGGCCTTGTACCAGTTGCGTTTGAATTGGTTGCGGTAGGCGGTAGTGGTCAGGGTTACATCGTTATTGAAATCCACCAGATGCCGGGCCATGAAACCGGTGCGCTGGGTATCCATGTTATCCCGCTCAGACGCAAAGTAGCGCTGGGCCGGGTTGGCGTTAAAGTCCGCATCGGTCAAGCCGAGGTAAGTTTCCAGGCTCAGCTCTTCGCTGTAATCCACTTTCAGGTCGAGCTGATGATAAACGTCAGCGTCTGGTCGGGTATTCAGTCGGAGCTTGGCGACGTAATCCTGTTTGTCGAAGCCGGCTTTGCGGTCTGACTGGCGGATGTCCTTGAAACCGTCACTCTCATGCTGGTGAGTTTCGATCAACCAGCCAACCTGGTCGCTGTTGGCGCCGTACCAGGCGTGGATCCGTTTGCCGTTATCCTCGGCGATCTCGGCCGTCACCCGGCCGCCGGTAGAGGTGGGAATCGGTGTGGAGCGCAAGTTGATCGCACCGCCAACGGTGGCTGGGCCATAACGGAGCAGGTCTGGTCCTTTCAGCACTTCAACACTGTTGATACGTCCGAAAGACGGGAAGTAATAGGCAGCCGGGCCGGAATAGGGGGCCGGCGCCATGAGCACGCCGTCTTCCATCAGGGTGACCTTACCGGAACGTCCGGAGCCGGAGCCCCGAATGCCAATGTTGGGGCGCAAACCGTAGCCTTCTTCCTCAAGCAGATAAACGCCCGGAACTTCGCGTACCACTCGGTGGATATCGGTGTACTTCATGGTTTCCAGATCCTGCTCGGTAACCACATGCGCTGAGCCGGGCAGGGCGGAGGCGGAGGTTTCGTCACCGATGATAACCAGTTCTTTGAGCGTATGCTCCTGAGCGGCGACGGGCAGTGAGGCCACCATAATGGCGAGGGCTAAAAGGCGACGGGGAAAACGCTGTTGCATAATCGCATCCTGTGAGGGTGGTATTGACTCGGGATGGCAACTATACAAATGATAATCATTAACAACAAGCAAAAATTACCATTTGCTTGTATTGGCTGTGAGGCTTTGAGTACAAAAAACCCGGCACGTCGCCGGGTTGCAATGACCGCTGCAGGTAACGCGTTATTGCTCGCGGGCGATGGCCCGGTAAGCAATGTCGTTGCGGTAGAACATGCCGTTCCAGCGGATTTTCTTTGCCAGCAGATAAGCCCGCTGTTGGGCCTCCGTAACCGTGTTGCCCAGTGCTGTGGCACACAGTACCCGGCCGCCACTGGTCACCACCTGGCCATCTTTCAGGCTGGTGCCGGCGTGGAAGACTTTTTCGCCTTCGACTTCACCGTCTGGTAAGCCGGAAATCACGTCGCCCTTGTTGTAGCTGGCGGGATAGCCGCCAGCAGCCAGAACGATCCCTACGGAAGCGCGTTCGTCCCACTCGGAATCACACTGGTCTAGCTTGCCATCCACGGCAGCCTGGCACAGTTCCACCATGTCGGATTTCATGCGTAGCATGATCGGCTGGGTTTCCGGATCGCCAAAGCGGCAGTTGAACTCGATGACTTTGGGTGTGCCATGGCCGTCGATCATCAAGCCTGCGTACAGGAAACCCTTGTAAGGGTGACCTTCAGCGGCCATGCCGTTGACGGTGGGGTAGATGACCTCGTCCATGATGCGTTGGTGTACCTCGGCGGTGACCACCGGGGCTGGCGAATAAGCACCCATGCCGCCGGTGTTGGGGCCGGTGTCGCCGTCGCCCACGCGTTTGTGGTCCTGGGAGGTGGCCATGGCCAGCACATTTTTGCCGTCGACCATGACGATGAAGGAGGCTTCTTCACCGTCCAGGAATTCTTCGACCACCACACGGCTGCCAGCGTCACCAAAGGCGTTGCCGGCGAGCATGTCGCGGATGGCATCTTCGGCTTCAGCCAGAGTCATGGCCACGATCACGCCTTTACCGGCGGCCAGGCCATCGGCCTTGACCACAATCGGTGCGCCTTTTCCCCGCACGTATGCGAGGGCTTCGTCGACATCGGTGAAGTTGCCGTAATCCGCCGTGGGGATCTTCTGGCGGGCCAGGAAGTCCTTGGTGAAGGCCTTGGAGCCTTCCAGCTGGGCGGCGCCGGCGCTGGGGCCGAAGATGCGCAGGCCGCGGGCTTCAAACTTGTCCACCACACCGGCCACCAACGGGGCTTCCGGGCCGACGATGGTCAGGCCGACGTTGTTGTGTTCGGCAAAGTTGGCCAGACCGTCCAGGTCCATCACGTCCAGATCGACGTTTTCCAGGTTCGGTTCCCGGGCGGTGCCGGCGTTCCCCGGTGCCACGAAGACCTTGTCCGCTAGTGGTGATTGTGCCGCTTTCCAGGCCAGGGCGTGTTCGCGCCCGCCACTGCCAATAACCAGAATGTTCATGTGTTGCTCCTGAATTTTTGATCAGTGACGGAAGTGGCGCATGCCGGTGAAGACCATGGCAATGCCGTGCTCGTTGGCCGCGTCGATCACTTCCTGGTCGCGCATGGAGCCTCCCGGCTGGATCACCGCGGTGATGCCGGCGGCGGCGGCCGCATCAATGCCGTCCCGGAACGGGAAGAAGGCATCCGAGGACATTACCGAGCCTGTCACTTCCAGACCTTCGTCGGCGGCTTTGATGCCGGCGATTTTGGCGCTGTAGACCCGGCTCATCTGGCCGGCGCCCACGCCGATGGTACGGCCGGCCTTGGCGTAGACAATGGCGTTGGACTTGACGTACTTGGCCACTTCCCAGGCGAACAGCAGGTCGTTCAGCTCCTGCTCGGTGGGCTGGCGCTCGGTGACCACTTTCACGTCTTCCATCGCGACCATACCGAGATCACGATCCTGCACCAGCAGGCCGCCGGTCACCCGTTTGTAGTCCATGGTCTGGGCGCGTTCGCCATTGAAGTCGCCGCAGGCCAGCAGACGCACGTTCTTCTTGGCGGCGACGATCTCCAGCGCCTCCGGGGCAATGCTGGGGGCGATGATCACTTCGACAAACTGACGGTCGACGATGGCCTGGGCTGTGGCCGCGTCCAGCTCACGGTTGAAGGCGATGATGCCGCCAAAGGCCGAGGTGGGGTCGGTGGCAAACGCCAGATCGTAGGCCTGCAGAATATCCGCACCGATAGCCACACCGCAGGGGTTGGCGTGCTTGACGATGACACAGGCCGGGTCGGCAAACGGCTTCACGCATTCCAGGGCGGCGTCGGTGTCGGCGACGTTGTTGTAGCTCAGCTCCTTGCCCTGCAGCTGTTTGGCGGTGGCCACGCAGGCTTCGCGCGGGTTGCGCTCGGCGTAGAAGGCGGCACGCTGGTGCGGGTTCTCGCCGTAACGCATGTCCTGGACCTTCACGAACTGAGCGTTGAAGGTGCGCGGGAAGTCGGCGTTGTCGTTGTCCGGAGTGCGGCCGCCCAGGTAATTGGCGATGGCGCCGTCGTAGCCGGCAGTGTGTTCAAATGCCTTTACCGCAAGGTCAAAGCGGGTGCTGTAGGTCAGCTGGCCGTCGTTATCTTTCAGCTCTTTCAAGACCCGGCTGTAGTCGGCGGCGTTAACGACGATGGCCACGTCGTTGTGGTTCTTGGCGGCCGCACGAACCATGGTCGGGCCGCCGATGTCGATGTTTTCAATGGCGGTGGCCAGGTCGCAGTCGGGGTTGGCGACGGTGTCTTCGAACGGGTACAGGTTGACCACCACCATGTCGATGGGGTCGATGCCGTGCTGGGTCATGATGGTGTCATCGGTGCCGCGACGACCCAGAATGCCACCATGAATCTTCGGGTGCAGGGTCTTGACGCGGCCGTCCATCATTTCCGGGAAGCCGGTGTAGTCAGACACCTCGGTGACGGGCACCTGATTCTGCTGCAGCAGACGGAAGGTTCCGCCCGTAGACAGTAGCTCGATGCCGCGTTCAGTTAAAGCACGGCCGAACTCGACGATGCCGGTTTTATCACTCACGCTGATCAGAGCGCGACGGACGGGGGTATTAGCCTGATTTGCCATGGGTCACTTTCTTCGCTGGTCAGATAAGCCGGATTTAGCCTGGGTATAAAGAACAAAGGCCTCGCGAACGGATCCGGGAGGCCCTTGTGGGTCTGGTCTGATTATAGCAGACCGTACTGCTTGAGTTTCTTGCGCAGGGTGCCGCGATTGAGGCCAAGCATGGTAGAGGCTTTGGTCTGGTTGTTACGGGTGTACTTCATCACCTGTTCGAGCAGCGGTGCTTCCACTTCCGACAGCACCAGCTGGTACACCTCGGAGACGGGGGCTCCGTCCAGTTGCTCAAAATAGTTTGTCAGAGCAACCTCGACACTGTCACGCAAGGTGACGCTGTTGCCGCTGTTGTTCACCGTTTGCAACTGATGCATTTCATCGTTCGCCGGTGTGCTCAGGTTGTCGTTTGCCAAAGTCTCAGCGGTCATGCTGCGAATACCTCTCCATTTCGTAAGCCTGAAAAATACTGTTCGATTCGGTCTTTTTGCTCCAGCGCATCTTCGATCGCGTTGAAGCGTTGGCGGAACTGTTTGCTTTGGTCGTGGGACTGCAAATACCAGCCCACATGTTTTCTGGCGATACGCACACCCATTTTTTCACCATAAAAGCTGTGAAGCTCGGCCAGGTGCCCCGTCAATATCTGTTCTACCTCATCCAGCGATGGCGCTGGCAGGTGTTCTCCAGTTTGCAGGTAATGCAGAATCTCCCGGAAAACCCAGGGCCGGCCCTGGGCACCACGACCAATCAACAGCCCGTCGGCACCGGTGTGCTCCAATACCCGGCGGGCTTTTTCCGGTGTGGTGATATCGCCGTTGGCAAAGACCGGAATAGTCACGCAGGTCTTTACTTCTGCAATGGTGTCGTACTCCGCATCGCCGTTGTATTTGTCTGAGCGGGTGCGGCCATGCACAGCGATGGCTTGTATGCCGGCGTCTTCTGCCATGCGGGCAATCACTGTTGCGTTACGGTTGTCCTGATCCCAGCCCGTTCGCATTTTCAGGGTGACGGGGATGTCGACCGCATTGACTACGGCCTCGAGTATCTCCCTGACCAACTTTTCGTCTTTCATCAGGGCAGAGCCGGCGGCTTTGTTGCACACCTTTTTGGCTGGGCAACCCATATTGATGTCGATAATCTGAGCACCAAACTCGGCATTCTGTCGGGCCGCATCGGCCAGCATCTCCGGATCGCCGCCGGCAATCTGTACCGAGCGGGGCTCCGGCTCACCCTGGTGGTTCATCCGGGTGCGGGATTTGCGCGTATGCCAGAGCTTGCTGTCCGCTATGACCATTTCTGACACCGCCAGACCGGCACCCATTCTTCGGCACAACTGCCGGAACGGACGGTCTGTTACGCCGGCCATGGGCGCAACAATAAGCGGGTTGGGCAAGGTGTACGGCCCGATTTTTGCCGTTGGCAGCATGATCTGAGTCCGTGTCACAGCGAATGAAGCAAAATTCGGTGCAGAGCGACTGTTCAATTTA
This sequence comes from Marinobacter sp., assembly GCF_014859525.1. Taxonomy (GTDB): domain Bacteria; phylum Pseudomonadota; class Gammaproteobacteria; order Pseudomonadales; family Oleiphilaceae; genus Marinobacter. Next base: position 6,816 of record NZ_JACUUB010000010.1, read on the forward strand.
TGATCGCTCCAGTTCCCGAAGGGCGGTAATGATACCGCCGGGAACGGCTTGATTGAAGGGCAAAATGGCTTAAAAAATTGATTATTTTTCGTTCTTTCTGGTTGACTTTTGCCCGGTCAGCCGAGGGCGCTGTTTGTCGTCAGGGTGTCCACGACCGAAAGCTCAGGTTGTAGTTGACCGCGTCGCGACCTGGGTCACGAATGCTGATGGCAATTCTGACCGGTGTTTCCGGGGGCATGTTGTCCAGCGATTCGGCATCACCGGCAAGGTATTCTTCGGGCAGGAAGGTGCTTTGCGCAACAACGTCACCGTTGAGGTTTGAGAAGGTCAACGCAATGGCCGGGAATGGTTGTTCAAATCCGGCACGGTTGATGATTTCTGCATCCACAATCAGTTGGCTGCGATTTTCAGGGTCAGTGCGAACGACGAGTTTTCGGCTCTGAATTGCGTCGACATTGACCAGCGGCTTGAGTTTACATCCTGCCAGCTCGCAGCCCTGCTCATAAAAAGGTCTGAGTTGGGGAATGGCAGAGAGGCGGTCAAACTGGAACCAGGTCACCTGTGCCACCAGGGTGCCCAGCAGGGCCAGAACCACGAGTGTCCATAGCGCTGTGCGCAGGCGGCTTCTGCCATGACTCACGGATACCGGATCTCGGCGCAAATCCCGGTAAAGGGTATCGGCTTTCTGACTTGGGCGAGGCTGGGAAGCGGGCGCGCTAACGGCCCGATCATCGTCCGTGGCGGCAAGCGTCAGCTCACTGGTTGCGGCAAGAGCTCCGGATTTTTGTCTGGCCGGCGGTTCGTCTGTTTCAGGCTTGATTTGCTGAGTGGCCTGAGGGTTCTCCTGCGGTGTTTGTTCAACTTCGGAGACCGCTGGCGCGTCTTTGGTTGACACAGGTTCTGGCGCTTCGGTTTTTTGTGGTGGCTCGCTCGCCGTTTCTGATTGCTCAGAGGACTGTTTTGGATGATCCTCCGAAAGCATGGCCTCGGCCCAGCTTTCGTCGACGGCCTTCTTGTCCGGCGCGAGGTCGTCATCCTGATAGCCGGATTGTTCGGGTTCGTCGAATGCCCGAAAGCTGTCGCTTAGCTCATCCTGCGAAAAGGTCAGATTTGTCCCGGCATAACGCCCTTCGGTGGCATCTTCTTCGGGGTTGTCTGCGAAGACGAAATTTTCTTCGTCAGCGCCCGCAGGGGTGCTTGCATCAGGGCTGGGGGTGCCGGATGGTTCCCTCGGCACTGGTTTGTCCGTTGGCGCATCGCTGTGGGCTTTGATGACCTGATGCTCAATCGCATTGAAGACTTTCATGCAGCTGCCACAACGAACCTTGCCCCGCGCGATGCTGAGCTGCTCTTCAGTCACCCGGAAGCGGGTTTCGCAATTGGGGCATTGGGTTTGCAGACTGCTTGAGGTCATGCTTCGTTCCTGAAAGCTTGAGCGCTGATTGATCGCGATACGATCACTACGAATGAGGCAGTTTAGTCCTAAACGGCGAGCTCGTCATCCGCCCTTGCGCCGTCCTGTGAGGCGTATCCAGTCTTCTTTCTGTTCAGGCTCGTCCATTACAAACCACGGCTCGTAGGCCGCCATTACGTCCCGGGCCTGATGGGACAGGATGCCGGAGAGTACCAGGTGGCCTCCGGGCAGGGTCAGCTCCGCCAACCTGGGCGCCAGGCTGATCAGGGGTTGGGCCAGAATGTTGGCCAGCATGACGTCCGCGCGTGTGTCCGGATCGTTACCGGGCAGGTACAGGTCCAGTCGGCGATCTTCAACGCCGTTACGGCGGGCATTGTCGCGACTGGCTTCCAAAGCCTGGGGGTCGGTGTCGACACCGATAACGTGATCAGCACCAAGCAACAGGGCAGCAAGGCCCAGAATGCCGGAGCCGCAGCCATAGTCGGTGATCTGTTTTCCGGTGACATCCTGGCCGTCCAGCCATTGCAGACATAAAGCGGTGGTCGGGTGTGTGCCGGTGCCAAAGGCAAGGCCGGGGTCGAGCAGAAGGTTTGCGGCGTCAGGGTCTGGCGCGTCGCACCAGCTGGGGACAATCCACAGGCGTTCACCAAACTGCAGGGGATGAAAGTCATCCATCCAGGCCCGTTCCCAGTCTTTGTCCTCAACCAGGCTAACGTCGATCTCGGCCAGGGACTGCTGGGTTTGCTGATGCCAGGCGTCCCGGATGTCAGAGCAAAGTTGCTCTATATTCCGGTCAGACTGGAACAGCCCGGTGACGGTAGTCTGGCTCCAAAGCGGCGTGGTGCCCGGGTCGGGTTCGTACAGAGGCTGGTCGGCGGCGTCTTCCATGGAAACGGCGTCTGAGCCCATTTCCATTAACAGGTCCTCCAGCTGATCCGCAGTGTCCGGATCAGCTGGAATCTGGAGTTGTATCCAGGGCATGATTAATCCCGCATCAGTTTCTCAAGGTAGTGGATGGTGAAGTCTACCTGTTTAAAGCCACCATCGCGTACCAGTTTTCGATGCAGAGGTTGATTGGTCTTGATGCCTTCAACCACCATTTCATCCAGTGCGTTCTTCATGCGACGGCGGGCAATTTCCCGATCGTCGCCCCAGGTGATCAGTTTGGCGATCAGGGAATCGTAGTACGGCGGCACGGTATAACCGCTGTAAAGATGAGAATCCACCCGGATGCCATTCCCGCCGGGAGCATGAAAGTGCTTGACCTTACCCGGACTGGGCACAAAGCTTTGCGGGTCTTCGGCGTTGATCCGGCACTCGATGGCGTGGCCGGTGATGTGAATCTCATCCTGGCTGTATTGCAGCGGAAGGCCGCTGGCAATGCGCAGCTGTTCGCGGACGATGTCGACGCCGGTCACCATCTCCGACACAGGGTGCTCTACCTGTATCCGGGTGTTCATTTCGATGAAGTAGAACTCGCCGTCCTGATACAGGAACTCGAAGGTGCCGGCGCCCACGTAGCCGATTTCCTTGCAGGCATCGATACAAGCCTTGAGGGTGCGCTCGCGAGATTCCGGATTAACGTTCGGCGCCGGCGCTTCCTCGATGACTTTCTGGTTGCGGCGCTGCATGGAACAGTCCCGGTCACCCAGATGAATCACATTGCCATGCATGTCGGCCAGCACCTGAACTTCCACATGCCGAGGCGTTTCCAGGAATTTTTCCAGATACACGGTCGGGTCGCCGAAGGCATTTTTAGCTTCGGTCTGGGTAATCTGGACGGCTTTAAGCAGTGCGGCTTCCGAGTGCACCACCTGCATGCCCCGGCCACCGCCGCCCGATGCAGCTTTGATCATTACCGGGTAGCCAATCTGACGGGCCAGCATCAGGTTGCGTTCGTCGTCATCCGTCAGCGGGCCGTCGGAGCCAGGCACCGTTGGAACACCGGCCTTTTTCATGGCTTCGATGGCAGATACCTTGTTGCCCATCAAGCGAATGGTTTCCGCACGGGGGCCGATAAAGCGGAAACCGCTCTTTTCGACTTGCTCCGCAAAATCGGCGTTCTCTGCCAGAAAGCCATAGCCTGGATGTATGCCGACGGAGTCCGTTACCTCTGCCGCACTGATGATGGCGGGGATGTTCAGGTAGCTCTCAGTCGGGCTGTTCGGGCCGATGCAGACGGTTTCGTCTGCCAGGCGAACGTGCATCAGGTCGCGATCGACCTGAGAGTGAATCGCTACTGTCTTGATGCCCAACTCTTTGCAGGCTCGGAGTATGCGCAGGGCGATTTCACCGCGGTTTGCGATCAGAACTTTTTCTAACATAGCCATGGTTAGCAATCACCGAATTCAGGAAATGACGACCAGGGGCTGGTCAAACTCCACCGGCTGGCCGTTCTCGACCAGAATTTCGGTGACGGTGCCGGCTTTGTCTGCCTCGATCTGATTCATCATCTTCATGGCTTCAACTATGCAGATGACGTCGCCCGCATTCACCTTTTGGCCAACCTCAATAAACGCAGAGGCGCTGGGTGATGGCGACCGGTAGAAGGTGCCAACCATAGGCGATTTGACCGCATGGCCATTGATCGCGGCCGGTGCGGCAGGCACATCGGCGGGCGCTGCTTCGGCAACCGGTGCCGGTGCTTGCGGTGCGGGTGCCGAGTAGTGGCTGACGTAATGGCCCGCGCCGGCTGTTTGCTCGCGACGGCGGGAGATACGAACGGAATCGTCGCCCTCGTGAATCTCTAACTCTTCGACGTCTGACTCTTCAAGCAATTCAATCAGCTTCTTGATCTTGCGAATATCCATAACTGTTCCAGTCCCGTTGTCTCTGGTCTATCGGTGAATTCGGTGCAGAGCAGCTTGCAGGGCGAGGTCGTAGCCCTGGCTGCCCAGCCCACAGATAACGCCTTCGGCAATATCTGAAAAGTAGGAGTGATGGCGGAAAGGTTCCCGCGCATGCACGTTCGACAAATGCACTTCTATAAACGGTATGCCAGAGGCCAGCATGGCGTCTCTGAGGGCAACGCTGGTATGGGTGAAGGCAGCGGGATTGATAAGGATGAAGTCCACCCCTTCAGCCCGGGCTTCGTGCACTCGTTCGATCAATTCATATTCTGCATTGGATTGCAGGTGCAGCAGGTGATGGCCTTTCTCAGCTGCTTGCGCCCGCAAACGATCATCAATGTCAGCCAATGTCTCATAGCCATAAACCTCGGGTTCTCGGGTGCCGAGCATGTTGAGGTTGGGGCCATGCAGTACAAGTATGGTCGACATGGTTTTGTCTGCCTTGATATCTTTTTTACAGGATCGCCGAAGATAACGGCACGTTACCTAAATGGTGCGTACTTATTACCCTCAGATCAACACTTTTTGACAATCTTGCCGAGCCTTTGCCGATCTTGAAAAGATTACACAGCAATTGCCATTCGTGCGATGACATTTCGTTGATGGCAATTATTGTGGTGGATGAGAACCGGTGCCGGTATTCGACATTGGTTTCATGGGGCCGGGCAGACCGCCCGGCCCTGGTGGGTCAGGACTCCGCCAAGGTGACGCAGTTGCGCCCGTGTTCCTTGGCGGTGTAAAGGGCCCGATCTGCTCGCTCACAAAGTGACTGGGAGCTGTCTCCATCCCAGGCGGCAACACCGCAGCTGAAGGTGACGTTGAATTCCCGGTCGCCCGCCGGCTGCACCAGCTCGGAGAAGCGCTCACGAATTTCATTGAGCACGTTGCGTGCATCGCTTGGGCGAGTGTTAGGCAGGATGATGGCGAACTCTTCACCCCCATAGCGGCCAATGTGATCGGTTTTGCGCAGGCGCTGCTTGAGAAACATGGACAGGCTGCGCAGTACCCGATCCCCAATAGGATGGCCGAAGGTGTCGTTTACTTTTTTGAAGTAGTCGATGTCGAGCATGGCAAAGCACAGGGGCTGCTGCTTTTGCTGGGCGCGCACGATCTCCTGCTCCAATAGATGCAGAGTGTGAGTGTGGTTGTACAGACCGGTCAGGCTGTCGCGGATCATCAGCGCCAGCAACGAGCGAGCTCTGCGGCCGCGGTTGTGGATGGTGGCGATCAGATGTTTTGGGTCAATGGGTTTGGTCAGGAAGTCATCGCCGCCCAGGCTCATGGCGTGTAGCTGTTTGGTGACGTCTTCTTCGGCCGACAGGTAGATGATCGGTACGCTGTGGAAGCGATCCTGCTGGCGAATAACCCGGGCAATCTCCATGCCGGTGCAGCCGGGCATATACATATCGAGAATAATGATTTCGGGTGAAAATTCTTCCAGTGCATGAATAATCTGCATGGGGTCGGTGATGATGTGAGCGGTCATGCCCGCTTTCTTGAGCACCGTTTCCATGTACTTGGCCTGGGCCCGGGAGTCGTCCAGAACCAGCACTTTATAAGGCTCTACCGTGTTGCCATGGGTGTAGGTTTCGATCTTCTCGATCAGTTGTCCCGGGTCCACGGCCGGGTAGAAGAACTCTTCGCCGCCGCAGCGGGAAGCTCTCAGCCGGGTTTCAATGGTGCCGTCCTCATCGCTCATGAAAATGATCGGAATGGGGGTGTCGTGCTGCTCTTGCAGATGCTCTACCGTCCCGATGCCTGCATTGATGGCGCCGCCGAAATTGACGTCCATCAGAATGGTTTCAGGCTTGCTCAGGGCGCAGGCTTCTGCCAGGTCCGAAGCGGCACCGAAAGCAGACGCGCGGAAACCGAAAAACTCCAGTTGCCGAATCAGCCGGGCCGCCATTTCCTGATTAGACAGTGCGATGTAAACCGGGGTTCGCCGGTATTGGTGAGGAGCGTCTGTTTCTGCCTGATCGCTGCGCCGTTGAGTGCAATGGCGCAGAGCTTCGGTGGCATCTTCCAGCTGGTGCTCGCGGTCATCGTTCAACGGGGCACTTTGGTGCCAGTCGGTGAGCAGGCCAAGAATGTGCTCAGCCGCGGCGGCATGGCTCTCCATTTCAAAGCGCTTGGCGTATCGCACCAGTTTGTCGGTGGCAGAGATAAGGTCGGCTCGATGGCTGCCTGCCTGGTTACGGTCTTCGCGGATTTTCTGCCAGGTATCCAGAACCACTCGGGCTTGGGTGGTAACACGGCGGGCGAAATGCTGCCTGAGCTTATCTTTCTGGCTTTCGTCGGTCATGGGGCTCCGGCCTGTCTGTTTTCATTTTTAGTGGTCCGATCCGGCAGGACGAACTTTTTAACCTTAGTCCTTTTGCAGAGTCTATAGTGTTTAATGTTGTCGGCGTAGGTTGCGCTATGTAAATGTTTGTCAACTCTGCGGTACAGGTCACACACTGCCATCAGAACACTCATCGGATCGGGGCTGGACTCGCCTGGGTGAGGTGGGGCTGCGGGTTCTGGCTTCAGTCGGGGATTGCCATCGCCCGCAGCCGTGGTGTGAAGGTTGTGTTGCGACCGGAGTAGAAACTGCAGTTGAATACTCGGTACTCTGTAAGCCGTAAGCTGGGTATCGATGGGGCCATGGGATATCATCTGGGCATGGCATTTGCCGCCGAACAATCATAAACAGGGGAAGCATAGCCTTATGTCGGGCAAGATCAGACAGTACTTCAGCGACAAGAAGGACGACCTGCAGGATTACGCCAGTGGCAGTGGTGTGGTCGGAAAACTCGTTATGGTGATCCTGGTGGTTTATCTGCTGATTACCATTGTGCTTGGCATTTACTGGAGTCGTGAGCCGGCGACCTTCTCGGTACGTGAGCATACACGGACACTGGCCAGCGAAATGGAACGTGAGCCCGTGGCTGGTTTTGCGACCACAGCCACCATGATTCGTCTTGCGGAAACCCTCCTGGACAAGCCGGGTGGCTACATCTCCAACGACATTTTTCCGCCGGGTTTGTGGATGGATAACATGCCGTACTGGGAGTACGGTGTGCTGGTTCAGCTACGGGATCTGTCTCGCGCCATGCGGCGGGACATCAGTCGCGCCCAAAGCCAGTCCGCGGAAGACCCGGATTTGATCATCGCAGAACCTCAGTTCCATTTTGACAGCGGCAGTTGGGCGATTCCATCCACCGAGCGGGAGTACCGTCGGGGCATCAATGCTCTGCATCGTTATCTGGAGCGACTGTCTCACCCGGATCAGCCAAATGCCCAGTTTTTTGCCCGAGCGGATAACCTGAATAATTGGCTGGCTGATCTTGAAACCCGACTGGGCAGCCTGTCCCGCACTCTCGGCGAGAGTGTTGGCAAAGCCTCGGTCTCGGATGCCATGGCCAACCTGAACCCGGACGATCCGCTGCAGGAAGAGACCGGCGGTTCGGAAGTCAAAACACCCTGGACACAAATTGACGACGTGTTCTACGAAGCCCGCGGCAGTGCCTGGGCCTTGTTGCACATTTTCCGGGCTATTGAAGTGGACTTCCGCAAGGTGCTGCAAGACAAGAACGCGATGGCCAGTGTGAAGCAGATCATTATTGAGCTGGAAGGCACTCAGGGTACCATGTGGAGTCCGGTTATCCTGAACGGCAGTGGTTTCGGGGTGCTGGCAAACCATTCACTGACCATGGCCGCCTACCTGTCGCGGGCCAATTCGGCGATCAGTGATATGCGGGACCTGCTGTCACGGGGCTGAACCGAACCGCCAATACGAAAAAAGCCGGGCCACTGCATAAGCGGCCCGGCTTTTTTCATGTCTGCACCGGTATCAGCCTTTGTAGGCGTTGACCGAGTCGACAATGGCTTGTTTGGCTTCAGCGGCGTTGCCCCAGCCTTGTACCTTGACCCACTTGCCGGGCTCGAGGGTTTTGTAGTTCTCGAAGAAGTGGCGGATCTGGTTGCGCAGCAGCTCCGGCAGGTCGTCAATTTCTTTGATATCGTGGTAGGTGGTGGTCAGCTTGTCGTGAGGCACGGCAACCAGCTTGGCATCACCACCGGCTTCGTCTTCCATGTTCAGCACGCCCACTGGGCGGCAACGGATGACCGAGCCAGCCTGGATCGGGTAGGGCGTAACAACCAGTACGTCCAGGGGGTCGCCGTCGTCAGCCAGGGTGTGGGGGATGAAGCCGTAGTTGGCCGGGTAGAACATGGGGGTAGCCATGAACCGGTCAACCAGCAGGGCGCCCATGTCTTTGTCCAGCTCGTACTTGACCGGGGAGCTGTTCGCCGGGATTTCGATGGCTACGTAGATGTCTTCTGGCGGGTTCTTGCCAGCGGGAATGTTGTCGAATTGCATGTGCGATCCTTCCTGGTACGTTAGGTACGTTTAACTGCGTTCAAAAAGTGGACGTAATTATACGGAAGTCTCTTGCCATTCGAAACTAAACCTTGGTCTGTGGCTCATCGATAGTGCCTGCGTCGGTGGGGTGTGCCTTTCCAGAACACGCCTACAAGTACGTCCCTGTAGGCTCGTTTCGGGCCGTCCATGGCCCTCAACGGTTCTGGAAAGGCACACCCCACCAACGCCCGAAGTCTCTGCGAATATTGTTGGGAGCCCGTACCGAGTTTGGCGAGGGGCGTACCAAGGTACTTTCCAAAACTGTGCGGAGCCATGGATGGCGGAGCCCAAGCGTCACACGGACGTGCCGAAGGAGCGTGTTTTGGAAAGCACCTTGGTACGCCCCTAACTCCAGCGATTAAAGCCTGATTTGCTTGGCAATCAGCTCCTTCATGATTTCCGTAGTGCCGCCGCCAATGGACAGAAGCTTGGCATCCCGATACAGCCTCTCTACCACGGATTCACGCATATAGCCCATGCCACCGAACAGCTGCACCGCTTCGCGGGTGACCTTTTCACACACATCCACCGAGAAGTTCTTGGCCATGGCCACCTGTTTGATCGGATTCTTGCCGGCCTGCATCAGCGCGGCGCAGCGGTAGGTGTATTCCCGGGCGATATCGATCTGGGTCGCCATGTCCACGAGTTTGTGGCGGGTGACCTGGAAGCCGGCGATGTTGCGGCCGAAGGCCTGGCGTTGTTTGGTGTAGTCCAGGGCCGCCTCGTAGGCCAGTTGGGCGGTCATGTAGGCCATGATGGACAAACTCAGACGCTCGGCCAGGAAGTTGCTCATAATGGCGATAAAACCGGCATTCTCGGCGCCGATCAGGCGATCGGCGGGTACCCGGCAATCTTCGAAGAACAGCTCGGCGGTGTCGCTGGCCCACCAGCCCATTTTCTTGAGTTTCTTGCCGGTAGAGAAGCCAGGCGTGTCGCGGTCGATCAGCAGCAGGCTGATGCCAGCGTGGCCTTCGCCCCCGGTGCGCACAGCCACCGTGTAGTGATCGGCGCGGATGCCGCTGGTGATGAAGGTTTTGCTGCCGTTGACGATGTAGTGATCGCCATCTTTTACCGCGCGGGTTTTCAGGTTGGCAACGTCGGAGCCGCCGCCCGGTTCGGTAACCGCAAGCGCAGCGATTTTTTCGCCACGTAATATCGGTGGTACGATCTGTTCCCGGATTTCCTTCTTCGCCCACTTGGCGACCGGCGGCAGCCCAATGTCCAGGGAGCCGATGCTGGCCACAAAGCCGCCGGAGGTGGAACGCATCAGTTCCTCGGAAACCGCGACTTTCATAAAAATATCGCCCTCACCGAGGCCGCCCAGAGCCTCGGGGAAGCCAATACCCAGAAGCCCTGCGTCGCCTGCGAGCTGGTAGATTTCCCGGGGGAATTCGCCGGCTTCTTCCCAGTCGTCTATGTAAGGGCGTACGTGGGTTTCGATAAATTTGCGCGCGGTCTGGCGCACCTGTTCGTGGGTTTCGTTGAAGTAGTCAGACACGGATTCGCTCCCTGTGTACTTGTTTTTCGATGGGACGAGTGTCGCGCAATCTCCGTCACCAAGCAAGCGCTTGGTTTGCATTTCGCCGGGCACAAAAAAACTGGCCCGGTTGGCCAGCTTTCTGGAGGCAATCCCTGGTGTCATGCTCCGTTGCGGGGGATGCTCTTCACGCCCTCGCGGGTGCCCAGCAGTAACAGGTCCGCCGGGCGACGGGCGAACAGGCCATTGGTGACCACGCCCACGATGTTGTTCAGTTTTTCTTCCATCTGGATCGGGCGGGAGATGTCCAGGTTGTGGACGTCGATGATGATGTTGCCGTTGTCGGTGGTAACACCGTCACGGTACACCGGGTCGCCACCGAGCTTGACGATTTCTCGGCCAACATGGCTGCGTGCCATGGGGATGACCTCCACCGGTAGCGGGAAGTCGCCAAGGATGCCCACCATTTTTGAGTCGTCAGCAATGCAAATGAACGTTTTGGCCACCGCCGCTACGATTTTTTCCCGGGTCAGCGCGGCGCCGCCGCCTTTGATCAGTTCCAGGTTGGCGTTGGTTTCATCCGCCCCGTCTACATAGAACTCCATTTGGCTGATGCTGTTCAGGTCGTAGACTTCGATGCCGTGTTTTCTCAGGCGCTCAGCGGTGGCTTCGGAGCTTGCCACGGCGCCGTCGAAGTCGTCTTTGTACTGAGCAAGGAGGTCGATAAAAAAGTTGGCGGTACTGCCAGTGCCCACGCCAACAATGCTGCTGCGCTCCAGTTTTGGGGCAATGTAGTCCACGGCTGCTTTGGCAACGGCTTGTTTGAGTTCGTCCTGCGTCATGGTGGGCTCCGGGAAAAGCATGATGATTTTGTGCGGATTATACCCGTGCAGGGTCTCTGCTTATAGACGGCTGCCGTGCAAAGTTTCTACACTGTGGGTTTTTCCACGCCAAATCACCAGCAACCGGAACCATCATGCCGCAACGCTATATCAAGAAGATTCTCGATGCGCGGGTCTATGACGTCGCCATCGAAACACCCCTGACTGAAGCCCGTAGCCTCTCCAAGCGCTTTGGCAACAATATTATGCTCAAGCGTGAAGACCTTCAGCCGGTGTTTTCCTTCAAGATTCGTGGCGCCTACAACAGGATTGCCCAGCTCTCTGAAGAGCAGAAGGCCAAAGGTGTGATTTGTGCGTCTGCCGGTAACCATGCCCAGGGTGTGGCACTGGCCGCCAAGAAACTGGGTATCAAGGCGGTGATCGTGATGCCCCAGACCACGCCTGAAATCAAGGTGCGGTCGGTGCGGGATCATGGTGCGCGAGTGGTACTGAAGGGTGATGCCTTTGATGAAGCCGCCATTCATGCTCAGGAGTTGATCAAAAAGCATGGCTACACCTACATTCCGCCTTACGACGATCCGGATGTGATTGCCGGCCAGGGCACCGTGGCCATGGAGATCATGTGGCAGTTCAGTAAGCCGATCCACGCTATTTTTATTTGCGTGGGCGGTGGCGGACTGATTGCAGGTATGGCTGCGTATATCAAATACTTACGCCCCGAGATCAAAGTGATCGGCGTTGAGCCGGAAGATTCCAACTGCCTGCAGGCTGCGTTAGCGGCGGGCGAACGGGTAATTCTGGATGAAGTCGGAATATTTGCGGACGGCGTGGCGGTCAAACAAATCGGTGAGTACCCCTGGGAAATCTGCAAAGATCATGTGGACGAAGTGATCACGGTATCGACCGATGAAATCTGCGCTGCGATCAAAGACGTTTTTGAAGATACTCGCTCTATTGCGGAACCTGCGGGGGCTTTGGGCGTGGCAGGCATCAAAAAATACATAGAGCGAGAGCAGATCGAGAACGAGAACCTGATTGCCACGCTCAGTGGTGCCAACATGAACTTTGACCGCCTGCGTTACATCTCCGAGCGGACCGAAATCGGTGAGAAGCGTGAGGCGATTCTGGCGGTGACTATCCCCGAACGCCCGGGCGCTTTCAAGAGCTTTATCAATGCCCTGCATAAACGGAGCCTCACTGAGTTCAACTATCGCTATTCGGACTCCGAGAGTGCCACCATCTTTGTTGGTATCCAGATCCAGGCGGGTGGACATGGTCGGGAAGAGCTTGTCCAGGAGCTCCGTGAAAACGGCTATTCTGTGATCGATCTTACCGACAGCGATTTGGCCAAGCAGCATATTCGGCATATGGTTGGCGGCCATGCGCCCTCGGTGGCCAACGAAGTCGTTTACCAGTTCGAGTTTCCCGAGCGCCCGGGCGCCTTGCTGAAGTTTTTGATGTCTCTCGGTACCCGTTGGAACATTTCCCTGTTTCACTACCGTAACCACGGCGCTGCCTACAGTCGTGTTCTGCTGGGAGCTCAGGTAGACGGCGATGAGATTACCGACTTTGAAGGCATGCTGGATAAGGTCGGTTTCCGCTATGAAAACATGACCGATAACGAGGCGTATCGCCTGTTCCTCGGATCTGGGAACCGCAAGTAATCGACGGCCAGGTCTCCCTGACGAGGGGGCTTGGCCGTCGATATCAAAGTTAACGTAACGGTAATCTGTCAAAAATTGTAAAAATCGAGTTACGTGTTAGTCTTTCGTTTAATTCTGGGAGTCAAGAATAGTTATCTGATTTTCCACCAATTAATCCAAATAATAAGCAGGAATTCATGTCATGGGTAGTAAGCCGGATATCATTCGCACCATTGTGCTGATCTTTGCTGTCGGCCTGGTTGTGACCGGATTTACCTCCATCCAGGCATCTGAAGATAAAAGCGCAGACCGACACCTTCCGGCGACCAGCTTTACCCAAGTACCCAATCAGCGCCTGAACCGATAACAGGCCGCGTCTGTCACTACGCCGTGCAGGGGGACATCCCAGGGCTCAACAGGCAGTGACGCTACCTTCTGAAAATCATGGGCCAGCCCGATCAGTTTCGGTGCCATTGCCGGCCGTAACCGGCTGAATGCAAAGGTTCGGTCATAAAATCCTCCGCCCATTCCCAGTCTTCCCCCTTGTTCGTCAAAGCCAACCAACGGAAACAGCACGGCATGCAATGCCCAGGCTGGCCTGCGCCTTGCTGTCGGGAATGGGGGTTCGGGAATGCCAAAGCGGTTAGCCGTCAGCTCAACGCCTTCATCGTAGGGGCCGAAGACCAGTTTGCCCGGGTGGATGGGGTGCAGAATGGGCAGATAAAAATGGGTGCCTCGGCGTCGACCAAGGTCTATGTAAAGTTGTGGGTCAATTTCACCGTCGTTGGGAAGATAGATGCCAATGTGTCGGGCGCGCAACAAGTCGGGATGCTTCAGCAGGTTCAGAGCCAGTTGCTCAGATGCCTGTTGTTGCTGGTCGAAGGAGAGTGCCCGCCGTTTACGGCGCAAAAGTTTGCGCAGTTCGCTTCTGGGAAGATGGTCAGGATGGGCTTCAAACGGATGAGTTAGGGGGTACTGGCTCAAAAGAAAGCTTCCCGGGCTGCCGTTATCGGATGTAGCCCTTGAACCCAAAGTTCAAGGTCGGTGGCCGCTGTGACATATTAGGCTTTCCCCCTTGGGGGACGTGCTCACAATGCCCTGAAGTGGCCACCTGGGTAGTGCGCATCGGCTCGAGGACGTACCCGACCAGCGAACAGCCCAGGAAGTTGAAACCATTATACGGGCAGTGGCGGGTCGGATTGCAACCCCATTCCCGGAATCTTTCCGGGTCAGTTGCCCGATGGGCCGCCAAGCGCGTCATCCAACCGGTTGTCCATGGCCCTGAGCAGGCTGCTGGTAGCGTGAGACATGGTGTCGCGCTCCAGTAACTCGTGTGTCATATTCAGCGCAGCCATCACTGCAATGCGCTCGGTGCCGAACACTTTGCCGCTGGAGCGGATTTCCCGCATTTTGCTGTCCAGGTGTCTGGCTGCGCGCAACAGGGCTTCCTGCTCCTCTTGCGGACAAGCCACCAGGTATTCCTTGTCAAGAATTCTGACTTCAACGGTGGTTGACTGCTGTGACATCAGTGGTGCTCCAGCGCCCGAAGGCGGCCGATCATGGCTTCAATCTTGTTTTTGGCAAGATCGTTTTTGTGCGTTAACTGGGCTCGCTCACGATTCCAGTCGTCCTGCAGCTCCCGCAACAGGGCGTTATCCTTCTCCAGCTTTTCGCAGTGCTCGATCAGCTTGTCCAGCTTGTCCGCTAATGCTTGTACTTCGGACTGTTCCATGACGTGCCCAACAACAGTGAGTTAAGTGTCAGTAACTATAAGTGTCGATGCCAGACCGGTCAATTTAACGCCTTGTCATGCCACGACAACCCGTGATGCGCGTCACCTTTGGCGGCAGGTCAGCTCTCGCCTCCGGTGCCAAATCCTAATTTTCGGCTTCGCCACCAGGTTGTCATCGCAGGCACCATTGAGACCAGCAGGGCGGCGATGGGAACAGAGCTGAGTAACAGCCATTCCTGTTGATTCAGGGCGCGCAGGCTGATCTGAATGCCGTATTGCTGCAAAAGCCAGGGGCTGAGGCCTGTGATCGCTGCGCCCCCCGCCGTGAGACAGAACAATTTCATCGTCGACCTGGTGGTTCAGTTGCCGGGCCACGCCGGCACCCAGAACCACGTCAAACAGGTCGTCAAACCATTCACCCCGGGCCAGCTCAAGCGCCTGATTATTGCCGTACTGGAAGTGCTTGAGAAACTGATCGTTGGTGCTTACTACCCGGTAACCCCGGTAACTGTCGCCCAGCGAGATCGGAATCAGCCAATCAATCCGGCTGTCCTGCGCCATGGCCTGGAACGTCGACCAGCGGATGTTGTTGGTGGCGTCGCCGATGTGGAACACCGTGTACATCAGAAGGTTGAGCTGGCCGCTGCGGGCACCGACGATCAGGTCGGTGCCGCTGATGGTGCTGGTGAATGACTGTCGGATGTCGGTGCGCAGGTACTGAATGCCGAGTAGCAGTGTCACGCTGAGCGTGAGCGTCAGGCACACCAGGGCCAGCACTCTGCGGCGATACCAAAGGCTGGCGGTCGCGAGGGAGAGGGCGAGGCGAACTTTGCTCATGCGTTATCTCCCAGTGCCATTTGATGGTGGAAGTGGCTGGCCAGGGCTCGATCGTGGCTGACAAAAACCACCGAGCAGCGGCGCTGTTCCGCGAGGGACAGCAATAAGTCCAGAAAACGATCCCGGTTGTCGGCATCCAGAGCGGAGGTGGGCTCGTCAGCAAGGATGATCTCGGGTGCGATCCGGGAATAACGGCGTGTTGGCCTGACCCGGCCAGCAGAAACGGAGTTCGTGGGTTATGATGGTGCCCGTTACACGGCTGACCCCATGTGGAGTGGTATTTGATGAGTGTTACTTTGCGATTCCGAAAATGGATAGCGCGGCTTGGACCGCTTATGTTGCTGGTGGTTTCATCGGTTGTCTATGCAGAAGCCCGGGAAATCGATTGGCTGGAGCTTATGCCCGCCGAAGACCTTGCCCTGCTTGAGAGTATGCCCGAAATCGAACACGAGGGGGACGGCCCCGCTTTGCTGCCGGATGAAATCATGACCGGGCGGGTGGTGCCAGAAATGGGTGATGTTGATGGCCGGATTCCCGGCTTTGTGGTGCCACTAAAAGTTACCAACGACATGCGCATCCTCGAATTCTTCCTGGTTCCGTACTATGGCGCTTGCATTCATGTGCCACCGCCACCGCCCAATCAGATCATTCACGTCGAATACAGTGAGGGTTTTACTCTGCAAGCCCTCTATGACCCAGTCTGGATAGAGGGCAAGCTGGTGATTGATCGTACCGAGAACGATCTTGGCACTTCGTCCTATTCCATGCTCGCTTCGTCGGTCAGGCCCTACACAGAGTTTTGATTAACGGTTTAGTTGGAACTGCGTATTGGCTGGTGACAAGCGAGTGGCACCCTGGCCTTGGGGCCCTACCCACTGAACGTTCAGGTGCTCCAAGTCCGGGAACCGGGGCATCAGGCTGGTTTCCAGGCGGGTGCCCTCAGACAGCCCCGGGCAGTTCAGTGACTGAGTGATTTCCACATCGGCATGGGCCGTGCGCTGTGCGTGCTTGTCATGATGCTTGTGCCCGTGGTCATGCCCATGATCATTATCCATAGTGCCCCAGCTAATGTGCGTTGCTGAAGATGTCAGAGAGCATGCCCCGCCCCGGGTGTTGATCAGCGGCGTCTCCGCGGCCCAGCTTTCAAGCGACTGCACACTCTGGCGCTGTTCGTCGGTCCGGGGCTTGTGCTCGAAGCCTGTCAGGTTGTAGGCCGGCGACAGCAGGAGCAGATCGATGCGCTCATTTTCAATGGCAATTTGCAGATCGGCATGACCATGTTGGTGCGCGGCGGGATTGTCTGATGCCAGCGCAGGTATGGCCGCAAAGCCGAAGGCCATTATTAACGATGCGGTGCGTAATGCGGAGTTCAGGAAAGGCATATCGGAGACCTCTGGTAGTTTTTGATATGTTATAACATTTTTGTGTTTTTGCTCGAACAAAATCAAGCCTGATATGTGGCCGTCAGTGCCACGCGTCTGCTGGAATGCTAGGATATGGGCTTGTCACAATGCATGTGGAGCTGTGGATAGCTAAGCCGGCCAGCTCCCCCGATACAGGAACGCACGGTTTCATGTCTGACACCGATACCTCTGGTGCTGCCCGCGCCGCCGAATTTGAGCGCTGGGCCAATGTTTACACGATTCACAAAGCCTTCAGCCATCCTTCTGAGCTCCACGGTTTACTTTGTGGTCGGCTCGCAGCCGGTTCTCGTATTCAGGAGAACGAATGGTTGGCTCTGGTCTGCGAACAGATGGGGCTGGCCGAACAGACGATGAACGAGTCTGAAGATCTGGCACCGTTTATGAGTGGTGCCTATGACAGGGCGCTGGCTCAGCTTCAATCTTCGGAGCTCAGCTTTCAGCCTTTGCTGCCGGATGATGATTACGCCATCGAGCAACGTCTGGAAGCGCTAACAGCCTGGGTGCGCGGCTTTCTGCAGGGCATGGCTCTGGCCGCGGGCGAGTCGCTCGGCCAGGCGCCGGATGAAATCCGCGAGTTGATCGAGGATATGGTTGCGATTAGCCAGCTGTCGGAAGACGAAGACTCCGATGAAGAAAGCGAGCAGCAACTGTTGGAAATTACCGAATACATACGTCTGGGTGCGCTGGCGGTGTTTACCGAATTCAATGAGCCGGAAAAGCCGGCCAGTGGCGCGCCGACACTGCATTGACCTGGAGATCTCATGGCCTCAATGATTCCCATCAAAGAATTTGCCGATCGCCGTCGCAAGCTGATGGACCGGATGGCAACAGACAGCATCGCGATTTTGCCGGCGGCACCGGAGCGAGTCAGGAATCGGGACGTGCTACACCCCTTCCGACAGGACAGTGACTTTCACTACCTGACCGGTTTTGGCGAGCCGGAAGCCGTTCTGGTGTTGATTCCCGGCCGTGAGCACGGAGAGGCGGTTTTGTTCTGCAAAGAACGGAATCCGGAGAAGGAGCTCTGGGACGGCTTTCTTGCCGGCCCTGAGGGTGCCATTGAACGCTACGGTCTGGACGATGCCTTTCCCATTGCGGATATCGACGACATCCTGCCTGGCATGATTGAAGGTCGTAGCCGGGTGTATTACCCGCTCGGTAAGGATCATGCTTTTGATAACCAGGTGATGGACTGGGTCAAGGTGATCCGCAGCAAGGTGCGCGCAGGAGCCCATCCGCCCGGAGAATTCGTGGCGCTGGAGCACCTGCTGCACGACATGCGGCTTTACAAGAGTGCCGCCGAGATTAAGGTCATGGCCAAGGCCGGGCAGATCAGCGCCGAGGCCCACCGCCATGCCATGAAGCGCGCTCGCCGCGGCGGCCACGAGTTTAATCTGGAAGCTGAACTGATTCATACCTTCATGGAGCACGGTGCCCGTTCGACCGCTTACCCATCCATTGTTGGCGGCGGTGCCAATGGCTGCATTCTGCATTACATCGAGAACTCGGCGCCGCTGAAAGACGGCGATCTGGTTCTGATTGATGCCGGTTGTGAGCTGGAATGCTATGCCTCGGACATCACCCGGACGTTTCCGGTCAGCGGCAAATTCAGCCCGGAACAAAAAGCTCTGTATGAAGTGGTGCTGGCAGCGCAGTATCAGGCCATCGACGCTGTGCGCCCTGGCAACCACTGGAATCATCCCCATGAGGCGGCATTAAAGGTGCTAACCCAGGGGCTGATTGATCTGGGTTTGCTGACCGGCACGCTGGATGATGCCATGACTGCCGAGGCCTACAAGCCTTTCTTTATGCATCGCACCGGGCACTGGCTGGGCCTCGATGTACACGATGTCGGTGATTACAAGGTGGGCGATGCCTGGCGTGAGCTTGAACCGGGTATGGCGCTGACGGTCGAGCCGGGGCTGTACATTGCGCCGGACAACACCGATGTTGAGGCAAAATGGCGCGGCATTGGTATCCGCATTGAAGACGACGTGGTAGTCACCAAAGAAGGCTGCCGCGTCTTGACCGACGATGTGCCGAAGACCATCGAAGACATCGAAGCATTGATGGCGGACCAGACCCGTGACTGACACTGATACCGACCTGATCATTGCGGGCGGCGGCCTGGCCGGAGCCACTCTCGCCCTGGCCCTGGCCAAGGTGGTGCCAGAACTGCGGGTGACCGTGGTGGAAAGCTTTCCGTTAGCCCCGGACGCCGTGCCAGAAGACTACCAACCGAGTTACGATGCCCGATCGACGGCGCTGGCATGGGGCTCCCGACTGATTTTTGACGAGCTGGGGCTGTGGTCGGCGTTATCGGAGCATGCCACACCCATTCATCACATCCACGTGTCGGATCGGGGCCGCTTTGGGGCAACGCGTCTGAACGCAAATGATCATGGTCAGAATGCCCTCGGGTACGTGGCGGATAACCGGTGGATGGGCCTGTGTCTGATGCGGGCGCTACTGACCACCGGGGTGAATTGGCAGGCACCGGCAGAAGTGATCGGCATGACCAATACCCCGGGCGGTGTCAGTGTCCGGATTCGCAAAGACGGCGTACAGAGCAGCCTGACGGGGCAGTGTCTGGTGTTGGCTGATGGCGGACGCTCTGGCCTCAGGGAGCAGCTGGGTTTTATCACCCGCACCGAAGACTACGGCCAGAATGCGCTGATTGCCAACGTATCGACAACTGACCGGCACCAGTTCACTGCGTTTGAGCGTTTCACCGATGCCGGTCCTATGGCCCTGCTGCCCTCCGGCTCTCCGACACGTGCCGAGAATCAGTCAGCACTGGTATGGACACTAACCGACGCAGCCCTTGAAGAGCTTTTGAGCTTGTCCGATGAGGATAAATGTCGAAAGCTGCAAGAGCGATTTGGCTGGCGCCTGGGGCGTTTTACCCGGATAGGTGAGTGCCATCATTATCCCTTGAAGCTGACCACGGTAGACCAGCCTGTCCGTCCTGGCGTGGCCCTGGTGGGTAACGCGGCCCATGCCTTGCATCCGGTTGCCGGCCAGGGGTTCAACCTGGCCCTGCGCGGCCTGACGGCCCTGGTTGAGCAGTTTCGACGGGCGGTGGACAGCGGTGTTCGCCTGGGCGACCTGGCCATACTGGGCGAGTACCAGCGCCTGCACCGGCAGGATTGGCAGCAAACCGTGCAGTTTTCGGACTCTCTGATCCGGATTTTCGGGCATGGCTTACCGCCACTGGCCCTCGCCAGAGACTCCGGTTTGGTGGGGCTGGACCTGTTGCCTGGCGCCAAGCGCTGGTTTGCCCGCAAAGCGATGGGTACGGGTGGGCGCCGGCCGGTGATTTCATCCGTTGATACCTTTGAGGAGCCTGCCTCCAATGATCACTGACTCCGCTGATGTGCGGTTTGATATCTTGATTGTCGGCGGCGGCATGGTCGGCTCTGCTCTGGCCTTGGGGTTGTCCCGGCAAGGGTGGTTGGTGGGCCTGGTGGAGGGTGCGCCGGTGGACGCTCAGCGGATGCCGTCAAAACCAGCAACCGGCGTTGAGGATTTTGAGCCGAGAGTCAGTGCCATCTCCCTGGCCAGTCAGCGATTACTGGAACAATTGGGCGCCTGGCAGGGAGTGCAGTCCAGCCGGCATTGTCCCTATCGACAAATGACCGTGTGGGACGGCGATGGTACCGGCCGTATTCATTTTGATGCATCGGAATTACACGCCCGGTCACTCGGCACCATTGTTGAGAACCGGAACGTGGTTCGCGCCCTGTTTGACGAGTTGGCCGACAGTGAGGTTGCCGTGATTGACGGTGTTCGGGTCAAATCCTGGGCGCACGACCAGGGTGTTGAACTCGACGATGGTCGCCGTTTGACCGCGCGCCTTGTGGTGGGGGCAGACGGCGCCCTGTCCAGACTGCGCCAGTGGGCCGGACTGGCAACGCGGGAATGGGATTATGATCAGCAGGCCATTGTTTGTACGGTGCGCACCCGTCAGTCGCACCGCCATACTGCCTGGCAGCGATTCTCTTGCACGGGTCCGTTAGCGTTCCTGCCGCTGCTGAACGAAACCGGCGACGAGCACTTTTGTTCCATTGTCTGGTCCCAGGATACCCAGGAAGCCCGACGTCTGATGGCGCTGGATACCGATAGCTTCCGCCGTGAACTGGAAATGGCCATAGAGAAAGAAATGGGCGAGGTAGAGGCCGTGTCAGAGCGCTTTGCGTTTCCTCTGCGCCAACGCCATGCCAAGGACTATGTGGCCGATGGTCTGGTGCTGGTGGGTGATGCCGCCCACACCATTCACCCGCTTGCCGGGCAGGGTGCAAACCTGGGCTATGGCGATGTGCGAGTGTTATTGGAGGAGCTGGAACGTGCTAAAAGCCTTGGTCTCGCGCCAGACGATGCCCTGGTGCTGGCCCGTTACCAGCGCCGCCGCAAGGGCGAGAACCTGGCCATGATGGCGGCTATGGAGGGTTTCAAGCAGCTGTTTGCGCGGGATGAGTTGTCGGTTCGTTGGTTGCGCAATACCGGTATGCGCTGGCTTAATCAGCTTGGTCCCGTTAAAAACCGCATTGCCGCTCAGGCCATGGGTGTAAACGAGTAAGCAGCCTTTAGCGATGGTTAGAGGCAGGCATCGAACAAACGGCTGACCAACACCGGTACGGCGGTTTCCACGCGCAGAATGCGGGCACCCAGGTGCACACTGTCGCAGCCAGCCGCCTCCAGTTTTTCCACCTCGTAATCGGTAAAGCCGCCCTCTGGGCCGACGCACAGCACAGCTGGCCCGGAAAGGTGGGTCGGGCAGGGCGTAGCGGTGCCGGGATGCGCCACCAGCGCCCGCTTGCCGGCCAGCAGAGCTGGCAGTTCATCTTCTACGAATGGTTTGAACAGCTTGCGGATATGCACCTGTGGCATTACTGTGTCTTTGGCCTGTTCCAGGCCCAGTGTCAGGTTCTCCTTCAGGCTTTCATCTGCCAGCCAGGGCGTTTGCCAGAAACTCTTTTCGACTTTGTAACTGTTGATCAGCCAGATGTCTTTGACGCCCAGCGAGGCGCAGGTTTGTAACACCCGGCGGAACATTTTGGGGCGAGGCATGGCCAGGATCAGGGTCAGCGGAAGACCGGGCGGTGGTGAGCCTTCCAGCGTCACCCGAAGCTCTGCCTCCTGGTCAGACAGCGTCATAATCTCACCAAAGCCCATGGCGCCGTTGACCCGGCCAACCGGAATTCGGTCACCGGTGCTGACTTTGAGGGTGCTCTTCAGGTGCTCAAGCCGACGGCCCCGGAGCAGGGCTCGATCGGTACGGATAAAGTCGTCGTCAAACAGCAGGGCCAGGTTCATCCGGAGCTAGACTCACCCTCAGCTGTATCTTCGGTTCGGCGATGAGCCAGGCGACCAAACAAGATTCCGACCTCAAACAGAATCCACATTGGCAAGGCCAGCAGGGTCTGGGAAATGATGTCTGGAGGTGTCAGCAGCATACCGATGATAAAGCAGCCGACCACTACGTAAGGGCGCTTTGAGGCGAGATCCTGAGGCGTGGTGGCCCCGCTCAGAATCAGCAATACCGTGGCAATGGGTATCTCGAAGGCAACACCAAAGGCAAAGAACATTTTCAAAACAAAATTCAGATAACTGCTGATGTCTGGCAGTTCCACAATGCCTTCCGGCCCGATGGCGGTGAAAAAACCAAACACCAGCGGGAACACCACATAATAGGCAAAGGCCGCGCCGGCGTAGAACAGCAATACCGAAGTGAACAGTAGCGGGAAGGCCAGTCGTTTTTCATGGGTGTACAGGCCAGGGGCGACAAAGCTCCAAAGCTGGTAAAGGATGACCGGGATAGCAACAAAAACCGCCAACACCAGGGCCAGCTTCAGGGGGGCGAAGAACGGCGAAGTGATGTCGGTGGCGATCATGGTCTGGCCGACAGGTAACAGTTCCCGAAGCGGCAATGACAGCCAGAGATAAAGGTCGTTGGCAAACGGGTAGATGAAGGCGAAGCAGACAACAACGGCCAGCACCATTTTCAATAGCCGGTTACGCAATTCGAGCAAGTGCTCGATCAGGGGCATCTCTGGCTGTTCGGGCACGGTCTGGTTACCACTCATGAACGGTTATCCGATGGACTCTGCGAGGATGGGCTGTCGCCCTGGTGGTTATGCTCGGCCCTGGCGGTGGCAGGGCTGTTGGCCTGTTCCTGAGGCGCTGATTTGCCTGTGTTGGCCTCTTTCTTTTCCTCTGCCTTGCGGGTTGCTGGCGCCGGCTGGGGCTTGCGGGTTTCGCTGTCGGGCAAAATCATATGTTCGTACTTTTTCGCCTCATCCAGAGCGCCCCTCACGGTCTTTTCCATGTCCTCCAGGCCAATGTCGCCGGCTTTGCGCAACTCTTCCCGAAGTTCTTCGGCCTTGAGTTGCCGATCCAGTTCCGAAGTGAACTGGTTGACCATTCGGCGGGCACCACCAATCCAGCGACCAGCCGCCCGCGCAGCGGTAGGCAAGCGCTCGGGACCGAGCACCAGCAAGGCGATGATGCCGCAAATCAGCAGCTCAATAAAGCCAATATCGAACATTCAGGTAGTGCTCAGCTTTGTTTTTCCCGAGGCTTTTCTTCGGCCTGCGTTTGCTTTTCTTGCTGACCTTCCAGGCTTTCGGGGTCGGCGGATTTTTGTTCGTCGTCACTCATGGATTTTTTGAATCCACGGATGGCGCCGCCCAGATCGGTGCCGATGTTGCGCAGTTTTTTGGTTCCGAACAACAGGATGACAATGCCGAGTACAATTAAAAGTTGCCAGATGCTGATACCCATGAGGGGTCCTCATTCAAATGTTGCTGTTGCATGACATTGTACGCCAACGTGTGCCGTTCCCGGAAATCCCCGTTAGGGGTACCTCGTTACGGGTTGCGTGACGCTTTTTCTTCAAGGCCAGACAGATCAAACCGGCTGGCGAGTTCATCAATAACGTCTTGCGGGCCGAGACCGAGCCGAGACAACATCACCATGCTGTGGAACCATAAGTCGGCGGTTTCGTAAACCACATCCCGGGTATCGCCGGAATGTTCCGCGTCTTTGGCGGCCAGCAGGGTTTCTGTGCACTCTTCACCCACTTTCTCCAGAATCTTGTTCAGCCCCTTTGCGTGCAGGCTGGCAACGTAGGAGGTGTCGGGATCCGCTTGTTTGCGGGCGTCGAGTACCTGAGCCAGGCGTTCCAGTACATCATTCACGGTGTCTGCTCCTCAATCACTGCCGTAGATAGCGTTTGGATCTTTCAGCACGGGTTCAGCGCTGACCCACTGGCCATCTTTCAGGGAGCGGTAAAAGCAGCTCCTTCGGCCGGTATGGCAGGCAATGCCTCCTTTTTGCTCCACTTTCAGCAGAATGACATCGGCGTCGCAGTCGAGCCGGATGTCCTTGAGCACCTGCTGGTGACCAGAGCTTTCGCCCTTGCGCCAGAGTTTGCCCCGGGAGCGGGACCAGTATACTGCCTGACCCTCTTCAACCGTTAGCCGGAGTGATTCCTGGTTCATCCAGGCCATCATCAGAATGTCGCCGTTGTTGGCATCTTGAGCAATGGCTGGCACCAGGCCGTCGTCGGTCCAGCGAATCTCGGTCAACCAGTCAAGTTGTTCGACCTTAGCGGTGGAATCTTGCATTTTTGTGAATCCTGAGTTTCTTTTGTCTATCGGCTACCCCGAAGCATGACGCCTGCTGCAACCGCAAGCAAGGCCCAGCCCCAGGCCGGCATGCTGACCAGCAGCTGTTGCGCGTCTGGCTGGCTGCCAATGAGGGCTGCACCGGCCAGAACCGCCGCAACGAAGCCTCGGCGCCATCGGCGCTCACTGCGCTGCTGTTGTTCTTTCATCAGGACCAGGGTCGCGCGGTTCTGCTCTTCGGTCGGGCCGCTGGCTCGCAGTTGCAACAACGCATCGTGCACCAGTTGTGGCATCTCCGGGGATTGTTCCAGCCATGCTGGCAGATGCATCTGCAGCGATTTGATCAGCCCTGCCGGGCCGATGCGCTGGCGCATCCACTTCTCGAGGAAGGGTTGGGCGGTGCTCCACAGATCCAGATCCGGATAAAGCTGGCGGCCAAGGCCTTCGACGTTGAGCAGGGTTTTCTGCAGCAACACCAGTTGTGGCTGAACTTCCATATTGAATCGGCGGGCAGTCTGAAACAGTCTCAGCAGGAAGTGCCCGAATGAAATATCTTTCAGCGGCCGCTCAAAGATTGGTTCGCAGACCGTGCGGATGGCTGCTTCAAATTCGTTGATCCGGGTATCCGGCGGCACCCAGCCAGATTGAATGTGCAGTTGGGCGACTTGCCGATAATCCCGGCGAAAAAACGCGAGCAGGTTGCGTGCGAGATAGCTTTGATCGTCTGGTGCGAGGGTGCCGACGATGCCGAAATCAATGGCGATGTACTTTGGGTCGGCCGGGTTGGAAATATCGACAAAGATGTTGCCCGGGTGCATGTCGGCATGAAAGAAGCTGTCCCGGAACACCTGGGTGAAGAAAATCTCGACGCCCTTTTCGGCCAGCACCTTCATATCAACGCCGGCGTGTTTCAGGGTCTCTACATCGGCGATGGGCGTGCCGTGGATGCGCTCCATCACCAGCACCGATTTGCTGGTGTAGTCCCAGTCGATGAAGGGGATATAGATCAGCGGCGAGTTGTCGAAGTTACGGCGCAACTGGCTGGCGTTGGCGGCCTCTCGCTGCAGATCCAGCTCGTCGTGAATGGTGGAGTCATAGTCGGCCACCACGTCGACCGGGTGCAGGCGTTTACCCTCAGCCCAGTATTTTTCCAGCAGGCCGGCCATCAGGTACATCAGGCCAAGATCCTGGCGGATGACCTTGTCTATGCCCGGGCGGAGCACTTTAACCACCACTTTCTGACCGTTGGGCAAGGTGGCCGCGTGGACCTGGGCGACGGAAGCTGAGGCCATCGGGTCTGGGCTGAATTCGGCGAACAGTTCGGTGACCGGGGCCCCGAGGGATTTTTCAATAATGCCGCGGGCCTGGTCGCTGGGGAAGGGTGGCACCCGATCCTGCAGCTGCTTGAGGGATTCGGCCATGTCGTCGGGCAGCAAATCGCGGCGTGTCGAGAGAATCTGGCCGAACTTCACGAACACGGGGCCCAACTCTTCCAGCGCCAGCCGCAGGCGATCACCTCGGCTCAGTTTGGGCTGGGGGAACAAGTGCCAGGGCGCTAGCAGAAAGAAAATCTTCACAGCTGTGGGCAGTTCCGACAGCGGCAGAAAGGTGTCCAGCCGATAGCGGCAGAATACCCAGGCAATTCGGAACAGGCGTCGCAGACGGGTCACAGCTTCTCCGTATCGTGGTGGCTGGCGGATGAGTCCAGTTGGTTGAGCCGGGCTTCCAGGCGTTCGGTGCGCAGCGTCAGTTCATCGATATCCTGAAAGGTCGCTTCCAGCTCACGTCGTCCGGGCAGGGCGCGGCTTTCTTCGTGGATATATTCTTCCACGTTGAGGTTCATGGTGGTGACAGCGTTCCGGCTCCAGTGCACCGCATTACGGATGCTCTTGCCCAGAAAGTGCGCGGGTATATCGCCCAGGTGGCGTGCCATGGCGGCTTCCCAGTCTGGCTCAAGCTGGCTCAGGGCCCGCTGCAGTTGGTGTGCCAGGGCCGTGTTGCCGTCCACTGTCAGGCGCTTGTCAGCGAACACTCTGGTGTCGCCCATGGCAAGCGCTGCAAAGGCCATGGGCCGGCCCGTAATCGACAGCGCTGGCGCATCAGCCGGCAGGCTGCGCACCTGAACCCGCTCGCCGACACGATCAAGGCTCCAGGCCAACTCAACCGGCGCTGTTATGTTGAACTGTACGGGGCCCACCAAGGCTGACAGCAGTGCCTGGCGGCCTGCTGTGTCGAGCGCCAACGCCTGATTAAGCCCGAGTTCTACGATGGCGCTGGCGGCGGAAGACAGGGTAGGGCCGGGAAACATCAGGGCTTGATTCCTACGTGCAGCGCCACGATGCCGCCGGTCATGTTGTAGTACTTGCAGTTGACCAGGCCGGCGTTTTCCATCATACCTTTCAGGGTGTCCTGATCCGGGTGCATGCGGATAGATTCGGCCAGGTATTTGTAACTTTCACTGTCGCCGGCAATCAGTTGACCCATCATCGGCAGGGCGCTGAATGAGTATGTGTCATACGCTTTGCTCAGCAGTGGGTTGGTGGGTTTGGAGAATTCCAGGACCATCAGTTTGCCGCCAGGCTTTAGTGTGCGGGTCATGTCTCGCAGAGCCTGATCTTTGTCGGTCACGTTGCGCAGGCCAAAGGCGATAGACACCGCGTTGAAGCTGTTGTCGGGGAACGGCAAGTGTTCGGCGTCGGCCTGAACATACTCTATGTTGCCGGCATAACCCCGGTCGGTCAGGCGGCTGCGACCGACCTGTAACATGGAGGCATTGATGTCGGCCAGTACGACGTTGCCTGAGGGACCCACCAGATCGGAGAATTTCATGGTCAGGTCGCCTGTGCCGCCGGCAATATCGAGCACCTGATGACCTTGGCGAACGCCGCTTAACTCGATGGTAAAACGTTTCCAGAGGCGGTGGATGCCCATCGACATCAAGTCGTTCATGAGGTCATATTTACCGGCCACGCTGTGGAAAACCTCGGCTACCTGGCTGGCCTTCTGGCTTTTTGGCACGTTGCGAAAGCCGAAGTGAGTAACGTCGTCCTGGGCATTGCCGGGCGTGCCTGGCGTTTGCTGCTCGCTCATGAGAGATAGTCCTGTCAGAATCTGAATCCCGTATTCTAACCGTTGAGGGGTTGGCTACAAGTTTATTGCCGACTTACACTGTAAATCCCTGGACAAATCACTGAGAAAACCTATTCATGTCTGTTATTGATATCCACCGGGCTCATTCCCTGAACAAGGTGCACGCTCGCGAGGCAGCCGAAAACCTGGCCAAAGACCTTTCACAGCATTTTGATGTTAACTATCAATGGGAGGGCGATGTGTTGAAATTCAAGCGCAGCGGTGTCAAAGGGCAGCTGGACATTGCTGAGGATGATCTGCATATCCACCTGGAGCTGGGTTTGATGCTGCGCCCGTTCAAATCCCGGATCGAGCAGGAAATTCATTCCCAGCTCGATCAAATCCTCAAGGCCTGACCGGGATTACAGGTCGCTCGGCAGAGAAAACGGCGCCGGGTGACCGTTTAGTATGTTCCGCATGACTTGCTGTTCACGGTTGATCAGTCGATCAATCAACAGGTCCACCTTGTCCATATTCCGGAACGCACTGTAGCCCCGGTGCAAAAAACTGTGCAGGTCGCCCAGTTCTGCCATCTCTGCAGGCCCTCGGCTGATCGACAGCAGCCAGCCCAGGCTGCGGTTGCGAACGTACCGGTCCAGTTGCTGACCGGTGTCTGCGACCAGATCCAGTTGACGCTCCCGGATTGGCAACTGACGGCTGGCACGGTAAGCCTCGCAGTAGGCCGTGCCGCTGAGTTGATCGGTGCGAATGCCGCGCTCAGCAAGCCATTCGGCTAACTCAAGATCCAGGCTCTGAGTGACCAGGTTCAGCTCTACCAGGCCGGCAAAGGTGTTCAGCAGGTTGTCGGGGAGCCACTTCACCATCTTTGGAAATATCCGGTCGATGTTGTCGTCCCGGCGGGTCATGCCGGCAGGGGCGTACAAATCTGTCAGCAAGAATTCCAGGCCGGTGTGGTATCCGGGGTGGTGGTACAGATCCTGATGGGTGGTTTTCAGTCGCTGGGCCTGCCAATCGGCTATCTGGCGGGTATCGTCAAGCAGGGGGTGAGCTGCTTTCAGCTGACGAAAGTCGTGGTATTCCAGCAACAGGCGTTTTAGCCGGTGGGCGTTCTCTGAATTCACTTCCGTTGTGACCAGGCGCTCACGATACATGCAGAGGCTCCAAAACCGGGCTGACTGAGGCGTTGCCGTTAAAAGGCGCTCAGTTTAGCGAAGCGGAGCGAGCACTGCACCTGCGCTTGTGTTGTTTGATATCAGCCCTGGGCTGCAACCGACAGTGTTTCCAGGCCCGGTACCCATTCCTTACTGTCCAGCGTGATGAAGTGGCTGGGCGCTTCGGTTTCAACAATGCGCATGGTGGTCGGGCTGGTGCGGGCGCTGGCCAGCATCGCGGTGCGATCGAGGATCCGGTCAGTGGCAGGTATCAGGAAGGTGCCGTGGCGGACGTGTTGGTAAGCAGAACTGTCTGTGCGCTCCATCCAGTCCATGATGTTCTCAATATTGCGTACGATGGTCAGATGATCTTTGGTGGCAAAAAACAGTTTGCCAAGTAGTTGCCGTTTGCGAGGATTCATTTTGCCAAAGAACGTCTGGCCGTAGGCGGACTGCGGCGCGCTGTTGATCAAGCGAATCAGCCAGGGCCACATGCCGTGGCTGACAGGTTCGAGCAGGGTGGTGACCAGAGCGTGCAGCTTACCCTGCGGCAATACCGGGGCTTCAAGCACGATTTCTGCGTCTTCATACAGTTCTGGCCATTGGCGCATGGCTTCCAGAATGACTGCACCACCCCGTGAATGACCATGAATGCGAATGTTGCGGGTGCTCGGTAAATTTCTCAGTGCCTGGTTCAGGATGCAAGCATCGTACTCAATGGTGCCTTCAGTGTGCTTGATCGGCACTTCCCAGTGGGGGTTATCGGGCGTGACGCCATTCACCGGGATGTGGTAGTTGCTGCAGGTGAGCAGAATCAATTCTGTGGTCGGGCCGTCGTAGGCCTGGGTGAAGTAACAATGGTTTTCCAGAAAGCCATGCACGCCAATTACCGTGTGTTCGGCAGCACCACTATGGTTACGTACAGACACCGCACCCTTGCCAACTCGGTAAACCTGGCCAGAGAACATCTCAGAATAGGCGCTGTCGATCGGTTTGATCAGTTTACGCACATGACTGGCTTTCATGATTCATCTCCCCCCGGCGCGGCAATGGTTGATTATTCTTAATTTTAATTGTGCCGGTTTGCTATATGTACCGCGTTTTAAATCATGAAAGAGTGGCACCAACGCCGTTAATGTCCGGAATCTGTAGCCAAGCAATCACGATCGCGATGTCGTTAATAACCACTGCACCAAGACATATAACCAGTATAGGACTGAAGAGTTACCTGAGTGTAATTTTTTGTAATTCCGTGCGATGTGTGTGGATGATGGAGCCCCTATCCGGACTCTGGCACAATGGCAGATTGGCCTTTACCAGTTTACTGACCGGGGAACGACAGGTTTGAACCAAGAGCAATCGCATCTCATGCTGCCTTCGGATTCGGCCTGGCTGGCTTTAGAACGGCCGGAAAATCCCATGACCATTACCATCATGCTGCGGGTTGACGGGTTGAATGCCAGTCGGCTACGCGAGTTTTTGAGTGTTTATTGGGTGGCCTGGGAGCGTTTTCTGTGTCGCCCGGTCTGGAAAACGCCCGCCTGGTACTGGCAAAAAGATTCGACGTTCTCTGTGTCTCACCATCTGGACGTTGTACTCGATCGTTTTAACCGTGAGCAGTTGCAGGAGTGGGTGTCCGCCCGCATCAATGAGCCATTGCCACGGTACCGGCCGGCCTGGAAGTTTTGGCTGGCGCCTAATGCCGACGGCGGTGCAGCGGTGTTGTTGCGACTTCATCATTGCTACGCCGATGGCCTGTCTCTACAGAGTATTTTCAGCAAGCTATGCCCTGCTTCGCCCAGACAGTATCCAGCCAGGTACGGTGCACCTGAAGTCCCGCGCCTGGGGCACTGGATGGAGTCGGCTCAGCACTGGTTTGGGTCGTTGCTTTCTCAGGGCGGCCAAGCGTTAGCGCCGGGGCAGGAAGCCGAGCCGGGCGCTCTGCCTGGCCGGGTCGGGCGAGCGGCACAGACAAGCGTGCGCATGGTGCATGAATTGAGCGAGTTTCTGGTTGAGCAGGAAGACACGCCGTCGAGCCTGAGGCGACCACTCCTGGGCCGGCGTCATTGTCGTTGGTCTGATCCTGTTTCGCTTGATCATTTTCGCACCATCGCCCGCGCCACCAATACTACGATTAATGATGTCTTGCTGGCCTGTGTCGCTGCCGCCGTTCGTCCTCGCCTGGGTATGACACCAGAGCAACTGGACGACGCTGTGCTGCACGCAGCGGTGCCGGTTGATATCCGGTCCCGGCTGCCGGAGGGTGTCACGCCCGCTGAAAACGAACCCGGTAACTGCTTTGGCACCGTGTTTGTGCCTTTGCCGGTGGATGGCGAAAGCCCGCTGGAACGCTTGTTTCGCATCAAGCATGAAACCCGAAAGCTCAAGAAAAGTTGGCAGCCGGGCATTGCCTGGGGGCTGACGGCTTGTGCTTCTCTATTGCCAGAGATTGGCCGCCAGCCGCTGGCGGATTTGTTTTTTCGCAAGGCGTCAGCCGTGGTTTCCAATGTGCCTGGTTCCCCTGAAACCCGTTATCTGGCGGGCTGTCCGATTACCGAGCAGATGTTTTGGGTTCCTCAGGCTGGTGACATTGGCTTGGGTGTGAGTATCGTCAGTTACGCGAGTCAGGTTCAGTTTGGCGTGGTGGCGGATGAAGCGATACTGGCGACCCCCGGTGACTTCCTTGACGATTGCCTGTTGGAACTGGAGCAGCTTGCTGGCAGGTAGTACTCCCAAAGTTTCATTTCAGATGCCTCCCAAATGAGCAGAAAACCTGCTCCCTAGACTCATTTCCCACCGCTGCGGCTTCACCGACCATGGAATGCAGGCGTGAAACTCGCCGGGAGCGGTCGGATAAACCGACCCTCCGAGCCCAGATTTCCAATAACAACCGGGGGATGTATGAAAAACAACAACTTTAGAAAGTCAGGGTTAGCCGTTGCTATGTTGGCCACCATGGGTGTCAGCGCTGGCGCCAATGCGGCCATCGAGCTGTACAACGAAGACGGCACCAGTTTTTCGGTCGACGGCTATTTCAACGCGTTTTATGTTAACCGCGATGACAAGGTCGGTGATGTTCGTAACTCGGACGTCAAGATGGGCTTTCTGCCCAATACCATTGGGTTTAACTTCAGCAAGGAAATTGGCGAGCTGACACTGGGTGGCCGCTCGTCGTTCTGGAGCACCATCAATGACAGTATGGAGTCACCGACTGACACGGCCATTGATGTGCGTCAGCTCTATGCAACCGTCGACGGTAGCTTTGGTCAGGTGCTGATCGGTAAGGATTTTGGCTTGTACGCCCGCTCCAACATTTTCCTGGATGAAATCCTGATGGGCTTTGGTTCTCCGGGAGCATCCTCTACAGGTGTGTCCTTCGGTAATATTCGGACCGGCTACCCGTACCCGAATCCGTCAGCACAGATCACCTATCGCTCACCGGATATGGCTGGTCTGAACGTGGCGGCGGGTATTTTTGAGCCTGCTAACACCACGCCGGGTGCTCAGTCCGAGCAGTCCGCTCCGCGCTTTGAAGCGGAAGTCACCTACAGTGCCGACCTGAACGGTGTGGCTCTGACCGGTTGGGTCAATGGCCGTCATCAAAGTTCTGAAAATGCAACCACCAAGATCGACAGCCGCGGTGTTGGCTATGGTCTGAAAGCGTCCGTAGCAGGGTTTTCATTGACTGCGTCCGGCTTTACCTCCAAAGGCGATGTGCCGATCCTGATAAACGAAGCCACTATTCCTACTGGTCTTTCATCAGAGGAAGATGCCGACGGCTACCTGCTGCAGGCGTCCTACACACTGGGCGCGAACCGCTTTGTTGTGTCCTACGGTGAAACCGACTCTGACCAGGGTAACTTTGAAACTGAAAATACCTCATTTGCCGTGTTCCACGACGTCAATAGCAATTTCAAGCTGGTCGCGGAATACAACATGTTCGAGCAAGAAACAAAATCAACGGGTGTGAAAACCGCTGATGCGAACACGCTTGCTCTTGGGGCTGTTGTGATGTTCTGAGGGCGTTTGCTCTCTTAGTGCTATTGCAAGCACCCGCCCGAGGGTAGGGTGCTTGCGGTGGTGGTATCAGACTAAAGTGCCGGTTTGCCAGGCTTGAAACAGTGGCAAACGGTAAGCTTTACAGTGCGGGAGTTCTAAATCAATGGCTTACGGTCGGTTTGGGGCACCTGTGAAAAGCACTGAAGTCGCATTGGCGGGTTGTGGCGAAGGCGTAAAATCTATAGTAGGTTCTGGCGTTCGTGGCAGTCTATCAATGAAGTCAGGTAGTTCTTTCCCAGCAGTGCGTGTGGCCAGTTCTAGCCTGCGCGATTCTGAACAGGCGGCGGCTGATCTGGCTAGACAGCTGTGCCATGATCATCTGGGAACGGTCCTGTTTTTTTGTTCAGTGGAGTACGATTTAGCGAGCCTGGGGCCAGCGTTGCAAGAAGCGTTCGCCGGGACTCGGGTATATGGTTGCACTTCTGCCGGTGAGATCACCGAGCGAGGCTATGACCGCGGATGCATCAGCGCCATTGGTTTTGACTCAAGATACTTTGCCATTGACTGCGCGTTGATCCGTCAACTTGATTGTTTCACTCTGCAAGACGCTCAGAGCGTTATTGATAACCTGCTTAATACCTGTCGTGATGCGCAGCTGTCGCCGGTCAAGGGTAATACCTTTGCCATAACGCTGCTTGACGGTCTGTCTAGCCGTGAGGAGTTGGTTCTCGCAACTCTTAACGCCGCGCTCGGAACAATCCCTCAGTTTGGTGGCTCAGCCGGAGACGACGAACGGCTGGCCGATACCCACGTTTATTACGATGGTGAATTTCACTGTGGTGCTGCCACGGTGATGCTGGTCAACACGCCCCTGGATTTCCGTGTGTTCTCGACCCACCATATGCAGCCTCTGGATGAGAAGCTGGTGGTCACTCACGCTTGTCCGGAAAGTCGCACAGTGTATGAGCTTAATGCAGAACCCGCGGCCGAGGTCTATGCCCGATCGGTCGGTGTGCCCATTGAGCAACTCGACCGAAAGGTGTTTGCACTTCGTCCCCTTGGGGTGCGGGTTGGAAGTAATT
Organism: Marinobacter sp.; assembly: GCF_014859525.1. Lineage (GTDB taxonomy): Bacteria > Pseudomonadota > Gammaproteobacteria > Pseudomonadales > Oleiphilaceae > Marinobacter. The sequence goes on from NZ_JACUUB010000010.1 coordinate 40,386, forward strand.
ATTTTATCCGTTCAATTCAGCGAGTTAATCCGGACGGAAGTCTGACTTTCTACTGTGCCGTAGAGACCGGCATCGTTATGGTTGGTATGGCGCCCGGGTCTCTCCTCGACAGTGTCAGGGAGCAGATCGAAACCTCTGAACGCCTGGTTGGCGCACCCCTGGTAACCATCGGCTGTGACTGTTTTTTGCGACGATTGGAGGCGGAGCTGACAGGGCAGGGTGACGAGGTTTCTGAATTCCTGAAAGAGCATAAGGTGGTTGGCTTTAATACCTACGGAGAGCAATTCAACGGAATGCACATCAACCAGACATTTACGGGGGTGGTGATTGGCCAGCCAGAATTTAGCGCCTGACTGCCGGGAACGCTCTGATGATGCGTCTAAGGATGAGCGCATTGTTGAGCTGGAGGCAGAGAACAGGCGTCTGAAGAGCATTCGGGATGCACTCATCGTAAGAGTGGAGTCTGGTTCAGCCCACAAAGCTGAGCCCTACGCGGCCTTTGAGCATTCGGTGATTCTGGCGGAGCAGGTGCGAGAGCGGACAGAGGCACTGAACCTCGCCATGGAAGAGCTCAAAACCAGTAATAAAGCCTTGATTCGAGCCCGTGAAGAGGCTGAGACTTCACGCCAGCGATTGAACGATGCCATCGAGAGTATCGCCGATGGTTTTGTTTTGTTTGATCGGGACCACTGCCTGATCCAGACCAACAGTCGGTTCCGCAGTTACTGGCGTCACGCTAACCTTCCTGTGCCCCGGGCCGGTACCCCCATTGATGACGTCAAGGCCCTGGCGATAACCTCTGGTTTGATTGTTGAAGAGCATAGCCACGAGGACGCAGAGGGTACGGTCTTCTTGTTGTCAAACGGGCGCTGGGTGCAAATGACGGAGAGGTCCACCCGGGAAGGCGGCCTGGTTGTACTCTATTCTGATATTACCGACGTCAAAAACAGCGAAATGGCTCGACGTATCAAGGCGCTGGAAGAAAGCGAGCGCTGGATTCGAGTGGTCACCGACCATGTGCCTGCACTGATTGCTTATGTAGGCGCCGATCTGACGGTGCAGTTCTGTAACAGGGTTTACCAGGCCTGGTACGGTCGGGAAGGGACCTCACCGCTCGGTAAACGACTCGATGAAGTGCACACGCCAGAGTTTTACCAACGCCTGCTGCCTCAGGTTCTTGAGGTGATGGACGGTCGCAGTGTGACTTTTGAATTCGATGAAAAAGGCGTCCGGGGCGAGCAGCGCTATATGCTTCGTTCGTATGTTCCTAATATTGATGAGCTTGGCCAGGTTGTCGGTTTCTTTGTTCTTATTCGCGATATTACCGATCGTCGAAAGACGGCTCTGGCGCTTGAGCAGGCTTATGACAATCTCGAGCGAAGAGTTCGAGAGCGCACGGCTGCCCTGACCGATGTGAACAGCCAGCTACGCGAAGAAATTGCTGAGCGGGCATCTGTTGAAGCCCGTTTGCGGGAAGCCAAGCTGGAAGCCGAGCAAGCCAACCTCTCGAAAACCAAGTTTCTGGCGGCCGTCAGTCATGACCTGTTGCAGCCATTGAATGCGGCCCGTTTGTTTACCAGTGCCCTGCAAGAGCAGAGTTTTGGGCCAAAAGCAGAGAGTTTGGTGCGCTCGGTCAGTGTTTCTCTGGATGACGTTGAGAATCTGCTGGGGACTCTGGTGGATATCTCGAAACTGGACGCAGGCGTCATCAAGCCGGATGTGATGGCCTTTGATCTGAGAGACTTGCTCAACAACATTGCTCGAGAGTTTCGACAGATGGCGATGGCAGAGAAGCTTCAGCTGGATTTTGTGCCATCATCAGCGGTGGTGAATTCTGACTCCCAGTTGCTTGCCAGAATCTTGCGAAACTTTTTGACCAATGCCATTCGTTACACCGGTAAGGGCCGGATTTTATTGGGCTGTCGGCGTCAGGCTGAGCATGTTCTCGTGCAGGTATGGGATACCGGCCCCGGCATTCCTGAAGACAAGCTCACCGAAATTTTTCAGGAGTTCAAGCGCATTCGCCCCTCGGGCTCGCCAGCTGATAAAGGCCTGGGCCTTGGTTTGGCGATCGTTGACAAGATCTCCCGAATGTTAGGCCATGAAGTGTCCGTTGCCTCGATCGAAGGGAAGGGATCTGTGTTCAGCGTTCGTGTGCCTTTGGGTCAGATTCAGTCTGAAGGTCCGGCTGTGCAAAACGCTGAGCGAGATGATATGGGCTGTGGTCTATCCGGTGCTCGTGTGTGGGTAATTGATAATGATCAGGCCATTTGTGAGGGCATGAAAACGCTATTGGAAGGCTGGGATTGTCGGGTTGTGACGGCTGTTTCTTTCGCGGACCTTGATGCCAGATTGGATATTGCAGAAGCACCGGTTGACCTGATTCTTGCGGATTATCATCTTGATAACGATGAAAATGGTGTGGATGCGGTTGCCCAGATTAACGGGCGCCGCAGCAAGCCGGCGCCGGTACTGATGATTACGGCTAATTACAGCAATGAACTGAAACAGCACATTCGGGAGCTGGGTTATCTGTTAATGAATAAGCCGGTCAGACCGCTCAAATTACGCAGCGTTTTGAGCCATGTGATCCGGGGTTAACAGCCCGCTGGGCGCTTAGCGCTTAAGGTATTGGCTGAAATCGACATCACTGGCTGACAGTATTGCCTGAACTCGATTATGCACGCCCAGCTTGCGCAGAATTGCAGAGACATGGGCCTTGACCGTCGTTTCGGCAATGTTGAGGTTATAGGCAATCTGTTTGTTGGACTCGCCCTTGGACATTCTTTCAAGCACCAACAGCTGCCGACGGGTTAAAGAGTTCAGTAGCTCCGGAGAAATGGGGTTGTCTTCCCGTCTTGATCGACGGTTAGTGCTTTCCTTGCCCATGCGGATTATATCTGACGGCAGGTACACATTGCCGTTCAGGATTTGCTGGATGGCTTCTGTCATCTGGGCCCTGGGTGACGATTTGGTGATGAAACCGACGGCACCATAAGTGATGGCTTGCAGAACGATTTGCTTGTCTTCTTCTGCAGAGACAATCACCACCGGAATCGTTGGAGCTTCATTTCGCAACGTGATGAGGCCATTCAATCCATGCATGCCCGGCATGTTGAGATCCAGCAGAATCAGATCCAGATCATCGTTGGTTCTCGTCATCTCCAGCGCGCTGTCCAGATCATCGGTTTCGATGATCTGACTGCCCACAAACCCCGACGCAATGACGCTGCTGATGGCCTCACGGAATAAAGGGTGGTCGTCGGCTATCAGGATCTTGTACGCCGGCTCCATAGATGATCCTACTTGTTGTTTGGTTTCGTTTTCTGGGGGAGTTTCGACATCATCATAGCGGTTATTCGATGAAACTGCGGCATCGAGCTCGGTTTGCATGGCGGCCTCCTGTGCAGAAGGTTAGGCAAAATCAGGAAACCCTCTGCTTATTATTGTGTTGATTTCATTACACGCGATATTGGTCTGGGGTTGAATGCGACCATCGCACCAAAAAACAAACACCAAAGTACTATTCTTGTGTCGCTGTGGGCTTCGTATCGTGGTGCTATGAAACAGTCCATAAGAACAAGTCTAATCATACGCCCGATGATGGAAATGAGCACACGCCTTCTTGGCGCCTTGCTCATGCTGATTTTGCTTTTCGGCTCGTTGTTGGCCCCGGCGTTAGCGAGGGGGGATGGTAGTCAGACGTTGCCCACGCTTACGATCAGTGTTTTACAGTTTGGAACAGCTCATTGGGAGCTTGACCATATTCAGCACTTTGAGCTGGATCGTCAGCACGGTTATAACCTTGACCTGAGATTGGTGGCCAACCTGCCGGCGTCCCGGCTTGCCGTAACCAGCGGGTCAGTCAATGGCGCCGTGGCGGATTTGCTCTGGGCTCAGGCGCGTTATGCAGCGGGTGTTCCCTACCTTTACGTGCCGTTTTCATCTCAGATCGGCGACATCGTAGTGGCAGACGACTCACAGATCCGGACTGTCCAGGATTTGGCAGGCAAGCGGATAGGCGTTGCCGGAGGCCCTGATAGTAAAGGCTGGATCTTGCTCCAGCAGGTTGCTGCCAGCCAGGGCCTGGATCTTAATGCCGATTCCAGCGTTCAGTTTGCCGCCCCGCCCCTATTGAACCAGGCGCTTAAACGCAAGCAAGTGGATGTGATTGTGACTTACTGGCATTTCGCAGCTCGCTTGAGAGGCGAGGGGGGCTGGCGGTCTGCCTTCCGTATGGCGGACCTGCTGCATGATCTGGATCTGGATGCTAACTTGCCCGTGCTTGGCTATGTGTTCGCCGATGATTGGGCTCAGGAAAATGCCGCATTGGTCGATCGTTTTGCCCGTTCTCTGGCAAAAGCCAAGGACGAGCTTGCCGGTAATCCTTCGCACTGGCAGCGGTTGAGGCCATTAATGAATAACCCTGACGACGGAGTATTTGCGGAGCTTCGAGACGGTTTTATCGCCGGTAACCCGGCAGACATAACGCCTGATCGACTGGCGGATCTTCGGCGCTTGCTGATATTGACCGGGGCGAACGACGCATCGGTGATGGATGAGTCGTTATTTTACCGGGGGGCTTTGTGAGCACCCGTAGTGGGCGCCCACCGGTCTGGAGCTATTGGGTGGTGTTGCCCCTGTTTGTGGTGTTCTGGGGGGCGTTTGCCTGGTTTCTGGATTCCCCCTTGCTGCCCACTCCGCTACAGGTTCTTCACACGTTGAAGGTAGAGTCTGCGAATGGAGAACTTTGGTATCATCTGGGGGCAACGCTGTCCCGGGTGGCGGTGGCCTTCACATTGGCCATGTTTATTGGAACCGTCATTGGCATTGCCATGGGGCGCTCCAGAACGACCAACGCGCTGTTTGATCCTATGCTGGTTTTGCTGCTCAATCTGCCAGCGTTGGTCACCATTATCCTGATGTATGTCTGGTTTGGCTTGATCGAAGTGGCAGCGGTGATGGCGGTGGTCATCAACAAGATTCCCAACGTGGCCGTGACGGTGCGTGAGGGCGCTCGCAGTCTCGATTATCGTCTTGAACAAATGGCTACGGTTTACGATTTCACCCGCTGGCAGCGTATTCGGGAAGTCTGGGTACCGCAGCTTTCTCCTTATCTGATGGCAGCCACTCGCGGGGGGCTTTCGCTTATTTGGAAGATTGTTCTGGTGGTGGAATTGCTGGGACGGTCCAGTGGGGTTGGTTTTCAGTTGCATTTGGCTTTTCAGGTGTTCGATGTGGCGGCCATTCTGGCCTACAGCCTGGCCTTTATTCTGGTGGTCCAACTGATCGAGTTGGCCATACTGCAGCCTCTTGAGCGGCGGTCAAACCGTTGGCGGCAACCGGAGGCGGCGCATGCTTGAGCTCAGGATTGCCGGCCGTGATTTCGGCCAACCGGTGCTTGGTGAAGTGTATGCAACCATTACTCGTGGCGATCGGATTTGTTTGCTTGGCCCATCTGGTATTGGCAAAACCACGTTGCTGAACGCCATCGCGGGTCTCGACACATCCATTCCTGATGAAGCCGTTCTGGGTCGTGACAAGCTTCGGGTTGGCTATCTGTTTCAAGAGCATCGTCTGCTGCCTTGGAGAACGCTGTCTGCCAATCTGATGCTTGTCGGTGTCAGTGAGCAGGAGGCCGAAACCTGTCTGGCCCAGGTGGGCCTTCCTGGGTATGGTCAGTATCTTCCAGATCAGCTTTCTCTGGGGATGGCACGCCGGGCGGCGCTGGCTCGGTGCCTGGCGGTGAAGCCCGATTTGTTGCTGTTGGATGAGCCGTTTGCATCCCTCGACCCAATCATGGCCGGTGAGCTGAAGGCGTTGATCGCCGGTATTCTGGATGCAAATCCAGGCATGGCCATGATCTGTGTAACACACGATGGTGAGGATGCAGAAATGTTGGCTAACCGCCTGTGGTACCTGGATGGAAAACCAGCGCAACTGCAGTGGAACGATGAACTGGGCGACCCTGGCCTGGTGAGGGAGCTGCTCGGCAAGCTCCGAAGCTCTGAGCTTGCCGATTCTTGATTGTTAACTGGTGTCCCGTCTTGCTAATTCCTTAGCCAGACGGGACACCAGGGTCAGGCAGGCTTGCCGCCGAGAATGCGTGTTCGTTGCGGCCGGAAACCGGCCGTAGCGAACAGTGCCAGAATCACCGTGACTCCCGTGGTGATTCCAAAGGCCGTCGGGTTCCACTGAAGGTACAGTGAAAACCGGATGGCCTCGACCGCATGGGTAAATGGATTAAATTGACAGATCCAGTACAGCCACGGACTGGCCTCGTTCATCCGCCACAGCGGATAGAGCGCTGAGGACATGAAAAACATCGGGAAAATAACAAAGTTCATCACTCCGGCAAAGTTCTCCAGCTGCTTGATCCAGGTGGCGATCAACAAGCCCAGGGCACCGAGCATCAGGCTGGTCAGCACCAGTGCCGGTAGCACAGCCAGATACCCCCAGCGTGGCGGTTCTACGTTCACCAGCAGTGCTATGAACAAAAAGACGTAGACTTGCGCAACTGACACCGCCCCCATCGCCAGCAACTTGGTCACTAGCAGAAAGGGTCTTGGCAGCGGGCTCATCAGTAGTACCCGCATGCTCCCCAGTTCCCGGTCATAAACCATCGACAGGGCACCCTGCATGCTGTTGAAAAGGATGATCATGCCGCACAGGCCGGGCACGATGTAGGTCTCATAGGTAATGTAGGTCTGGTAGGGCGGGATAATCGAAATGCCGAGCACCGCCCTGAAGCCGGCGGCAAACACCACCAGCCACAGCAGGGGGCGTACCAGAGCACTGGCAAAACGAGTTCGCTGTTGCCAGAACCGAAGCCATTCCCGGGTCTGAATGCCGACAAAACAATGCCAGTAATGCGCTGCTTTCATGTCAGCCTGCTCCTGTCAGGGAATGGAAGGTGCCGGCGAGATCATCTGTACCCTCAGCCTCGCAGATGGCGCGCCCGGCGTCGTCTGCCAGCAGCTGGCCCTGGTGCAAAATCAGTACCCGGTCGTCTTCACGCACCTCTTCAATCAGGTGGGTCGCCCAAAGAACCGTCAAGTTATCGTGTTCGCAAAGAGCGCGCACGTGCTCATTCAGTGCTTTGCGGCTGGCGACGTCCAGACCAACGGTCGGCTCGTCCAGTAGCAGTAGTGACGGTGCGTGGAGCAGAGCTCTGGCGATTTCGACTCTGCGGCGGTGGCCACCGTTAAGCTGACGCACTGCCTCGTTGGCACGCTCCAGCAACCCGAACCTCTCAAGTTCCCGATCACCACGGGCACGGGCTTGCTTGCGTGACAGGCCGTGGAGCGCTGCGTGATATTGAAGGTTCTGGCGGACCGTCAGGTCGAGATCCAGGGCGTTCTGCTGGAACACGACACCAATTTTGCGCATGGCTTCTGCTGGCTGTTTCCTCAGGGATTGGCCGTCGAGCAGAATGTCGCCCTGTTGCAGGGCCAGCAGTCGTGTCAGCAGTCCGAACAGGGTCGATTTGCCGGCGCCATTAGGGCCCAGCAGTGCATGAAAACGGCCAGAAGTCAGCGTAAAGCTGACCTCTTTGAGCACAGGCTTGTCGCCATAGCGAAAGCTGAGGTTACTCGCGGTAATGGTCATGACGTTGGAGCAATCACCACACCCCAAGGGAAGCGGCCCACTTTGATCGATTTGATGACCTTCAGCTGATCCACGTCGATGACCGAAACGTCTCCAGACACACCATTGGTGGTGTAAAGGAACTTTTCATCTTGATCCAGCGCCACCTGCCATACCCGGGCGCCCACCAGAAGATAGTCCAGAACCTCATAAGTCTGGGCATCAACAACGGCCACGTGATTGGACGGTCCAAGGGCTACGAAGGCGTACTTGCCATCCGACGTCAATTGAATGCCAACCGGCTGCACGCGATCTTGCGGAACACCTCGAATCTGGAAGTTGATCAGCTTGATCTCTTCAATCGTGTCTACGTCAAATATATGCACGGTGCCGCCAATCTCTGCTGACGCCCAGGCGATCTTTCCATCCCGAGTGAACTCAACATGACGGGGGCGCTGACCGACAACACTGTTTTTCTCAATTTCAAAGGTTTCGGTGTTGATCCAGTGCAACATGCTGGTGGTCTCACTGGTATTGACGGCCCACTTTCCATCTGGGCTTATGGCCATGCCTTCGGGTTCGATGCCCACGTCGATCTGGGCCAGTACCTCTTTGGTTTTAACGTCTACCACGGTCACAATGTCGTCGTCTTCGTTGGCGATGTAGAGATGACGATCGTTGGGATGCAACGCAAACTGCTCAGGATCTGCACCGGAGGGTAAGGTATCGATAATTGTGCGGGTAGCCAGGTCCATCACCTGAACGGTGTCGTCGTCACTGGCGCAGATATAGAGTTTGCTGTAGTCCCCGGAAAACAGAATACCCCTGGGCCGGGCACCCACGGGAAGGGTGTCTATCACTTCCATGGACTGGGTGTCGATCACCGAGATGGTGTTATCTCGCTCATTAGACACATAGGCCAGACTGGCCAGCGCAGGGCCTGACAAGCCGATAAGAGCCGCCAGAGCTAAATGTTTGAACAGTGACTTCATGATCCTACTCCTTCTTGTAATCAGCTAGGCGCCGGCGTGGTCAGCGATTGATTCGACAGGTGCTCTCTGGCCGGTCAAATCCGAGCGTGTCCATTTCGGTATTAGGGTGCAAGAACCCGTCGAACGGTGCCTGGGCGACCAGGCTATTCGGGTGTACCAGCGGAATCGGCTGTCGGAGCTGGCCGTTCCAGTCCCTGAAGCTCAGGCTGCGACCTTTAAACGCAGCCAATTGAAACTGTTCGGTGAACAAAAAGTTGCGCAACTCCATAGGCTCAGCAGCTTTCAGTTGAGTAACCGCGGTACCCACAGAGCGAATGGCGGCCCAGGCGGCATAGTCATCGCTGTTCATATGGCGGCCGGCGAGATTCTCGAACCGGCTTTGCAACTGTGCTGCGCCCCAGGCCTCAACCGCTCGATGCCAGGTTACTGGAGACATGCCCTGGGTGCCGACCACGGGCCGGGGCAGCCAGGTGTTGAAAGGAACGTACTCACCAAAATCACCGCGCACATCGGCAACCACCACGGCGTCGTAATTCCGGGCCTGAGTGAAAGCAGGCAATTCATTAATGGCAGACCGGCGCAAGTCGGCGTCGAAGGTCCAGGGTTTGTCTTGAACAATCTTGAGGCCAAACCGGTTGGCAGAGCGACGAAAGGCGTCCGCCCAGGCTTTGTCTTCGTCGGTGGGGCCGGTGATCAGGAATAGGTTGTTCCAGCGCCGCATGTTCAGCCACTGACCGAGCGCGTCGGTGAGCATGGCGTAGCTGGGGGCCGTGTGCAGTAGGTTGACGTGGCATTCGGCGGTACGTAACGCGTCGTCTTTGGCCCCGGCATTGAACACAAGGGTATCGTCGCTGGCTCGCGCCATGATCGCTTGTAACGTAGAGGCCGGAGCATTGACAACGAATAATCGGGTGCCGTCTGAGTGCATCGCCTCAAAGGCGGCAAGGGCGTCGTCGTGGGAATCACTAACGTCACTGCTCAGCTCAAAATTCTGCCCGAGAAAACGGCCCGTGGTGCTGTTGTCCTGGATGGCCAGTTCGGCGCCGCGAAGCCCGGAATCTGCAGGCTCGGGAATGATGTTTGAGAGCACCGGACCGCGGTCCGGGATCCATTGCACGTAACCAATACGAACATCGAGAGCATCCGCCTGAAGCGGGCCTGCGCTTGCCAGAGTAAATAGCGTAGCTGCCGCTGCCCGGGATAAGAGAGACATTCGGTTCTCCAGTTGTTGTTTTCACTACAGCTTAGAGAAGGGGGTAAAGCCATGAAATATTCAGAAAGTAGCAAAGCACCGGTACTAAAGGACTATTTCGGGAAGCTGTGGCAGGCATAGCATAAAGGGGTGACAGTTACCAAGCTGGCGGAGCAGACAACAAGAATGACCGCATACCGGAAAATAGCCTTGATCATGTTGGCGGTGTTCATCGTCATTTATGTTTTGGGTGCATCACTTTACGTGCAGCAGGCCCGTTCTGACGTGGAACGAGAAATGATCGGTGTGGCTGAGCTGGCTCGCCACCTGTCAGCTCCCCAATACATACCGGAGGCAGCCTTGTCGGGCGTGCGTCACCTCAGGCCCGCCACGGAAATGGACGTGGCTGATAGCAGAAAATACCCTCTCTGGTTTGTTAACGCGGTCAACGTTGAGGTTCAACACGTTGAGATCAACGGTTGGCATCTGGACCCCTCCGACGAAATCGAGGAGATCTGGGAAAGTTTTCTGTTGATCACAGGGTCGTATGTACTCGGCATGGTGTTGTGCTTTTTGGCGCTGTTTATCATGGTGCGGCAGGGCTTACGACCGTTGACTGGCCTGTCCAGAGCGATGGGAGCTGTCGCTGAGGGGCGAATGACTGCCCGTTTACCGAGGCAGTCGGTGCGTGAGTTGGATGTCTTGGTTCAGCGTTTCAATACAATGGCAGAGGCGCTTGAATACGAACAGAAAACCGTCAGCCGGTTGCTGAACGAATTGCTGGAGCTTCAAGACAGAGAGCGCGAGCACATTGCCCGGGTTCTTCATGATGACCTTGGCCAGTATCTGACCGGCATTCGGGCCCAGGCCAGTAGCCTGCTGTACGATCCCGATCTGTCGGACAAACAAAAACAACAGGCCCGGAATCTGGCCGAGCACTGTGAAACGGTGCAGAAACACTTCCGTCATTTATTGCAGGATCTCCATCCGCTGGTCATGGAGCAGCTGGGCCTGGCGAGTGCAATCCGCCATCTTGCTGAGCAATGGCAACAGCTCAGCGGGCTGGATTGCCGTCTGGCGATGGACGATCGCTTGCCGGACTTCACCGGTGAGCAGCAAACACACCTGTACCGCTTTCTGCAGGAGGCCCTGAATAACGTGTCCCGGCATGCTAACGCTTCTCACGCCACTCTGGCGGTCGCGCGCAGTGATCATGAGTTGAGCATCGAAGTGCGAGACGACGGTGTTGGTCATGAGCCGCTTCGTGACAACGCAGGTCTCGGCGTGCGATCCATGCGCGAGCGTGCCCGCTGCCTTGGTGGTGAGGTTCAGTTTTTGAGTCGTGTTGGAGAGGGCACCCGCGTCCGGCTCGCCGTTCCGTTGATGCACCTGGCCTCCTCGCTGGGGCGAGCGGTCTAAGCCAGTTGCCCGTTGTGGTCGCGCCATCGGATTGCTCAGAGCTTTCTCTTTTACCCTGTTCGACTACTACCAAGGAACTAGAACGAGGCGGCCAAAGTGGCATTCTTGTGGGAGCTCCGGATTCCTAGACTTAACCTAAGCCGCTGGCAATATTGAAGGGAAACAACAAGGCCAGCCATAACAGTTTGAAAACAAGAGGTGGTCTGACCATGTTACTTCAGTTTTTTGCCCGATCTGCCATTGCTGCGACCTTTGCTCTCGGGGCTTCCGTCGTTCTAGCTCATGGTGATGTTACCCCGCAGCCCGTTGATACCGGGGCCTTGCCAGATCTTGGTAAGGAAATGCTGACAGAAAACCCGTTCCGAGAGGGCAACGAGCACAGCGCCTACAGAGAAGAAGCCATCAAGGTCGGGCGCAGCGGTTACGCCGGTAACTGCGCTGTCTGTCATGGCATTGAAGCGATGTCTGGCGGGTTAACCCCAGACTTGCGCGAGCTGGGCGAGTGGGACGATGAATACTATGTTGGCAGGGTGACTAACGGCACCGGCCGAGGCATGCCATCGTTCAAACAGAATCTGGATCAGACAGCCATCTGGGCCATTCGTACCTATGTGGAGTCCCTCCCCAGAGACTGATTATCCGGCTCTGGGCCGCTGGCATTTAGGGAGGTCGATTCATGACATTTGCATTTCGTGTGTTGCTGGTATTGTTTGCCCTGTCCGTGGCAAACGTGAACGCACAGGAGACGCGCCTGCTCATTCCGGACCGGACTCTGGATATTATTCAGGATTCCGGTTTTCTGAATGTCGGCATGTACAAGGATTTCCCGCCTTACTCCTATGAAGAAAATGGTGAGGCCAAAGGTGTTGATGCCGATCTGGGCCGGCGCATTGCCGATGCCCTGGGCGTAGAGTTTCGGTCTTATTGGATCACTCCCGATGAGAACCTGGGTGATGACCTGCGGAACCACATCTGGAAAGGACATTATCTGTCGAAAACCCGGGTTGCAGACATCATGATGCGCGTGCCCTACGACAGCGTGTTCAAGTACATGCGGGATTCTACCGGTGAGATGATCAATGAACAGGTCGTGTTTGTTGCGCCTTACCAGCAAGAACATTGGAAAATTGTGTTCGATGAGGAGAAGCTGGGGGATGTTAATACGATTGCCAAGTTTCAGTACCATCCCATCGGTGTCGAGATCGACACCCTGCCGGCTACGTATTTAACCTCGACGTTCGGTGGGCAGATGCGTGATCAGGTAAACCACTACATGACCATTACTAAAGCCTTCGATGCCATGGCAAAAGGCGATGTCTCAGCTGTTATGGGCATGCGCGCTGAATTGGAACATAACCTTAAAGCGCATTCTGACCGACCGCTCGCCATGGCTAATAATGGGTTTCCGGGTATTACCAAACAATCCTGGGATGTCGGGATTGCGGTACGTCATCTCCATCGGGCACTCGGCTATTCGGTGGAAGCAGTGGTCGACCGTATGGTCAGAAACGGTGAGCTGGCGGAGTTGTATCAGCAGCACGGACTTTCCTACAGCCGTCCGGCTTATTACGACGTCATTCTCGGGCCTGAAGAGGCCGAGTAGAAACTTGTCTGAAACAGAAAAGCCCGCCTTAGCGCGGGCTTTTCTGTTTCAGGTTGGGTCGTACTACCAAGTGATGAGAAAACCTGTGCGTGGGGTTAATTGTTGCAACTCCGGCCGGCAACAAGAATAGGTGGTAGAGGCGGGAAAACTTCCCGGTTCGCCATCGAATCTGAAAACAAGAGAATTGGAGAGCGCTACCATGAGTTCAATATCGATCGGCAAGACCTTTACGGCGAGTGCCCTGGCATTGGCCGTTTCCTTCGGGGCCCACGCGGTCACCGACCAGGATCTGCTCAACGATCATAAAACCGTAGACAAAATCGTAACCTATGGCATGGGTTACCAGGGCCAGCGTTACAGCCCGATGACGACTCTGAACACGTCAAACGTAAATTATCTGACACCTGCTTGGGCTTTCTCGTTTGGCGGGGAAAAGCAGCGGGGTCAGGAATCACAGCCGCTGATCGAAGACGGTGTGATGTACGTGACAGCCTCATACTCTCGTATTTGGGCCGTTGACGCTCGGACCGGTGAGCAAATCTGGCAGTACGATGCACGTTTGCCAGACGGCATTATGCCTTGCTGTGATGTGGTCAACCGTGGTGCGGCGATCTATGGTGACATGGTTTATTTCGGCACATTGGACGCCAAGCTGGTCGCGTTGAACAAGAAGACCGGCAAGGTAGTTTGGATCAAAACCGTGGCGGACTATCAGGAAGGCTACGCGATCACGGCAGCCCCGATTGTGGTTGACGGCAAACTGATTACGGGTGTTTCCGGTGGTGAATTCGGCATTGTCGGCAAAGTAGAAGCCTACGACGCTAAAACCGGTGATCTGCTGTGGACCCGCCCGACGGTCGAAGGCCACATGGGTTATGTCTACAAAGATGGCAAGAAGATCGAGAGTGGCATTTCCGGTGGCGAAGCAGGCAAAACCTGGCCGGGTGACATGTGGAAGAGCGGCGGCGCGGCTACCTGGTTGGGCGGCACTTACGACCCGGAAACCGACACGCTGTTCTTTGGTACCGGTAACCCCGCTCCGTGGAACTCGCACCTGCGCCCAGGCGACAACCTGTTTTCAGCTTCACGTGTAGCCATTGACCCGAACGATGGCAGCATCAAGTGGCACTTCCAGACCACGCCTAATGATGGCTGGGATTACGACGGCGTTAACGAACTGATTCCGTTCGATCTGAAGGAAAACGGCAAAACCATCAAGGCTGCGGCAACTGCCGACCGTAACGGTTTCTTCTACGTACTGAATCGCGAGGATGGCTCATTCATTCGCGGCTTCCCGTTCGTGGACACGATCAGTTGGGCTGAAGGGCTTGATTCCAAGACAGGCCGGCCGATCTTCAAGGAAGGCGGTCGTCCGGGTAACCCGGCCGATCTGGATGGTGAGAAAGGAGAAACGGTTGTCGCTTACCCAGCCTTCCTGGGTGGCAAGAACTGGATGCCTATGGCTTACAGCCCGGATACTGAGCTGTTCTACGTGCCTTCCAACGAATGGTCCATGGACATCTGGAACGAGCCGGTCTCATACAAGAAAGGCGCAGCCTATCTGGGTGCCGGCTTTACCATCAAACCAGCCAACGACGATTTCATCGGTGTGTTGAGAGCGATGGATCCGAAAACCGGTAAAGAAGTCTGGCGTCAGAATAACTCGGCACCACTTTGGGGTGGCGCTATGACCACCGCCGGTGGCCTGGTATTTACCGGCACGCCTGAAGGCTTCCTGAAGGCATTTGATGCCAAAACCGGTGAAGAACTCTGGAAGTTCAACACGGGTTCTGGCGTGGTTGGCACTCCGGTCACCTGGGAAATGGATGGTGAGCAGTACGTGTCTGTCGCCTCCGGCTGGGGTGGTGCGGTACCGCTGTGGGGCGGCGAAGTCGCCAGAGTGGTTCGGGACTTCAACCAGGGCGGTATGGTCTGGACGTTCAAACTGCCGCAGGATCGCGTTTCTGCAAAGTAAGAGTGTTTGACTGATCGACCTTTGGGCTGCCTGCGGGCAGCCCTTTTTGCTTTAGGCTGCCTGAAAGAAACAGTACACAGCGCAAGTGAACCTGTTTCGGCAGTGCAGATGTGTCAGCGTGCAAAATAGCGCTGCGCCCGATACTCAGTCAGACTTGTGCTGTGTAGTTGAGGGTGGCAGATGAAGCCGCAGTCGTGAGGATCAGAGAAAGATCCATAGCAACAGCGCGCCCAGGACCAGTCGGTAAATCACGAACGGTTGCATGCCAATACGTTTGATAAAAGCCAGAAAGTAGTGAATGCACAGGTAGGCGCTGATCCCGGAGAGCAGCACGCCCCCAGCCATGAAGGCCCAGTCAATCGATTCATCACTCGTCAACAAACCTTTGGCTTCCAGAGCACAGGCGAGAAAAATGACCGGAATTGACAGCAGGAAAGAAAAGCGCGCAGCTGCTTCACGGCTTAAACCGAGCATCAGCGCGGCAGTAATGGTGATGCCAGAGCGTGAGGTGCCGGGGAATAGGGCAATGGCCTGGGCGATGGCAATAACGGTAACGTCTTTCCAGTTCATCTCCCTGACCTCACGGGCGCCCCGATGGCGCCAGTCAGCCCAACCGAGCAACAAACCAAACACAATCAGGCCAAGAGCAATCCAGACCGCCGCGTTGACCTCCAGGGTGAACAGGCCAAGATCGAGCAGGATTTCGCTGCGCATCTGGGTTTCGATAAAGTCTTTGAACGCCAATGCGGCCAGACCAACCGGAATGGTGCCGAGAATCACCGCCCAGGCCAGGCGAGCATCGGCATCCAGCTGACGAGTAGACAAGGAACGCGTCCAGCTGCGGGTCATGTTGATCAGATCTTGCCGGAAGTAGATCACCACGGCCGCCAGGCTGCCCAAGTGCAGGGCCACATCAAAGGCCAGCCCCTGGTCCTTCCAGTCGGTCAAGACCGGGACCAGGATCAGGTGCGCCGAACTGGAAATCGGAAGAAATTCGGTAACTCCTTGCACAATAGCGAGGAAAACGACTTGTAGCCAATCCATGAGATCAATCCGTGTGTGTTCAGAAAAAGTTTGCGCGCAAGTTAATAACGTCTGGGCGATGAGTGCAAGGCTTGCACGGCACACATGGGTGGCGCTGACGTTCAGGTTCGCCCAGGAAGCACCCAGAACTGCCGGCGAAAAAACGCCGTATTCTGTTTTAGCGAAAACAGCTTTGGAGCAAACAACCCGATAATCGACTGGTTCCAAGCGAATTCACGCTTTAACGTGCGGCTCCTGCGAGTAGCCATTCCGGCTGAACAGGGTCAGTACGGCCTTCAGACCATCTACTACCAAGGGATGAGTTTTTCGCCCCCATCGAATCATT
>NZ_JACUUB010000067.1 GCF_014859525.1 Marinobacter sp.
CGGTGGTGGCAGACGAAGTAAGAAACCTGGCCCGGCGGACCCGGGAATCCACCACCGAAATCCACGGTGTGGTGTCTGAGCTTGTGGGCAAATCCGAGCAATCGGTTCAGGTAGCGGAAACCGGCGGCATCGCCGCTGACAATGGTCTGCAGAAAATGCTGGAAGCGGAGTCAAGCCTGTCTGAAATAGCCGAATCCGTCGCCACCATCGCTGAAATGGCCCTGCAAATGGCCACGGCTGTGGAAGAACAGGCGCAGGTATCCGATCAGATCAACGAACAGGTCGAACGCATTTCAAATATGGCGGAACAGAATCTGGTCAAAGGCGAAGAATCCACCCAAAGCGTACGCGAGATGGGCGACATCGCCAAAGACCTGCACGAGCTGGTCGTCCGCTTCAAATAACAAACCGGGTCAGACCCGATGACATTTGGGGGCACCAAATGTCTGCGGGTCTGACCCGGATTTCCAAAACTGACGCTTAACGAACACCCGCACGGCGCAGCGCCGCCGGGGTGAAGTCGTTGGAGCGGGCAGTCACACCAAAGGTATATGGGTCGCTTTCTTCATTGGTCAGGCCCATCACCAGGTAGCGGCCAGACATAAGATCGTACAGGGTTTCGGCGGCATAAGACGGCACGTTGATGTCATAGCCCTGCACGTGGTGGGCTTCTGCCACTCGCCACAGATCACCCCGGCCATCGTAGTGGTCAATCACGGAGATCTGCCAGGAGTCTTCATCGACAAAGAAGTCACGCTGGCCGTAGATGTGGCGCTCGCCGTCTTTAAGCGTGGCGCGCACATGCCAGACCCGGTGCAGCTCGTAGCGGGTATGCTCCGGGTTGATGTGGCCCGGCATGATGATGTCGTTGTAGCTCAGGTCCCGGGCCGACAGGCGATAGGAGTTGTAGGGAATATACATCTCCTTTTTGCCGACCAACTCCCAGTCGTAGCGATCCGGCGCGCCGTTGAACAGGTCCAGGTTATCGGAGGTGCGCTGACCATCCGCTGCGGTGCCCGGGCCATCGTAAGCCACCTGAGGCGCACGGCGCACTCGGCGCTGACCGGAATTGTAAAGCCATGCCCGACGGCCTTCCTTCACCTGATCCAGAGTTTCGTGGACCAGCAGCACGTTACCGGCCAGGCGGGACGGTGCGGTGATCACCTGCTTGAAGTAAAACAAGACATTGTCGTCCATACCCGGTTTGTAGTCCGCCAGCTCGACGCGGTCGGTCAGATGCTCGGTGAACTTCACCGGGCTGAAATCGCCGTTGCCCTGAGGAGTAATCTGGGCCACGTTACGGATGATGGAGCCGCCCCGGTAACGGGTGATGTGATTAAAGATCACCTCCACGCCCTTCTGCGGAATCGGGAAGGGGACGCCCTTTTCGTAGTTCTGCAGACCATTGCCATCCGGTGTCAGGGATACCGTGGTGGCGTTGTCTTTGGCCAGATTCAGCAGTGCTTCCGGATAGGTTGAGGTACGACGGGTTTTATAGACCGGGATGTAATAGGAGCCGTAGGTCTTGATAGTCGCCACCTGCCCTGGAGACAGTTTGTCTGCGTATTCGTCCACATTGCTTTGATCAATCACGAACTTGATTTCGTCATCGGCAAAGGGATCAGGATAGATACCCTGCTGGGGCTGGTTAACGTTGGGGTTCAGCAAACCACCATCCCAGGCTGGAATAGCGCCGCCGTTGCCGGCTTTTTCAGCACCAATGGGGGTTAGCTCATTGTCCAGTTTGGCGGCTTGGGCTGCAGACACCGCCGCCATGGCAGACGATGCCCCAAACAGCGAGAGCGCAATGGCGCCGGCAATCAGGTGTTTTTTATGGGTTCTCATGGTCAGGACTCCTGTTTTTGTCGTCGTCATAATCAGAATGAGTAGGAAATGCTGGCGGCGATAAAATCGCGGTCAGAGATTTCGTTGTATTTGCCACCAAAGAAGTTGGTGTAGCTGATCGAGCCGGAGTAGCGGTTCTGGTAATCCGCATCCAGGCCGATACTCACGGACTTGTTGCCTTCCTTGAAGTTGCCGCCGGGGTCTGGTGCATAGCCTTTCACGTCATGGGTGAAGAACAGCTTTGGCAACAGGTTGATGCCGGCGATCGCGTTGGAGTAATCCAGCGCGAACAGTGTCCGGTAACCCCAGGAGAAGGATGTGGTGAAACCGTCACCACCGCAGTTGGTGGGGTTGATATTCAGGCGGGTGGTTTCATCGCCGGGGCCTTCGCGGCATAAATCACCTGAAAAGGACTCTCCATCCAGTGGAACGGGCCCAATACCAAAGATTCCTGAACGCCCAAACCGGGCTTCGCTTTTGCTGGGCAAGTCGTGCACATAGGTGGCACCAATCTCGGCAACGGTTATGAAACGACCTGCTCCAAGCACCCGGTCCACGAAGTGGATGAACGTAGCCTGAGCCTGAGAGACATCGTAACGATCAAAGCCATCGACCGGTTTACCGGCGTAGTTAAAATCCGGATCGCTGGCCTGAACACGCTGCTCCAGTTTGCTGACCACCTGACCATCGGGCCCTCTCTGCTGAACACCGCCGTAGATCAGCTCGAAGGTATTCCACTGAATCGGCATGTTCGGCCGGAAGCTGTATTCCGCCCCCAACGAGGTGCCGGTCGGCAGCGTGGTGTTGATGCTCACGCCAAACAGGTCGATGCCTTTGGGGTAGTCGATGTAGTAGCTCGGGAATCGGGAGAACGGCAAGTCCGGATCGTTGATCTGCCCCGCCTCTGGCGATTCCGGGTTATTCACAATACCGCTGATGTAGGGCAAACGGCTGTGATAACGGATGTAGTAGAAGCCAAGCTCGGAATCCAGTGCCGGCACGAACCAGCGTACGGCGACACCAAACTGGTCTTTATCGCCGGGTTCAACATCTCCCTCCCTTGGCGAGATAAACCCCTCTTCAAAGGCCTGGGCGTCTGGTACCTGACCTGCCAGAAGAACTGGTCCGCAACCGTCTGCGGCTACGTCTGCAGAGGAGAAGAAGGTACCGCAATCATCGATCTTGAACGGTTCCCACTCTAGTTGCAGATAGGCTTCAATGTTGATATCGGGTGTGATGCCAACCGAGGTGTAGATCATGTTCACCGGCAGCAGAACGTCTTTGAGTTCTGCGCCAGGGCTGCGAAAAGCAGGTACGTCGATCGGGTTCGTAGCATTGATGCCGCCAAGGATAAATGTACTTTCACCCCAGCTGATGACCTGCCGGCCCACACGTGCGGAGATCGGTACATTACCCGCATACCAGTCCGTGAAAATATACGCGTCCAGAAGATCGACACCGGATGCATTGTCTTTGGCTTCAGGGTTCAGCTCACGACGCTGACCCACCGGGTCAACCGCGCGCTTGTTGTCCTTCAGCTCGTAATCGTAGAAGTAAGAGCCACGCACCAGCGCACCGACACGGGTCAGGTAATCGCTGTTTGGCCGGTAATCTAGAAACAGTTCAGAGCGACCACGCAGGATCTGGGAGTACGGGTCGCCCTTTTTAAAGTTCAGGTTGCCGTCATCGAAGTTGTTGGAGGATGCCCCGGTATTGCTGAAGGCAAACTCCGGGCCGAGGTTACCCTGGGAGATCAGGTCTGGATCCTGGTCTTCCAGACGGATACCGATACCGGCTGTCAGGGTAGTGCTGAATGTTGCATCTATACCGTACAGGTTAAAGTCGATGGCCGATGCTGGCGAGGCCAGCAGGGCGGCAATGGCGGCCGCGAGGCCCGAGTTTCTCTTCTTGAAACGGCTACTTTGTTTTGTTGTTGTCATGATACTGCTCCCGTGTCTGGGCTGCCCCGGCGCCAATCCCGCCGGGGCTTTGAATCATTGTTGATACTGAATGTCTGATCTCGCGATTTTAGCGGGGCACTTTATCCACCCAGGAGGCCCCCAATGCCATCCAGCAGGCCACCGCCGCCTTCTTCTCCGCCGTCTTCGGATTCATCAGGCTCCGCACCGCCGTCAGTCTGGCCGTCACACCCCGGGTCACCCGGCGCGCTGCCCACATCCTGGACAACACAATCGTTGGTCACATCGACGGTAAAGCTTGCCTCAGCGGACGTTTTGGAACGGAACAGGGCTACCAGTTGGGCCGCCATTTCATCGAATACCGCGCTGGAGCTGAATGGATCGGCACCTTTCTGGCCGGCGGAAATCGGGTTGCCGTGGGAGCCTTCCAGGTAGCGGGTAATGATCGGACGGGTGCCATGGTCTTCCGCGCTGTCGATGCTCACTGCACCCATGAACCGGGCCATGGGATCGGTGCCTGCCAGCGGCGCCGGCAAGCTGTTGATCTGGAAACCGGAATTAGTGACCAGTTCGAGCGGCCCAAGATCATACAGCTCGGCATCTGCAGCATTTGGAATGGTGCCGTCGGATGGACGGTCTGCATCGCCATCAATGCCCACGATGGAGGTGACCAAGGTTGCGCTGTTACCTGAGGATTCAAACAACGGGGCGAAAGCCGTGGGGTCGGTAGAATCCAGCAACGCCTGGAAAACGTTGAAGTAGATATTCAACTCAGTGCGACCTTGCGCAAGGAGACCTTCAGAGGCCGCATCCAAACCCGGCAGCAGTGCCGGCGCAATGGTGTTACGGGAGTTCTCGGCTATCCGGGTGAACTGGCCGCCGGTGTTAAAGAACACTGACGCCAGAATCGGATTCAGGTCCGGATTGTCCCTCGCCGCAAGGTTGTTGACGACCGGGTACGGTACGCCACCCATACCGCTCAAGGAATGGCTGATGAAATACACACGATCTGTGTTGATATTCACACCATTCGAGCAGTCACCCGCAGTGGCACAAGCACCGATGGCATTTTCAATTGCGGGCAGCAAGGCGTTGACATGCAGCAGGTCAAGGGCACCCTGGCGCATGTTGTCACGGGTGTTGGCGTAGTTGGTAAAGTTCAGGAACAAGCTGCCGGATTCCGGATCAGTCACCTGGCCTGCGGGTACGGCCTGCATCGCTTCGTTAGCCGTGAAGCCGAAGTGGCGTTCGGTGGCATCCGGCGAGGCATTTGGCTGTAGGCCAATTTCGACCATGCCAGGGGTTTGTTCCGGGTTGTCTTCATCCCTGGCACTTGTGGCCGCTTCACCAAACACACCGTTCAGCGGCATATCGATGCCAACCGTCACAAAACAATCTGCGTTATTGCTAGGCGCTCCGCCGCCGTCAGCAAGGCACAACAAACCCGCTGCTGTAGCCATAGGCAGGATGGCTGAGCGATCCTGCGTGGCCGCGTGCTGATAGATAATCACCGGATAACCGGCAGCCGGTCCAGCCCCAAAGGCAGGATCTGGTGTTCCGACTATGATCGGAATCTTGGTATCGGCCTGTTTCTGAGCAAACGGGAAGCGATAGCTGACTCGGTTAGACTCAGCCTGGGGAAGCTCAGGATTCTTACTGAAATCTGCCGGCAACCAGGAACCAGTCTGCAAAGGTGAACCGTCAGCGCCGTCAGGGAGTTGTTGGTAGTACGGCAAGGTGATTTCACCTTCATAAACCTGCAGATTCACGTTGATTTCAGTCAGGAACAGTTCTATCGCCGTCTGCTGAAGTGCAGGATTGACCTCACCACCATCTTTTTGGCTGAAGAAACGAACCGGGGAGGGTTCTTCCGCTCCTGGGGCCCTGGGAAAGGGAGTGATAGCGGCAATCTGTTCTGCCAATTCCGCAGCTCTTTGGGAGAAGTCCACCACCTCTTCAACTGCCTGAGCAACGGCAGTCTGCAGGGCAAAGGCCAGCTGCCGGTCCATGGCCTCATCGGCAACCAGGTCGGTGTAACGGAGCTGGGTACCGTTTTCATTGGCAATGGTCAGGATCTCCGCCAGCTCTTGATCGTACAAACGGAAACTGGTATCCGTCAGCAAGCTGAGGATACGCTGGTTGATCTGCCGATCCTGCTCCTCCGCGCCCGCAAGCTCCTGACCAGAGAAATTAAAACCGCCCGCGAAGACCTGCCCGAGAACAGATTTCTTGCGCTCGGTCATCAAGTTCTGCCTCAACCAGGCTGCCGGTGCTGCATTGGCCAGAAGCACATCTTCAACAGCGGTTGTGGTGAAGCTGATCGCAAAGGTCACATCACTAAATGAGGAAGCCTCCGCTCCGCTGCCTCCAAGCTCACGCTTGAAGTTAAAGAATTCACTACCCCAGGCCCTGGCGGGCAACATGGACTCCCGGAACGGCTGAAGCGCCGGATTACTGATGACAAATTCAGGATTGGACGCGGTCTCGAACCGATTTTCTCTAACCAGCGGGTCGCCATCTTTATCCACAATCTTGTTACCCAAAACCACTGCGTACTTGGTTTTCGGCTTCAGCGGCTTGATAGGCAACAGGCGAATGGCATTGTTCTGAGAACCGCCAGCAGCTCCGGCCGGGCCGTTCGCATCCACGGTAATGATTTCTACGCGGAAGCTTTCTTCCAGCAAGCTTTGGTAGATTGTATCTGCCGCTGCCGTGTCACCCTGCGCTTCCAGGCGTTTGGCCAGGCGGTACCGATCAGCCGCAACAATGCCACCCACTTCGCGGGACTGTTGGAACACGCTGTCGCCGGAGGGGAATTCGATTTCCAGAATGTAAATGTTCTGATCCGGGTTAGGCACCACCTCGCCATCGATTTCAACGAAGTTGCGGGCGTCCAGTGTCTGATTCGGGTCCAGGCTATCGCTGATCTTGATGTCGAATGGCGCGAGGATGGAGTTGCCATCCACAAAACCCAGTCCAGTGGTGACCGGGTTGTCTGGATCGGTGCCATTGAGCATGGTGCCGTCCCGCTCCGGGTTCAGGAAGAACAGCGGATCGCTGGGCAGCGGAAAGGCTGTGTCGAGCGGCCGAAAGATTGGTCGGGTGCCCTCGGCAATGATGTTCGGATTACTGATGTTGTATACCGGATCGGCATTCTTGTTGGTTTTCCCGCCGCTGTTCAAGCACCCGGTAAGGGCTGTACTCGCGGCCAGGACGGTGATGAGTGCTCTGCTTTGATTACCAGTCATCGGTGCCATCTCCCAAAACTTATTTTTGTATTGTTGACAGGACCACCTGGTCTGCGCCCCGCCTTATTTTCAATAATATCGCATAATATATTGTATTCCAACTTTTTGATCGTGAATTGGCGGCGCTTGGCATGCAATAAACATCTTATAGGTTATGTTATGCTGTATTTTCAGGGGTTTGGATTTGGCCAGGACTGATAAAAAATATTCAAGATGCAAGATAATGAGGGCACTTTTAACGCTTAGGCGGGCCTGCGCTGGGCGAGCGTGCAGTTTCGGCCAGCCGCCTTTGCTTGATAGAGCGCTTCATCGGCAGATTTAACCAGACTGTGAGCGGTATCCTTGCCGACAAACCCGGAGGCGCCAGCACTGATGGTGACAGAGTGGGAGAATTCAAACTGGACGGCCGCCACTGCCTTACGAACGTTTTCTGCAACCACTAAGGCGCTCTCAAGATCCGTCTCTGACAGGATGATCAAAAACTCCTCGCCGCCCCACCGGCCAATCACGTCTGTGGCGCGCAGGGCGCTGGCTGCAACCCGAGCCACTTCCTGAAGCACAAGATCCCCAACATCATGGCCGTAGGTGTCGTTGAAGGTTTTAAAGTGATCAATATCGAACAGGATTACCGATAGCGGGTTGTTATAGCGTTGCGAGCGCTCGATCTCTTTGGTCAGGCACTCTTCTGCGTACCCGCGGTTGTTGATGCCCGTGAGCCTGTCGGTTCTGGCCTGGCTCAGCAAACCACTGAGGTAACTGTGCCTTTCAACAATGATGGATACGACAAACAGGTAGTTTGCAATCTGGTCATCGTCGGGCAAGGGAACGGCTTCATGGAACCGCAGAATATCGAAGGTGCCCAGTACATCGCCATCGATTTTCTTGACGGGGAACGAGTGCCAGGTCTGAACGCCCGCGGGCAAGCCACTGAGCTGACCTTTCTTCGTCGATGTGTGGTTTGCTTGAGCCTGCACTTGAACGTCTTCGGCTAACATCGCGGCGGTGGCATGGGGCACGGTGCCGTGCACCAGTTTTATTTCATTCAGATCCTGCGCCAGTTGCTCGTTCAGCCCCTGGTG
Organism: Marinobacter sp.; assembly: GCF_014859525.1. Taxonomy (GTDB): domain Bacteria; phylum Pseudomonadota; class Gammaproteobacteria; order Pseudomonadales; family Oleiphilaceae; genus Marinobacter. The sequence continues at coordinate 8,092 of NZ_JACUUB010000067.1, forward strand.
CCAGGCAAGCTTGAGGATATTCCTGTGCTGATCGAGCACAGACACGCAATAGGCCGTCCATAACGCTGATCCGGGATCGGGTTGCAGAAGCTCAAAGGCTTTTGCCAGCCCCTTGAGCAGGTCGCCCTCATTCAGGATCGATTTAATGATGCGAGTTTCATGGTCCGCCAACTCCTTTGAGATGGCACGCACTGCACTGTTGGCATGATCGATTAACGCAGCACGCTTGGGCATGCGCTCAAAACAGTCAGAGAGTTCGCCACATTTGTCACTGAGCTGGGTAACGCGATTGCCAAGACGCTTCAGCCGGCTACTGGAAGCCTGCTCCAGTTTCTTGATGTCCGATTTGAGCTTGGCAATGAACACAGCCATCCCGGCCAGAAGCACCACGCCTAGCAGCCCGATCAGTACATTGAAAGGCTGATCCAGATAATCCATCAAGCGAAATCACCATCCTTTGATCACAACACACTATCTACAATTAGATATGCTGCCTTCGGCGCCACCTCTGGTTCAGTATGGTTTATGTAATGATAGAAAACGAAATGTGAAAATGCAGATTGGAGCACACTTTGGTGCTGACTCAGCGCTCAACCTTTACCGAGGACAGCGCAACTTTAACCGCCTGTTGTCGCTGCATGAAACTGACCAGAACAATGGCGCGCTCGTCACCATCATAAGCCTGAAAAATCGCACTGAGGCCTTTGAAGGGACCATCATCCAGCTCCACAGGCGCCCCCGCCTTGATGCCGCCCTGCTCCGTCACCTTGTCCATGCTGGCCCTGATATGGTCGATGACCTCATCTGCGATCCCCGCCGGCTTGTTGGCAAAGCTAACCACACGCATCACGCCACGCGTAGAGCGCAACTTACCCCACATAGGGTCGGTTTGATCCAGATTGATAAAAATATACCCAGGAAACAGCGGCTCCAGCTTCTTGCTGCGCTTACCCGCCTTGATCTTCTCCACCTCAATCTTGGGATAGAAACAGGCAATGTCCTGATTCTGCAAATGCTGAACCGCCCGATCACCCTGAGCCGGCTTGTGTTGAAGTGCATACCACGTCATAAAAGTTCCATCTTCCACCCCTTGGGGGGTCAGACCCAAGTACATTTGGTGAGTCGAAATGTATTCGGGTCTGACCCGTTTTAGAGATTCGCCGGCTAAAAATACCAGCTGCCTGCCGCAATAAAATACGGATTCAGCACATCTTCTTTCCCGTACTTGAGGGGCTGGCCGTCAACCGTTTGCACCTTGCCACCGGCCGCCAGCAAGACAGCGTGAGCGGCCGCGGTGTCCCACTCGCAGGTTGGGCTCATGCGAGGATAGATGTCGGCATGGCCTTCGGCGATGCGGCAAAATTTGAGAGAGCTGCCCGCCTGGACGGTGTCGTGGGGCCCGAGGGTGTCGATGAAGGCGCGGGTTGCATCATTGAGATGATTCTTGCTGGCGACCACACGCAGGGTGTCTCGAGGCTCCGCTACGCGAATGCGGTGGATGCGGCCAGTGCGATCGCGCATGTGCGCTCCTTCACCTTTGATGCCCCAGAAGGCTTCTTTCAATGCCGGGGCCGTGACCACGCCCATCACCGGCTCGCCGTCTTCAATCATCGCGATGTTAACGGTGAACTCGCCCGTGCGCTGGGTGAAATCCTTGGTGCCGTCGATGGGATCGATCAGCCAGAACCGGCGCCAGTGCTTGCGCTCGTCCCAGGATGCTTGCTCACCCTCCTCCGAGAGAACCGGTATGTCCCGACTAATACTGCGTAACCCTTTGACAATAATGTCGTGACTGGCCGTGTCTGCGGCGGTGATCGGCGACTGGTCTTCCTTGTAACTCACTTTGAAATCAGACTGATAGATGTGCAGCACTTTCTCGCTGGCTTCATCAGCAATTTTAAGCACTTCCGGAAGAATTGAGCTGTAATACATGTTTGCGTCCTGCCTGGCCTTGTCTAACGCCATAGTAGCAAATTTTGGGGTCAGACCCGTGTGCATTTGGTGTGACGAAATGCACACGGGTCTGACCCCAACTTGAAATTAAACGGTGGGTGGGGCAGATTACCGGGCTAACAACACTATCCACAAGGAATGTGAGATGCCCCGCCGACCAAGGATTTGCCCGGCCGGGATGCCCCAGCATGTTATTCAGCGGGGTAATAACCGGCAGGTGTGCTTTCAGGATTTGGCCGACCACGCCACGTATGCGATGTACCTTTCGCGTTATCAGCGCAAGTTTGAGGTGGACATACATGCCTGGGTGTTTATGACCAATCACACCCATCTGCTGGTGACGCCCGGCACCGATGATGCGCTCTCCGCGTTTATGAAGTCTGTAGGGCAGTCGTATGCTCAGTACTACAATGGCAAATATGAGCGCTCGGGCACCTTGTGGGAAGGGCGATTCAAATCTTGCATGGTGGATTCCGATCAGTACTTTCTGCAGTGCCAACGCTATATAGAGCTGAACCCGGTGAAGGCAAGCATGGTGGAGTATGCCGGCGACTACCAATGGTCCAGCTATAACTGCCACGCTTATGGCATGCGCTCCAAGCTGCACACACCCCACCCTTGCTACCTGAACTATCAGCCAGACCCAGACAAGCGCTTCATTAGCTACCGTTCCTTCATCGCCAGCCTTGCGCCTGAGGGCATGGACGACGAGATTCATTACGCGGCGATATCAGGCAAGCCACTCGGGTCCGAGGAGTTTCAGGAAAGGGTTCTGGCCAAGTACTGGGGATCGTGATTTTGGTTTTTGGGGTCAGACCCGAGTGCATTTGATCACGTTAAATGCACTCGGGTCTGACCCGGTTTCCGGCGCTGGCAGAAGGGTGGGGTCAAACCCCTGCGGGGTTCGACCCCTTTGTAGCCTGCTTGTTTAGATCTCTACCTCTTCGAAGAGCTCTGGTACTTCGGCATCCCAGCCGAATTTTTCGGTGATGCGTTTGCGCATGATGTCGCTGGCCAGGGTTTCGCCGTGGGTGATGTAGACTTTTTCAGGCTTGAGGTTGCCTTGTTCCAGCCAGGTCAGGATTTCGTTGTAATCGCCGTGGGCGCTCATGGAATCCAGGTTGTGAACTTCGGCTTTTACCGGCCAGTATTCGCCGTGAATTTTGACGGATTCGGCGCCATTAACCAGCGCGTCACCACGTGTACCTGGTGCCTGAAAGCCAGCGAACACAACGCTGCTCCGAGGGTTGGGCAGCAGGGTTTTCAGGTGGTGCAATACCCGGCCACCGGAGGCCATGCCGCTGGCGGAAACAATCACACAAGGGTAACGCACGGCATCCAGCTCGATGGACTCATCAACCGTGCGAACAAACTGGGTTTTGTCGTCAATCAATTCGCACTGGCTTTGATTCAGCTTGTGCTCTTTATGATGCTTGATGAACGCCTCGGTGGCCTTGATGGCCATAGGGCTGTTCAGGTAAACCGGTAACCTGGGAATGCGGCCCTCGCCCATGAGTTTGTGCACCACGTACAGCAACATCTGCGCGCGACCCACGGCAAATGCAGGCATGAGTGTGATGCCACCGCGGCCTGCAGTTTTGGTGATGATGTCTTCGAGATCCTGCTCCGGGTCTGAATCGCCGTGGGTGCGGTCGCCGTAGGTGGATTCGCACACCAGAACATCGGCGTGCTGCAGTGGCTCGGGCGGACGCATTATCAGGTCGTTCTGCCGGCCAACATCGCCGGTGAACACCACTGTGCGGTCAGAGCTTTTATGGTGAACGTGTACGCAGGATGACCCCAGAATGTGCCCAGCCGGCGTGAAGCTTACCTCAAAGCCTTTCACCGGCTCGAAGGTCTCGTGATAGTGCAGCGATTCAAAGTGTTTCAAGGCCTCCACCGCGTCTTTTACGGTGAACAAAGGCTCTGGCTTTTCGTGCTTTGAGAACTTTTTACGAAAAGCGTATTTGGCGTCTTCTTCCTGCAGGTAACCTGCATCTGGCAGCAGCACTTTGCAAAGTTCATGGGTGGCTTTGGTGCAGTAAATCTTACCTTTAAAACCGTTTTTTACCAGCGCCGGCAGGTAGCCGGAGTGATCAATGTGGGCATGGGTCAGCACCACTGCATTGATACTGGAAGGATCTACCGGAAACGTCGCCCAGTTGCGTCGCCTCAGGGTTTTGACACCCTGATACATGCCGCAATCCACCAGCAAGCGGTGCTTGTCATCAGAAAGCAGATAGCGAGAGCCGGTGACGGTGCCTGTGCCACCAAGGAAGCGAAGTTTCATAGACATATAGATCCTTGTCTGGTGTGAGATACCTTCAGCTTAGCTCAAAAAACCATTCTCAATACTGATACGGGTCAGACCCAAGTGCATTTGGGGGGATGAAATGTACTTGGGTCTGACCCCTTGGTAGCCTGCGTCTTGACAGCCTCAGCCCTTAAAGCCTTTACCAACCAGGTACACTTCACGGGATCGGGATCTTGAGGAGTCGGGTTTGCGGACGACGACTTTGTCGAAGACTTCTCGCACGGCTTTGATGTAGTCGTCGTAGCCTTCGCCGTGGAAGACCTTGGCGACGAAGCTGCCTTTGGGTTTGAGCACCTGGCAAGCCATGTCGAGAGCCAGTTCGATCAGGTACATGGAGGCGGCCTGATCGGCTGCGTTTACGCCGCTGATGTTGGGGGCCATGTCTGAGATGACGACATCGGCCTTGGCACCGTCGAGGGTGGCCATGATCTGGTCAAACACGTCCTGTTCGGTGAAATCGCCCTGGATAAATTCCACCCCGGCGATGTTATCCATAGGCAGGATGTCGGAGGCGACTACCCGGCCTTTATGGCCCACCAGATTAGCAGCTACCTGCGACCAGCCTCCCGGCGCTGAGCCCAGATCGACCACCAGCATGGTGGGCTGAATCAGCCGGTCTTTGTCGTTGATTTCCAGCAGTTTATAACTGGCGCGGGAACGATAGCCGTCCAGCTGAGCCTGTTTTACAAAGGGATCGTTGACGTGCTCTTCGAGCCAGCGGTTACTGCTTTTGGAACGGGCCATGGGATGTCATCTGTTAACTGCGGTAAAGCGCACATTGTACGCTGCCGCCACCCTTCCCGCAAAAGCCGCTTTGGTTCTCAACGCGGACCAAACTCCAAGCCCACTAAGCCTGACATGCATCCGGCCTCGCAGTACAATAGGCGCCCTTAACGACCCACACTTTTATCCGAACGCGCCCGGCTCTGGCCTGGTGGCAGGAAACAGCATGATTCGCGTTACCGAACTGGCCTTACCCCTTGATCATCCGGAGGCCGCCTTGCGCGCAGCCATTTTGCAGCGCTTGGCACTCAAAGATCATGAGCTCCTGAACTTTACCGTGTTCAAACGCAGCTACGACGCTCGCAAGAAGAACACAGAGATCAAGTTTGTTTACATCATCGACCTGGCCGTTCAAGACGAAGCCGCCGTGCTGGCCCGTTTTGCCGATGACAGCCACGTTCGCCCGGCGCCGGATACCGGCTATTACCCGGTAGGACAGGCACCGGCCAACCTGCAGGAACGCCCGATTGTGGTTGGGCTGGGCCCGTGCGGGTTGTTTGCCGCGCTGCTGCTGGCGCAAATGGGGTTTCGGCCGATCGTGCTTGAGCGGGGCAAAGACGTGCGCCGGCGCACCAAAGACACCTGGGCACTGTGGCGAAAAAAGCAGCTTTCGCCGGAGTCTAACGTGCAGTTTGGTGAGGGCGGTGCGGGCCTGTTCTCTGATGGCAAGCTTTATAGCCAGATCAAGGATCCAAAGTTCTACGGCCGCAAGGTGATGGCAGAGTTCGTAAAAGCCGGCGCGCCGGAAGAAATCCTCTATGTGAGCAAGCCGCACATTGGCACCTTCCGACTGACGGGTGTGGTGTCTCAAATGCGTGACGAAATTATCAGCCTGGGCGGCGAAATTCGCTTTGAGCAAAAAGTCACCGACTTATTGCTGGAGGATGGCCAGGTCAAGGGCGTCGAGCTGGCCAATGGTGAACTTTTAACCAGTCAGCATGTAGTGATGGCGCTGGGCCACAGCGCCCGGGACAGTTTCCGTATGTTGCACCAACGAGGCGTGTACCTGGAGGCCAAGCCCTTTGCGATCGGGTTCCGTATTGAGCATCCTCAGGGTCTGATCGACCATGCCCGGCTGGGCAAGTATGCAGGCCACCCGGCCCTGGGTGCCGCCGATTACAAGCTGGTGTACCACGCCAGCAACGGGCGCGCCGTATACAGCTTTTGCATGTGCCCGGGCGGCACAGTGGTGGCCGCCACCTCCGAGCCGGGGCGAGTGGTTACTAACGGCATGAGCCAGTATTCCCGCAACGAACGCAACGCCAACTCCGGCATTGTGGTAAATATCGATCCCAAACAGGATTTCCCGGGCGATGCGCTGGCGGGAGTGAAACTGCAGGAGCAGCTGGAATCCAAGGCTTACGTTCTGGGCGGCAGCGACTACTGCGCACCAGCACAGTTGGTGGGGGATTTTATCGCGGGCAAGCCGTCCAGGACCTTGGGCGAGGTAGAGCCCTCGTATAAGCCCGGCGTTCTCCTCGGCGATCTGGCCGCCGCCCTGCCCGACTACGCCATTAACGCCATCCGCGAAGCCCTGCCCGCATTTGGCCGTCAGATACGGGGTTTTGACCGGGCCGATGCCATCCTGACTGGCATCGAAACCCGCACCTCTTCTCCGATCCGCATCACTCGGGATCGGGATAGCCTGCAAAGCCTGAACACCCGTGGCCTGTATCCAGCCGGTGAAGGCGCAGGGTATGCCGGCGGCATTCTGTCGGCCGGCGTGGATGGCATCAAAGTGGCTGAGGCTGTCGCCAAAGCGATGCTGGCCGATCTGGACGCCGCCGGGGAAACCCAATCGTGAAACTGGACGACATCAAAAAACTGCACCAGAAAAAATACCGCCAGGCCTTTGGGCACTTTTTGGTGGAAGGCGAACATTTGGTGTTGGAGTTGGAAAAGGCTTGGAAGGCTGGGAAGGTTGG
>NZ_JACUUB010000001.1 GCF_014859525.1 Marinobacter sp.
ACCTTCGACCAATTGGTTAAAAGCCAACTGCTCTACCAACTGAGCTAACGACCCATAGCTGGATGCCGGCCTTGCTTCCGGCGAACAAGCGTTCAAATGACCCTTGCTCTGCGTTTGGTGGGTCGTGAAGGATTCGAACCTTCGACCAATTGGTTAAAAGCCAACTGCTCTACCAACTGAGCTAACGACCCAAACGAGGCGCACATATTACTGATATTTCGTCGCTGATCAACCCCTTTCTCGGGGATTCCCCAACTTTTTTATCGATCCGGTCAAGATACAAACATCTCGGTTAATCTGTAACCAGATTCACGCAGACTCAAGAAACTTACGCGCAAGATCGGCTGCGCCAGTATCCGGATAGCGCTCTACAACGCTTTGCATCCGGCGCTTCGCTTCATCTTTTTCGCCCAGCCGATTCAACGTAATGCCAAGCTTGTAAACGGCGTCTGGCGCCTTACGGTGATCGTGGAACCGCGTGGCGACAATGGTAAAGGCCTGTTTTGCCTGCTCCAGCTTCGGATCTGCCAGATACACTTCACCAAGCCAATAATAGGCATTAACGGTTAGATCGCCCTCTGGGTACTGGTCGATGAAATCATAGAGTTGGCTGATCGCGGCATCAAAGTCTTTCTTGTTGCGAATCAGGTCAATAATGGCGCTGTAGGTTTTCTGCTCCTCCGCACCCGGAGAACGATACACTCTGGCTGGAGTCGAGCGCGTAGCCTCGCCAGGCCGGCTGGCCTGCGAATTTGCCGAAGCGTCGTCGGCAGCTTTGCTTTCAAGGCTCTTGGACAGATCCAGAATCCGCTGATCCAGATCCACGTACCGGTCACGGCTTTGCTGTTGCAACCGACTGACCTGATGCTGCTGCTCCTCAACCTGCCCCTGAAGCCTGCGCACATCAGCCTGGAGTTGCTGGATCATATAGAACAATTCCGCAGTGGCCTGGTTGTTACCTGCCTTGCGCTGGGCCTCTGAGGTGTTGTTCTGAAACGCGGGTGTGGACGACTGTGCATGACTGACTCCCGCCAGGCCGAAGCCCAGCGGGAACAGCACTGTCGCCATGAGCAGTTTTCTCATGGGACCTTCCGATAGTTAGCTTTGATTACTCGAACACCAGCTCAACGCGACGGTTCTGCGCCCAGGCGCTTTCCGAAGAACCATGCACAGCTGGCTTCTCTTCACCATAGCTTACGGTTTCAAGCTGACCACGGGAAGCACCGTTAACGACAAGGAATCGCTGAACTGCACTCGCGCGACGCTCGCCCAGCGCCAGGTTGTATTCTTTGGTGCCACGCTCATCGGTGTGACCCTCCAGTCGTACTTTCTGACGCGGATTGTCGGCCAGGAACCGAGCATGTGCGACCAGTACGTCCCGGGCTTCCTGCTTGATTTCAGAGGTGTCGAAATCGAAGTAGAAGACGGTGATGTTACGCAGGGCCTGTTGTTCTGCCTGCTGCTGAGCCGCCTGGCGTTCATCATCGGTCAAACCTCGGGACGAAACGCCATCGCCATCCGCACCGCCATACACGGTAGAGCCGCCATCCTGATCGATAGCAGCCACGTCAGACCCGTAGGTACCGTCTTCCATGGTATCCCCGGTGGAGCTACAACCGGCTACCAGACCAACGGATAACAGCATTGCAAACGCTTTGGACTGTACTGAGAATTTCATCTACACACTTCCTTTTTTGACTTGGTTTAATCGAACAACAACTTAATCAGCGAACGATAGGACCCCACGCGGGCTCACGCACATCACCGTCCGCTGCAGGCAAGCTATAAGCTGCCCCACCGTTCGCTGACACTACCGTAAGCACACTGGTACCGTTTTGCTGGGTGGCATAAATCAACATGCGTCCGTTTGGCGAAACGCTGGGTGATTCATCGGACTCGGTTCGGGTGATGACGGTTTCCTCACCGTTTTTCAGATTAATTCGGGCGATGTGAAAGGCCCGATTTCTTTGATGAACGTAGTAAACATACTCGCCTTTGGCATCCGGACGGGCACGGGCGTTGTAACGGCTGCCGAAGGTAATCCGCCGAGGTTCGGCACCCAGACGCTCCATATAATAGATCTGGGGCCCACCGGATCGGTCAGAGGTGAAAAAGATCCCCCTGCCGGCATGATCCCAGGCACCCTCGGTGTCAATCGCCCAATGATTAGTCAGCCTGGTGAGGTTGCCCGATGCAATTTCGAGCCGGTAAATCTCGGCGTTGCCATCTTTTGACAGAGTCAGCAACAAAGACTTGCCATCCGGCGACCAGGCCGGTGCTGAGTTGAGCCCCGGGAAGTCGGCGACTTTCTTGCGCTCACCGCTGGCCAGTTCATGGGTGAACACGACCGGCTTTCCGGTTTCAAATGACACGTAGGCCAACTGCTTGCCATCCGGCGACCAGGCCGGCGAAAGAATCGGCTCCTTGCTTTCCAGGCGCACTCTGGCTCGCTTGCCATCAAGATCACTCACCTGAAGCCGATACAGGGTCTCGCCCCCCGTTCTGCTGAGCGTTACGTAGGCCAGCTTTGTGGAAAACACCCCTGGATCACCGGTAATAGCCTCGTAAACCCGATCACTGATGTGGTGGGCCAGGGTACGAACATTATTGGCAGAGGCTCCGGCAGTTTCACCCAGAATGCGTTCTTCACGGTTGACATCGAACAACTCGTATCTCGCCTCTATGCGCTCGCCCGAGCGTGTAAGCTGACCTACCAGAACATACCGTTGGCCAAGCATGCGCCAGTCGCGGAAATACACCTCTGACCGTTGTGATGGCAAACTGAGCATTCTGGTGGGCTCCAGCGGGCGAAACTCGCCGCTCATGGTCAGGTCGGCCTGAACAATACTGCTGACCTTGTCACCGGCGGGCATCGCGCCGCTCTCGGCAAAGGGCACCACAGCGATCGGGATGGCTGAGTCTGCACCTTCGGTAATGCGAATGAGCAACTCCGCCCTGGCCGTGCTGGCAACCAGCATGGACACCAGCAGTGCGGTCAGCACCGCGGCAAAAGAAAATCCCTGGCGATAAGCGTTATGTGCGTTCAAAGTCATAGGCCTCACCGCAACCGTTGCGGGTTAAATTCAATGGTAAACTGACGGAAATAGCGCTCAAATGTATTCCGGTCCGAAGGCACAGGGTAACGACTTAACGACCGCACCGCCCCCAACGCCGAATTATCAAACGCGGTATTCCCGCTACTGCTGACCAGCCTCGCGTTAACCAGTTCCCCGGTTGGCAACAAGGTTATCTGTATTCGGGCCGTCATGTCCTCCGTCGCCGACGACGGCGGATACCAGGCCTGACTCAGCCGCTCTCGAATCAGAGACTGATATCGTTCGCTCTCCGACAGCATTTGCGCCTCTCTCGCGCGGGCCGCTGCAGCCTCTTGCTGACGCCGGGCCTCGGCCTCGCGCTGACGATCGGACTCGTCCGCCAATGCCTCAAGCTGTTGCTCTCTCAAACGACGCTCCGCTTCCTGACGCCTGCGTTCCGCCTCTTGCCGGGCAGCTTCTTCCTGGCGTTTTCGCTCGGCCTCTTCCTGTTTACGCCGCTCTTCCTGGCGCCTTTTCTCTTCTTCGGCTTTGCGCTGCGCCTCTTCCTGCTGACGGCGCTCTTGCTCAGCCCGCTGACGCTCCCGCTCTTTAGCTTCAGCCTCTGCCCGCTGGCGCGCAGCCTCTTGCTCACGAGCTTGCTGCTGTTCGCGCTCTCGCGCCTGGGCTTGTTGCCGCTGCTGCTCTTCTTGCTGTCGCTGCCTGGCCTGAGCCTCAGCCTGCGCCTGACGCTCAGCCTCTTGCCGGGCCTGTTCTTGCTGTCGCCTGCGTTCAGCTTCTTCTTCCTGACGTTCCCGCTCCTGCTGTTGGCGGCGCTCTTGATCACGATCTCGCTGGTCCTGATCATCGACCACCGGGCTGGGTCGCGGCTCCGGACTGACCAGGCGCGCAGAGATCTGCCTGGGCTCAGGCTCAGACACCGGCGATGTCCAGGACCAGCCGGCAAGGGCAATTCCGACAATCAGCAAGTGTAAGGCCAACGACATCACCACCGGTGATTTCAGCGATGCAGGCTCGGTACTGATAATTTCCCGTTTGTGACCCTTCACAACAATAATGCCACCCTGTTACTGCCTTTCCCGGGGCGTGTCGGTGATTAAACCAACACCGGTTGCACCCGCAGCCTGGAGTTCAGCCATTAATCTGACCACCACTCCGTATTCAACAAATTCATCGCCTCGCACCAATACTTCCCCACTGGTACGTTGTGACAGGATGTTAGCAACCTGCTCCCTGACCTCCGACAAAGACATGGGATCACCGCTGCGATCACCTACCTCCAGGTAATAGGCACCATTGCTGTCCACCGAGACCGTTATAGACTCCACATCCTTATCTTGCTGGATCGGGTCTGATGTGGTTTGAGGCAAATCCACTTTCACGCCCTGGGTCAGCATCGGTGCCGTCACCATAAAGATCACCAGCAGCACCAGCATAACGTCGATATAAGGCACTACGTTGATCTCTGACATCGGTTTGCGCCGACTCTGGGACATCATGCCCTTCATGCCGCTCATACCGTTACACTCCCGTTACCGATAACCGCCATCAGGCAGCCTGATCGTTGTTGTGCACACGCCTGTGCAGAATGCTGGAAAACTCTTCGGCGAAGGTTTCGTAGTTCTTCAGAAGCGCATCCGACATGGCCGAAAAACGGTTATAGGCGATAACGGCCGGAATCGCGGCAAACAAACCCATAGCAGTTGCGATCAAAGCCTCGGAAATACCAGGCGCCACCGTAGCCAACGTTGCCTGTTGCGCCTGAGCAAGGCCACGGAAGGAGTTCATGATGCCCCACACCGTACCGAACAAGCCGACGTAGGGGCTGGTTGAGCCAACGGTGGCCAAAAACGGCTGGTGCATTTCCAGACGTTCCTGCTCGCGTGAGAACGCAACGCGCATCGCCCGCTGGGTACCTTCCATCACGGCATCGGCATCCCTGCTTTGCTGGCGCAAGCGGGAGAACTCCTTGAAGCCGGCGCGGAATACCGATTCCATACCGGAGAACGGGGTCGGATTGGCATTCACCTCTTTGTAAAGCTGGCCAAGATCCATACCAGACCAAAATCGTTCCTCAAACGCCAATTGCGCCTGTTTCGCCTGCCGAAATACCTGAACACGCTGAAATATCAACGCCCAGGACACCACCGACGCCACCACCAGCAACAACATGACCAACTGCACCAGAATCCCGGCATTGGCAATCAAATACCAGACTGAAAGTTCCGCTTCCACTGTGCACTCCCGACTAAGTTTGTATGCTTTTCAATAAATTACAGAAACTTTTTAAGAATCATTTGCATATTATCTGGCAACCTGCGCGGGCGGCCTGTATCCAGCGCAATACACGCAACACGCACCTCGGCCTCGCACAGTAGCCGGCGATCAGCTGATCTGAACACCTGCTGCCGAAATGTCATCCACACCCGCGACGAGGCAATCGGCTCTGCGGTTACCAGCACCTGATCATCCAGCCTGGCCGGAACCAGGTAGTGCAGATTCATGCGCTGCACCACGTAACTGATGTTGTCCTCCAGCCCCGCTCTGAGGCCGACGCCCTGGCTTCGAACCCACTCTGTCCTGGCTCTCTCCATGAAGTGGAGATACTTGGCGTGAAACACAATGCCGCCGGCATCCGTGTCTTCGATATACACCCGGATCGGCAGTTCAAAAACCTCTTTACTCGCGCCATCAGTCAAAGGAGCCGCCCTCTCTGTCCGATTTCGGCGGCACCACACCAAAGTGCTGGTAAGCACTGGACGTTACCATGCGGCCTCTTGGCGTTCGCAGCATATAGCCCTGCTGAATCAGGAAAGGCTCCAGAACATCCTCGATCGTGCCCCGCTCCTCACTGATGGCAGCCGCCAGACTCTCGACACCCACTGGACCACCATCGAATTTCTCGATCATCGCCAACAACAGCCGGCGGTCCATGTGATCAAAACCCTGACTGTCCACTTTCAACATGTTCAGCGCCTGATCGGCAATGTCTGCGGTGATGCGACCGTCGGCGCGCACCTCTGCAAAATCCCTCACGCGCCTGAGTAAGCGGTTAGCAATCCTTGGTGTGCCACGAGACCGGCGGGCTATCTCAAACGCCCCGGCGCTGTCGATAGACACCGACGACAACCGGGCAGACCGCGTGATGATGTGCGTCAAATCCTGCGTGTTGTAAAACTCCAGGCGCTGAACAATACCAAACCGGTCACGCAGCGGTGACGTTAGCAAGCCGGCACGCGTGGTCGCTCCTACCAGGGTAAATGGCGGTAAATCCAGCTTGATAGACCGGGCCGCAGGGCCTTCGCCGATCATAATGTCCAGCTGGTAGTCCTCCATGGCCGGATACAAGACTTCCTCTACCGCCGCACTCAGACGATGGATCTCGTCAATAAACAAGACATCGCCTTCTTCGAGATTGGTGAGCATTGCTGCAAGGTCACCGGCTTTTTCCAGTACCGGCCCGGAGGTCGTCTTGATGGCCACACCCATTTCGTTAGCAATGATGTTCGCCAACGTGGTTTTACCGAGCCCGGGTGGGCCAAAGATCAAAACATGATCCAGGGCCTCCTGGCGGGCTCGTGCAGCAGAAATAAAAATTTCCATCTGCTCCCGAACCGTCGGCTGACCAACATACTCGGATAACAAGGTCGGGCGAATAGCTCGATCATGCACTTCCTCGTATTCACCGCCCTTTGCCGATATCAGTCGGTCGGATTCAATCATGGCATTATCCGCTTGCTGGGAATAAACAACCTGCCCGCTTGTTCAGGATGCACCAATTGTACAAAGGGCATTGTGGGAGTCACGTTACGCTCTCTACACATTGGTGTCATGAGGCGACATAAAAAAGCCGGAGAATCAGAAATTACCCGGCCGGAATCATATTGCGCAAGGCGAGACGAATCAGCGTCTCGCTGGTCATCTCCGGCTCCGCGACTTTGGCGATCGCTCTGGCAGCCTCCTGGGGCTTGTAACCGAGTGAAATCAGGGCGGATTCCGCTTCTTCTCTGGGATCGTGATTTGCCACAGGCGCTACCTGAAGCTCGCCTGAACCGGTCACACCCGGTGCAGCTGGTATAAACTGCCCCTCGAGCTGACCAATTCGATCGGTCATTTCAATCAATAACCGCTCGGCCGTTTTCTTGCCGACACCGGGCAGTTTGACCAGTGAGCTGACGTCTCGCGCCTCAACACAGCGGATAAACTGTTGCGCATCCAGGCCGGAGAGAATACCCACCGCAAGCTTCGGCCCTACCCCGTTAACCTTGATCAACAACCGGAACAGATTACGATCCAGCCGGGAGGCAAAGCCAAAGAGGCTCTGGGCATCTTCGCGAACAGCAAAGTGTGTGTGCAGGGTGACTTCCTGCCCGATCTCTGGCAGGTGAAAGAAAGTGGTGTAGGGAATATCAATTTCATAACCCAGCCCGGAACACTCAACCAGTGCATGGCCTGGGTTTTTTTCTACAAGCAATCCTCGGATACGACCAATCAAAGCAGGTCTCCTGTGGCTGTTGTGAGCTTGTTATTGTCGCCGGACACGCCCACCCCTGACCTTGCCACCGATCCCGGCCAGCTTGAGCATGCTCTGGTTCATGTGGGCATGGCATAAGGCAATAGCCAGAGCGTCGGCGGCGTCTTCCTGAGGCTTGCGCGACAACCCCAACAGGGTCTGCACCATGTGTTGGATCTGGGCCTTGTCGGCGCCGCCGGTGCCGACTACCGCCTGCTTTACCTGCCTTGCGGAGTACTCATGCACCGCCAATCCACTGTTGGCAGCACTGACAATGGCCGCGCCCCGGGCCTGACCCAGCTTGAGGGCAGAATCTGGATTGCGTGCCATGAATACTTGCTCGATGGCAAATTCTTCAGGACGATACTCGCCAATCAGCACTGCGAGGCTTTGAAAAATGGTTTGCAGGCGCTCCGCCATCGGCTTTTCACCAACCCGGATGCAGCCGCTGTCGAGGTATTCGATCTGGCGGCCATCCACGCGAATGATGCCGTAACCGGTAATTCGGGAGCCCGGATCTACTCCAAGGATGATTGGCATCCGCCTGCCCTCAGAGGTGCATTGGTCATACCAGCATGCCGGGCCGGGAATGCGGACACTGCCCGCTCTCCCGACCCCAGGCACTTACTCTTGGTCTTCTGCTTTGTTGCCTTCAACCGGCTTGGCAGAGCGACGCAGGCGAATGTGCAACTCTTTGAGCTGTTTTTCGTCTACTTCGCCCGGCGCCTGAGTCATCAGGCAGGTGGCGCTCTGGGTCTTCGGGAAGGCAATCACGTCACGAATCGACGACGAGCCGGTCATCAGCATCACCAGACGGTCCAGGCCAAAGGCCAGGCCACCGTGAGGTGGGCAACCAAACTTCAGTGCGTCCAGCAGGAAGCCGAACTTGGCTCGGGCTTCTTCCTCACCAATGCCAAGAATGCGGAAAACAGTTTCCTGCATCTTGCCGTCGTGAATACGGATAGAACCGCCGCCCAGCTCGGTGCCGTTCAGCACCATGTCGTAGGCACGGGACAGTGCGGTAGCGGGATCGGAGGCCAGCTCTTCCGGGCTGCACGAGGGTGCTGTGAACGGATGATGAATGGCCGTCAGGCCACCATCCGAGGTCTCTTCGAACATCGGGAAGTCGACAACCCACATCGGTGCCCACTCGCAGGTCAACATGTTCAGATCGTGGCCGACTTTGATGCGTAATGCGCCCAGCGCTTCGTTGACCACAGTGGCTTTGTCGGCACCGAAGAACACGATGTCGCCGTCTTCCGCACCCACGCGCTCGATGATCGCCAGGGCAATGTCATCACCCAGGAACTTCACAATCGGAGACTGCAAGCCTTCGACACCTTTGGCCAGGTCGTTAACCTTGATGTAGGCCAGGCCCTTGGCCCCATAGATGCCAACAAATTTGGTGTAGTCGTCGATCTGCTTTCGGCTCAGCTCGCCACCTTTCGGGACGCGCAGCGCCGCAACACGGCCTTTCGGGTCTTTTGCCGGGCCAGCGAATACTTTAAAGTCGACGCCTTCAACCAGGTCACCAACGTCGAGCAGTTCGAGCGGAATCCGCAGGTCTGGTTTGTCACTACCAAAACGCTGCATGGCTTCGGAGTATGGCATGCGCGGGAAGTCTGGCAGCTCAACATCCAGCACGTCTTTGAACAGGGACCGAATCATGTCTTCGTTCAGCTGCATCAAAGTCTCTTCGTCAATGAAGGAGGCCTCGATATCTACCTGGGTAAATTCAGGCTGGCGATCTGCCCGCAGGTCTTCGTCGCGGAAACATTTGGCGATCTGGTAGTAGCGATCAACGCCAGACACCATCAGCATTTGTTTGAACAGCTGAGGTGACTGGGGCAGCGCAAAGAAGGAACCGTCGTGGGTCCGGCTGGGTACCAGGTAATCGCGGGCACCTTCCGGGGTGGCCCGGGTCAGAATGGGCGTTTCCACATCCATGAAGCCGCGGCTGTCCAGGAAGTTACGGATGTAGCTGGTAACCCGGGAGCGGAAGCGCAGACGATTGATCATTTCTGGCCGACGCAGGTCGATAAAGCGGTAACGCAGGCGAACGTCTTCGCCCACGTCTACGTGTTCATCCAGCGGGAACGGCGGGGTGGCGGCTGCGTTCAGGATAACCAGCTCTTTACCCAGCAGCTCTACCTGGCCGGTAGGCATAGTGTTGTTTTCGGTGCCGGCAGGGCGACGACGTACGCGGCCAGTGATTTTGACCACAAATTCGCTACGGACTTTTTCCGCCAGACCAAAGCTTTCAGGGGTGTCTGGATCGATAACCACCTGAGACATGCCATCCCGATCCCGCAGATCCAGGAAGATAACCCCGCCGTGGTCACGGCGGCGGTGTACCCATCCGCAGAGTGTGACTTCCTGATCAATGTGGGATTCGTTGATCCCACCGCAATAATGACTGCGCATATCGGTTCCCGTTCGTTCTGAATGTGTGCGTTAATTCGTGATGTCTGGGCAATCAGGTGGGGATGGCTTTCCGAAACCGTGCGGAGCCATGGATGGCGAAGCCGAGCTTACACGGACGTATTCACAGCGTGTTTCGGAAAGCCATCCCCACCTGATTGCTTGCAGCGAAATCCTGGCCGATGGAAATTTTTGCGACCTTACTGGAAAAGCCGCCCATTATAAACACAATGCCGTTGAAAATCAGGCGTACCGAAACGCATTTGAGCCACTCAGATGACTCCATGTGAACAGACGGCTAAAATGCCGGGTTTTAGCGGTCGTTGGAGTAGCCATTTTGGCCACCAGAGCAGAGCAGAAACTGAAGACCCGCCGGGCATTAATGGACGCCGCCCTGGCGCAGCTGAGCGCAGACCGGGGCTTTGGCAGCCTGAGCTTGCGAGAAGTAGCCCGTGAAGCTGGCATCGCCCCAACCTCATTCTATCGGCACTTTTCAGAGCTGGATGAATTGGGCCTGGCCTTGGTGGATGAAGGCGGTGTGGCGCTGCGGCAACTGATGCGCCAGGCCCGCAAGCGGATTGTTCGGAACGGGAGTGCGATTTCCACCTCGGTAGACACATTCATGGAGTATCTGGGCAATAATGCCAACCTGTTCCGCCTGATGTTGCGGGAGCGCACCGGGGTATCCAAGCCCTTTCGTACGGCGGTGAAGGCGGAAATTGATCACTTTGTGACCGAGCTTGCAGATGACCTGCGCCGCTTTGCAGAAGAGCAGAACAAACAGCTGGCAGAGCCACGCCTGGTGGCTGAAGCCATGGTAACGCTGGTGTTTAATCAGGGAGCGGAAGCACTGGATGCCACACCCAAAGAGCGGGAAGAGCTGAAAGTCAAATTGAAAACCGAGTTGCGAATGATTCTGGTGGGCTCCCAGACCCTGGCCCAGTGGCAACAGGGCCCGGAGTAGACACGGGCCGGATCAGGCCAGGGACTGCAATAATGGATGCAGCCTGGCACTGACTTCCGCCAGCTGATCATCTGTGTACGGCACGGGCGCCTGCTTGCCCCAAACCGGACCCGGCCATGCCGGGTCTCCTTGATACCGCACAATGTGATGCAAATGCAGCTGCGGCACCATGTTGCCCAGTGCCGCAACGTTCATTTTGTCGCCGCTAAAAAGCTCCATCATACCTCGGCTTAATACCGAGGATTCTTCCACTAACCGCACCTGTTGATTATGCTTCAGCTCGTAGATTTCCCGGATGCCGGGTACGGCCGGCACCAGGATAATCCACGGCCAGGTTTTGTCGTTCATCAGACAAACCTCACACAAACGGGAGTATCCCAGCTTGTGTGTATCTGCCGTCAGCCGCTCGTGTAGCTGAAACATCACCTGAACTCCCTGTTATTAACCGGCTGAGTGGAACTGGTTAAGACCGCGGCCAACGGCATAATAGACCAGGCCATGGCGCTCAAGCATTTCAGGCTCATACAGGTTGCGACCATCAAAGATGGCGGGCTGCTTCAGAGCGCCGGCAATCAGATCAAAATCCGGCGACCGGAATTCTTTCCATTCGGTACAGATGGCCAGCACATCAGCCCCTTTAAGTGCCTGCTCTTTGGTGCCGCACAGTGTCAGCCCGTCATGGCCCTCATAAATGCGCTGGGTTTCTTCCATGGCTTCCGGATCAAAGGCCTGTACCGTGGCACCCGCCTCCCAGAGAGTTTCCATCAGGGTACGTGATGAGGCTTCGCGCATGTCGTCGGTATTCGGCTTGAACGCCAGGCCCCAAAGCGCAACCACCTTGCCTTTCAGGTTACCCTGGAAGTAATGACTGATCTTGTCGAACAGCACGTGCTTCTGTGCGTAATTGACAGCTTCTACGGCATTCAGCAGCTTGGCTTCATAACCACAATTACCAGCAGTGCGCGCCAGCGCCTGAACGTCTTTCGGGAAGCAGGAGCCACCGTAGCCGCAGCCGGGATAAATGAAGTGATAGCCGATGCGCGGATCAGAACCAATGCCACGGCGCACGGCTTCGATGTCAGCACCCAGGCGTTCGGCCAGGTTGGACATTTCATTCATAAAGCTGATTTTGGTGGCCAGCATCGAGTTAGCCGCATACTTGGTCAGCTCGGCAGAGCGAATGTCCATAAAGATCATTCGGTCATGGCTGCGGTTGAACGGGTAGTAGACCTCGCGCAGCACTTCAGCAGCCTGCTCGCTGTCAGTTCCGACCACAATGCGATCCGGCTTCATGAAATCGTTGATAGCCGCGCCTTCTTTCAGGAATTCCGGATTGGATACCACATCGAAACCCAGCTCCAGGCCGCGCTTGTCAAGTTGGCCACGCACCGCAGCTTTCACTTTGTCTCCGGTACCCACGGGCACGGTGGACTTGTCCACTATCACCTTGTAGTCGTCCATGTACTGACCAATAGATTTGGCCACAGCGAGCACGTATTGCAGGTCGGCAGAGCCGTCTTCATCCGGCGGCGTGCCTACGGCGATGAACTGCAAGGTGCCGTGCTTGACGGCGTCTTCGGCATCGGTCGTGAACGACAGCCGGCCGGCCTCGACCGTGTGTTTGACGATGCCATCAAGGCCTGGCTCATAAATTGGGATCTGGCCATTCTTCAGTTTTTCGATCTTGCCCTGGTCCACATCCATGCACAGTACGTCATGGCCCACATCCGCAAGGCAAGCGCCCGTTACCAGGCCCACGTATCCGGTTCCGAAAATCGTAATTTTCATTGCATCATTCCTGAAATTCGTTGGTTAACAATTTTATTTGGAGGCTTTTTTCTTCTGCCAGACGG
The DNA here is from genome assembly GCF_014859525.1 of Marinobacter sp. Taxonomy (GTDB): domain Bacteria; phylum Pseudomonadota; class Gammaproteobacteria; order Pseudomonadales; family Oleiphilaceae; genus Marinobacter. The sequence continues at coordinate 12,805 of NZ_JACUUB010000001.1, forward strand.
CTTCCCAGGCAAGAGCAGTGCGTACGATGGTATTGAGGTCATCGTAATCCGGCTGCCAACCCAAAACGTCTTTGATACGGGTGTTGTCTGCCATTAAAGCGGCAGGATCTCCGGCCCGACGGCCAGCTTGCTCTACCGGGAATGAGGCACCAGACTCCAGCTTCACCACGTCGATCACTTCCTGAACAGTGAAGCCACGGCCATAACCACAATTCAGGACCTGAGACTTGCCACCACCGGACATGTAATCGAGCGCCATCACGTGAGCCTTCGCCAGGTCCTCCACGTGGATGTAATCGCGAATACAGGTGCCATCGCGAGTGTCGTAATCGGTACCAAACACGCTCATACCCTGGCGCTGGCCGGTCACGCACTCACAGGCGACCTTGATCAGGTGCGTTGCCTCGGGCGTTGCCTGTCCCAGACGTCCTTCCGGGTTGGCTCCGGCGACATTGAAGTAACGCAGGATGACGTAATTGAGGTCCGAGGCAGCGGCAAGATCCATGATCATGCGCTCGCTCATCATCTTGGAGGCACCATAGGGATTAATGGGCGCCAGCGGCAGGTCTTCAGTCAATACCGTCTGTTCAGGCATGCCATACACCGCAGCCGTAGAGGAAAACACCATCGATGGTATTTTGTGGCGCTCCACGGCTTTCAGCAGATTCAGGGTGTTGCGGGTATTGTTGCTGTAATACTTGAGAGGATTAGTGACCGATTCTGGCACCACAATGTTGGCTGCGAAGTGTAAAACGGCCTCAAACCGGTGCTTTGAGAACACCGCCTCAATGGCGTCTTCATCCGCCAGATCTGCCACCACCAGCTCGCCGGCCGTGACCGCCCAGCGGTAGCCGGTCGAGAGATTGTCGAACACCACAATGTCGTGGCCTGCCTCCGCCAATTGGCGCACAACGTGACTGCCGATGTAGCCGGCACCACCGGTAACGAGAACTTTCATGAGGCTGCGCTTCCCTTCCCTGAGTGTTGTTGACGGCGCTGCCGGATTTCCCGACGGCGCCGGCTAAAAAATTCGGATATCACCTGGCCGCACTGGTCAGCCATTACACCGCCAGACACGTCTACCCGCCAGTTCAGGTGCGGCTCTTCCAGAGTTCTTCGGGCTGATTCCACAGCTCCGGCTTTCGGCTCCGCCGCTCCATACACCAAACGGCTGATTCGGCCATGAACGATCGCACCCACACACATGGTGCAAGGCTCCAGCGTCACATACAGCGTGGCGCCTGTCAGCCGGTAGTTACCCACCCTGGCAGCGGCATCCCGCAGGGCTCGTATCTCGGCATGAGCGGTCGGATCGCAGCCAGAAATCGGCGCATTGAAACCGGCCCCGACTTCCTTACCATCGAGAACCACCACTGCGCCAACAGGCACTTCACCCATCCTGGCCGCCTGGCCGGCAAGGTCCAACGCCCGTTCCATCCAGTATCGGTCTTCCCGGGCATTATTCACAATAGCTTATCTCCCGCCCGTTAACCGCCGCTTATTCCCATTCGATGGTGGCCGGCGGCTTGGACGAGATATCGTAGGTTACCCGAGACACGCCCGAGATTTCGTTGATAATCCGATTAGACACGGTTTCCAAAAGATCGTACGGCAGGCGCGCCCAGCGAGCGGTCATGAAGTCGACGGTCTCCACCGCACGGATGGCGATCACATACTCGTAACGGCGGGCATCACCCACCACGCCAACCGACTTCACCGGCAGGAACACCGCAAAGGCCTGACTGGTCTTGTGGTAGAAGTCTGCGCGGTGCAGCTCCTCCAGGAAGATGGCGTCAGCCCGGCGCAAGATCTCGGCGTACTCTTTCTTGACCTCGCCCAGAATCCGCACACCCAGACCAGGGCCCGGGAACGGGTGACGGTAAACCATATCGTAGGGCAGGCCCAACTCCAGGCCGATCTTGCGTACTTCGTCTTTGAACAGTTCGCGCAGCGGCTCAACCAGTTTCAGCTTCATGGTTTCCGGCAAGCCACCGACATTGTGGTGAGACTTGATGACATGTGCTTTACCGGTTTTGGACGCGGCGGATTCGATGACATCCGGATAGATGGTGCCCTGGGCCAGCCAGATCACGTCTTTGATGCGCGTAGCTTCTTGATCAAACACCTCGATAAAGGTGTTGCCGATCACTTTACGCTTCTGCTCCGGGTCGTTCACACCCTTGAGCTTGGACAGGAACAGGTCTTCTGCATCGGCACGGATCACTTTTACGCCCATGTTACTGGCGAACATGTCCATCACCTGGTCGCCTTCGTGCAGTCGCAGCAAGCCGTTATCAACAAACACGCACGTCAGCTGATCACCAATGGCCTTGTGCAACAGCGCTGCGGTAACCGAGGAGTCAACACCACCTGACAGCCCCAGCAACACTTTGTCATTACCCACCTGCTCACGAATCTGACGGACCGCGTCGTCAACAATCTTGGCGGGGGTCCAAAGTGCCTCACAGCCACTGATGTTCAGGATAAAGTGCTCAAGAAGCCTCTTGCCCTGCAGGGTGTGGGTCACTTCCGGATGGAACTGCACGCCATAAAGATTGCGGTTGAGATCCTGCATGGCTGCAATCGGCGCGCTTTCAGTGGACGCCAGCAGCTCGAAACCTTCCGGCATGACCACAACTTTGTCACCGTGACTCATCCAGACATCCAGCAAGGACTCGCCCGCCGGGGTCAGGTGGTCCGTGATGTCCTGCAGCAACGGACCCTGGGCCCTCACCTTGACCTGAGCGTAACCGAATTCACGCTTCTCGGAGCTGGCCACACGCCCCCCCAGCTGCTCTGCCATGGTTTGCATGCCATAGCAGATGCCAAGAACCGGAATTCCCTTATCGAACAACCCTTCAGGGGCCCGTGGACCGCCCAGCTGGGTAACAGACTCCGGGCCGCCGGCCAGGATAATGCCCTTGGGGTTGAATGCTTTCAGTTCGTCGTCTGTGATATCGAACGCTTTGATCTCACAGTACACGCCGATTTCTCGCACACGGCGAGCAATTAACTGGGTGTACTGAGAACCGAAATCGAGAATCAGGATACGGTGGTCGTGAATATTCTGAGCCATGGAGTCCTCGGGCTGTAAAGAAACAACACGGCCCGGAAACCGGGCCGTGTCAGATCGAGCAAAGATTAACCGATTCGGTAGTTGGGTGCTTCTTTGGTGATGGTTACGTCGTGGACGTGGCTCTCGCGCATACCCGCGTTGGTAATCCGGACAAATTCCGGCTTGGTGCGCATCTCTTCCATGGTGGCACTGCCAGTGTAGCCCATGGAAGCCCGCAGGCCGCCCATCAACTGGTGCACGATGTTACGCATCGGGCCTTTGCAGGCAACGCGACCCTCGATACCTTCCGGAACCAGCTTCTCAATGCCTTTGGTGGCATCCTGGAAATAACGGTCGCTGGAACCCTGCCCCATAGCGCCAATCGATCCCATACCGCGATAAGCCTTGTAGCTGCGGCCCTGGAACAACTCAACTTCACCCGGGGCTTCGTCAGTACCCGCCAGCAAGCTGCCAATCATCACACTGTGAGCGCCAGCAGCAATAGCCTTGGCAATGTCGCCAGAGAAGCGCACACCGCCGTCGGCGATCACCGGTACGCCACGGTCACGCATGGCTGCCGCGACGTTGGAAACCGCTGAAATCTGGGGCACACCAATACCAGCCACGATTCGGGTGGTACAGATCGATCCGGGGCCAATGCCCACTTTGACCGCATCGGCACCGGCGTCAGCCAGGGCAAGTGCAGCGGAGGACGTGGCAATGTTGCCGCCGATCACCTGAACGTCCGGGTAGTTTTCTTTTACCCAGCGTACGCGATCGATAACACCTTTAGAATGGCCGTGAGCTGTATCCACCACGATTACGTCAACACCGGCCTCTGCCAGCGCCGCCACACGGGCTTCTGTATCACCGCCGGTACCAACTGCGGCACCTACCCGCAAACGACCCTGCTCATCTTTGCAGGCCAGCGGATAATCCTTGGCTTTCTGGATATCTTTAACGGTAATCAGGCCGCGCAGTTCAAAATTGTCGTTGACCACCAGCACTTTTTCGATTCGGTGACGGTGCAACAGCTCTTTGACATCGTCCAGGCTGGCACCTTCTTTAACCGTCACCAGCTTGTCTTTTTTGGTCATAATATCCCGAACCGGGGTATCCATCCGACTTTCAAAACGGATGTCACGGCCCGTGACAATGCCAACCAGATCGTTGCCATCTACCACTGGCAGCCCGGAAATACTGTTGGCCATGGTAATATCCACCAGCTCCCGAACCGTGGTGTCTGGAGTTACCGTGATGGGATCTTTCACCACACCACTCTCATACTTCTTGACCTTGCGGACTGCAGCGGCCTGCTGTTCCAGCGTCATGTTCTTATGCATGATGCCAATACCGCCTTCCTGAGCCATGGCAATAGCCAACTCAGCTTCAGTGACCGTATCCATTGCCGACGACACCAATGGAATGTTCAGGTTGATGCCTTTGGTCAGCCTGGTCTGAAGGTTGACCTGATGGGGAAGAACCTCGGAGTAACCGGGCACAAGCAGAATGTCATCAAACGTGAGGGCTTCTTCGGCAATACGCAGCATTGGGATCCGCCTTTTGAACATGCTAAGTTGGGAGCTTGCTCGTTACACTCGAGACGGTGCAACACAGCAAAATCCTTAATCGACCTATTATAAAGAGGTGACTACGGACAGTAAACCGCGAGGTTTTTGCACTTCTATTGCATCTTGCTGAATTTCCGTTATTTTTACCCGTCTCTCGGCTATTGCGTATGAACGATCTTGGAGCGCCATTTTTGACTTCCCCCTACCCGGATACCCGCCCAAGGGCTTTAACCGTCAGCGAACTCAATCGTCAGGCCCGGCATTTGCTCGAATCCAGCTTTATGCAGGTGTGGGTAGAAGGCGAACTGTCCAGCTTTTCAAAACCTTCATCCGGGCACTGGTACTTCTCCCTGAAAGACCAGAAATGCCAGATCCGATGCGCCATGTTCCGGGGCGCTAACCAACGCATCCGCCCCTTGCCCCGCGAAGGCGACCAGATCCGTATTCGCGGCAAGGTCACGCTTTACGAAAATCGTGGCGATTTTCAAATCATCGTTGAGCACATGGAGCCCGCCGGGATTGGCGCTTTGCAGCAGGCTTTTGAAGCATTAAAGCTGAAATTACACGCTGAGGGCTTGTTTGACCCGGCGCGAAAAAAACCGATTCCGTCGATGCCGCGCCACATTGGCGTCATTACCTCCCCGACCGGTGCTGCCATACACGACATACTGACCGTTCTGGCTCGACGCTGCCCCGCGATTCCCGTGACACTCTACCCCACGGCGGTTCAAGGGCAGGCTGCAACCGCCGACATTGTCCGCGCCATAGACCAGGCGCAACGCCATGGAGTCGCCGACTTACTGATCATTGGTCGTGGGGGCGGTTCACTGGAAGATCTCTGGTGCTTCAATGAAGAGACGGTCGCCAGGGCCATTGCCAGCTGCTCAATACCAACCGTCAGCGCGGTCGGCCACGAGGTCGATGTCACCATTGCGGATTTTGTGGCGGATCTCAGAGCACCGACACCCTCAGCGGCGGCTGAAAAGGCCTCTCCCGATCAACTCCAATGGCTACGCCGGCTTGGTGAGCAGGAGTTGCGGCTCGGTCAGTCCGCGCGCCGGCTGTTTCAGCGCCTGCAAACCCAGCTGGGCCACCTTGCCGCCAGATTGCGGGATCCACGCAGGCAGCTACAGGACAAAGCTCAACGCATGGACGAGCTGGACCTGCGCCTGAACAAAGCGATGGCGCAGCAACTTGTTCAGACCAGACTCAAGGCCAACCACCTCAGCCAACGACTGAGCACCCAATCGCCTCACAAAACCCTGCTCGCAGCCAGTGAGCAGACAACCAGGCTGAACGACCGGCTCGAAGCTGCCATCCGGCAACAGCTTCGACAACAGCATGAGCACCTGCAACATAATGCTCAAACCCTGCACCTAGTCAGTCCGCTAGCCACCCTTGGGCGGGGTTACGCAATTGTAAGGGATGACCAGAACCGGATTGTTCGCAACTCTGAGGCCCTCAGCGAAGGCTCATCAATCACCGCCCGCTTTGGCCAGGGCAGTGTTCGCGCACAGGTGACAGAGGTCAACTCTGATAGCCATTGAGCGTTAAATACCAGGCGACTTCGCCTATGGTCTAGTAGTCATGGTTTTTAAAGCTTCTACAGTTGTGTTTAACAATCACAGAACAAAAACAGCACAGCTGAGGTGGCAAGCATGAACTACCACTCTGAGTTCCGCCGGTCGATCGACCAACGGGATGACTTCTGGCGAGAACAAGCTCAAGATATAGATTGGATTGAATCTCCGAAAACCATTTGGCAGGCACTGAATAACGGTCACGGCGAGTGGTTCCCCGACGGAACCCTCAACACCAGCGATGCCGCGCTTGATGCCAACATCCGCGCCGGCCGCGGGCAACAGACCGCCCTTATCTACGACTCGCCGGTAACCAATACTCAGCAAAAATATACCTACAACGAATTACGCGATGACGTTGCGCGATTCGCCGGCGCTTTGCGGGCCCGCGGTATCGAGAAGGGCGACCGGGTTATCCTGTATATGCCCATGATCCCGCAGGCAGCCATCGCCATGCTGGCCTGCGCACGCCTGGGCGCCGTTCACTCTGTCGTGTTCGGGGGTTTTGCCGCCCATGAACTGGCGGTGCGAATTGAAGATGCCCAGCCAAAAGCGCTGATTACCGCCTCTTGCGGCATCGAAGTCACCAAAGTGATTGAATACAAACCACTGGTGGACAAGGCCATTGAGCTGTCCAGCCACAAACCCGACCTGTGCGTGGTCTATCAGAGACCTCAAACCACAGCGACGCTAAAAGACGGGCGTGATTTTGACTGGGAAGAGATCTGCGCCAGCGCGGAGCCAGCCGATCCGGTACCCGTAAAATCAACCGACCCGCTTTACGTTCTCTACACCTCTGGCACCACGGGCAAGCCAAAAGGGGTGGTACGAGATAACGGCGGCCATGCAGTAGCCCTGAAATACAGCATGAAGCTGGTGTACGACGCCAAACCCGGCGACGTGTTCTGGGCTGCCTCGGATGTTGGCTGGGTGGTGGGTCACAGTTATATTGTTTATGCGCCGCTATTCGCCGGCTGCACCACTATCCTTTATGAAGGCAAGCCAGTCAGAACCCCAGACGCAGGCGCATTCTGGCGCGTGGTGCAGGATCACAAAGTGAATATGCTGTTCACTGCTCCAACCGCTTTCCGAGCCGTTCGCAAGGAAGACCCGGAAGCCGATCAGCTTGGCCGCTACGATGTATCATCGCTAAAGCGCATCTTCCTGGCCGGTGAACGGCTGGACCCACCCACCTATGAGTGGCTCAAGGAGCATACTGGCCTGCCGATTCTGGACCACTGGTGGCAGACCGAAACCGGCTGGGCCATCTGCTGCAACCCGGTGGGCCTTGAAATGATGGCCACCAAGCCGGGGTCGGCCACCGTGCCCTCGCCAGGGTTCAACGTTCAGGTGGTGGACCCGGAAGGCAGCCAGATACCTGCCGGCGAACAGGGCCAGATTGCCGTCAAACTCCCGCTGCCACCTGGCTGTCTGATGACAGTTTGGGGCGATGACAAACGGTTTCAGAGCAGCTATCTGGACCCGATTCCCGGGTTCTACAGCTCTGGCGACGGCGGCTTTATCGACGACGATGGCTACGTCTTTATCATGGGGCGCACCGACGACGTGATCAACGTGGCCGGCCACCGCCTGTCCACCGGCGAAATGGAAGAAGTCGTTGCTTCACACCCGGCCATCGCCGAGTGTTGTGTGGTTGGCGCTCACGATGACATGAAAGGCCAGATCCCCATTGGCCTGGTGTTGATCAAAGATGGCGCAACCATTGATCAGGACGAACTCGAAGAAGAACTGGTTGACATGGTTCGGGAGAAAATCGGCGCCATTGCCTGCTTCCGTCGAGCCATTGTGGTGGATCGACTGCCCAAGACCCGCTCAGGCAAGATTTTGCGCCGGGTCATTCGGCAAATTGCCGACGGGGAGCAGTACAATGTGCCCAGCACGATCGACGACCCCGCCATTCTTGAGGAAATCAGCGAGAAATTCGGGCGCTGATTCGCAAAGCCTTCATAATATGCAACACAACTTTGCCTGAAACCCAGGCAAAGTTGTGTTGCATATCTGTGACAACCCACTGTTTTTAAACATTTTAAATCTTTAAAAACTTCCTGAAAAAACAATTGACGCCCCCCAAACACGGTCTATACTAAAAATTGCTGTGATCCTCTGCAGCGGTATTTGGCGAATGCGTTTCAACGTCCTGCCCAAGGCTTTTCGTTGCCCTTCCTCAGTACGCTCCGGATGTTCCAGCAACGGTTTCCGCTCCGGCAGAAGCCGAGTCCGTACAGGCTGCTACCTGTGCGGAATCCGAACGTCCCGTGAGGGCAACATTTCAGTAAGACAGGAAAGATCGATGTCCGATACCAAGACTGGCCAAGTAAAGTGGTTCAACGAATCCAAAGGCTTTGGCTTTATTGCTCAGGAAGGCGGCAGTGACGTTTTCGTTCACTACAGTGCAATCAATTCCGGCGGTTTCCGTACTCTGGCAGAGGGCCAGCAAGTACAGTTCACCGTTACTCAGGGACCGAAAGGCCCGCAGGCGGAAAACGTAACCCCGCTGTAAGCGGTTGCGTTAACTGCCGGATGCCCCTCACGGGCAGACGGAAAAGAACGGCCAGCACATCGCTGGCCGTTCTTGTATTTGAAGGCTACCGGCTCAGGCCTGGGCAACCGCGCCAGTTTCTGAGGTAGTAGCGGCATCGCTGGCTGCCGTCTGAGCAACGGCTGAGAATAGCGCCTGCAAGGTCGCCGAGGTCGTATCCTCCGCCAGCGCAGCTGCACTGCAATGCTGGCCATTGGCGGTCAGGCGGATGCAGGCCAGAGCATTGGCATTGGTCCCCTCGCCCAACGCAAACTCATCATACGCCTCAACCGCAACGGCAATCCCGAACCGTTTTGCCAGCGCGTCCGATACTGCCTCAACGGCACCCAGCCCCTGCCCTACCAGCGTTATCGGGGAGGCATCACGACCCACCACCACCTCGGCCCGAACGCCATCATTATCCCGATGCAAATCATAAGAGCGCAAAGCCCAATCGGTATGCACTTTCAGGTAGCGCTCATCAAACAACCGGTGAATGGTGTGGGAGTCAATTTCACCACCGTTGGTTTCGGCTTCGCGTTGCACCACTTTGCTGAACTCGATCTGCAACCAACGGGGCAAGCTGATCTTGTAATCCCGTTCCAGCACGTACGCTACCCCGCCCTTGCCGGACTGGCTGTTGATGCGCACCACTTCTTCGTATCGCCGGCCAAGATCAAAGGGATCAATCGGCAGATAGGCGACATTCCAGGTTTCGCCCTCCGTACGTCTTGCCAGGCACTTTCGAATAGCATCCTGGTGACTGCCAGAAAACGCCGTAAACACCAACTCACCCGCGTAGGGATGGCGTGGGTGAGTGGAAATCTCAGTACACGCTTCTACCACATCGGTAATTTCAGCCATACCAGAGAGGTCCAGCATCGGGTCAATGCCTTGCGAATACAGATTCATAGCCATGGTAACCAGATCCATATTACCGGTGCGCTCTCCGTTACCCATCAACGTGCCTTCAACCCGGTCAGCTCCTGCCATCACCGCCAATTCAGCGGCTGCCACAGCACAACCCCGGTCATTGTGGGTGTGCACACTGATCCTGACGTGCTCACGGTAGCGGATATTCTCACAAATCCATTCCACCTGGTCGGCAAACACGTTAGGGGTTGCCATCTCAACGGTGGCAGGCAAGTTTATGATCACTGGCTGGCCCTGGTCCGGTCGCCAGACATCGTTCACTGCATCAACTACCTCGGCCGCGAAATCCAGCTCGGTGCCGGTAAAGCTCTCTGGCGAATACTGGAACGTCCAGTCAGTATCCGGATAACGCTCAGCGATCTCTTTGACCACGGTTGCGCCCTGTACGGCGATGTCTTTGATGCCGGCGCGGTCCAGACCGAACACCTGCTCACGCTGAACGGCAGACGTTGAGTTGTAAACGTGAACAACGGCTTGCTTCACCCCCTCAAGTGCCTGATAGGTGCGTTTAATGAGTTCCGGCCGCGCCTGGGTAAGCACCTGAATTTTCACATCAGCGGGGATTCGGTTTTCTTCAATCAGTTTGCGGCAAAAATCAAAGTCGGGCTGACTGGCTGCCGGAAAGCCGATTTCAATTTCCTTAAAGCCAAGTTTGACTAACAAATCGAACAGCCGTTGTTTTTGAGCGACGCCCATAGGCTTAACCAGCGCCTGGTTGCCATCGCGCAGATCAACGGCGCACCAGACCGGGGCTTTCTCGATGACCTGATCCGGCCAACGACGATCTTCTTTAGCTACTGGCTTAAAGGCGCTGTATTTACGATGGTCAAAGGCCATACCTGAACATTCCTTCCGCTGATCGTGACTATAAAGAGCAGTGTAACGCCCCCAGCGCGCCATTTGGTTGCTATTTGCGCAAGCATTCGATATTTTTAGCAATATAATTGCCGTACTCTAATCAGGCGAAGAAGATGATTGCGAATAACGCCAAGCCGTTGGCCAGAATCGACAAAACCGACCGTAAAATCCTCGAACAATTGCAGAGCAATGGCTCGCTCACGAATCAGCAGTTGGCCGAAAAAGTCGGGCTATCCCCTTCCCCATGCCTGCGCCGGGTGAGAACCCTTGAAGAAGCAGGTATTATCGTGCGGACAGTAACCATTCTGGATCACAAGAAACTCGGGCTGGCGCTGACAGCGATTATCCTGATCGGTATGGACCGTCACACGCCGGAACGGTTTGCCGCTTTCGAGGAGCAAGTCGCTGCGTACCCGGAAGTCCAGGAGTGTTATCTGATTACCGGACAAAGCGCCGATTATATGCTGAAAGTGGTGGTACCCGACATGGACCACTACCACCAGTTTCTGCTCAACCGGATTACCCGCATTCAAGGCGTCAGTGGGGTGCACTCCAGCTTTGTGCTGCGGCGGGTGATAGACAGCACCGCCTTGCCACTGGGTTACCTTTCCTGAGGCGACTACCAGTCTGTAGATTAGCGCCTCATCGTCTGTACCTTGTGCCACAGGCTCCGTACAATAAAAGCCACTTTACGACCATGACAGGCAGACCCGGGCCAGCCCTCCTGCCGATCAGTCTACATTTCTACTTTTCATCAAAGCGGAAGAAACGATGCGAGCAAGCCGTTATCTGATTGCCACCCAGAAAGAGACCCCTGCCGACGCCGAAATTATCAGTCATCAGCTGATGCTGCGTGCGGGCATGATCCGGAAACTGGCCGCAGGCCTATACTCCTGGCTGCCGATGGGCCTGCGTACTTTGCGCAAAGTGGAACGGATTGTTCGTGAAGAGATGGACAAGAGCGGGGCCCAGGAAGTTCTGATGCCGGGGGTTCAGCCTGCGGAATTGTGGCAGGAATCCGGCCGTTGGGAACAGTACGGCGGCGAATTGCTGCGCATGAACGACCGTCACGGTCGGGACTTCTGCCTCGGCCCAACTCATGAAGAAGTGATCACCGACCTGATCCGCAATGAGCTGAAAAGCTACAAGGAACTGCCGGCCAACTTCTATCAGATCCAGACCAAATTCCGCGACGAGCGCCGTCCCCGTTTTGGCGTTATGCGTTCACGCGAGTTCATCATGAAGGATGCCTACTCCTTTCACGTCAACGCGGCTTCTCTGGACGACACCTACCAGGTGATGCACCAGACCTACTGCAACATCTTTGACCGTCTGGGCCTTGATTACCGCCCGGTGCAGGCAGACTCCGGCGCCATCGGCGGCAGTGCATCCCATGAATTCCACGTACTGGCATCCTCCGGTGAAGATGCCATCGTGTTCAGCACCGACAGCGACTACGCCGCCAACATGGAGAAAGCCGAAGCAGTTGCACCGGCCGGCGAGCGCCCTGGGGCCACAGAACCCCTGACCGAAGTGCACACACCGGGCCAGAAAACCATCGAGGCCGTTTCTCAGTTCCTCGGCCTGCCGGCTGAGCGCAGCGTGAAGACACTGCTGGTCAAGGCTGAAGCCGATGACAATGGCGATGCCGGTCTGGTGGCACTGATTCTGCGCGGCGACCATACTCTGAACGAAATCAAAGCTGAAAACCTGCAGGGAATTGCCGAGCCGCTAACCATGGCGACTGATGAAGAAATCGAAAGAGCCATCGGCTGCAAACCCGGCTCTATTGGCCCGGTGAACCTTCCGGTGCCTGTGATTATTGATCGCAGCGCCGCTCATTTGGCTGACTTTGTCTGCGGGGCCAACAAGGATGACTACCACCTGACCGGCGTAAACTGGCAAAGAGATCTACCGCTGGGCCGAGTTGAAGATCTTCGCAACGTGGTGGAGGGCGACCTGAGCCCCGACGGCAAGGGCACACTGGAAATTCGCCGCGGCATCGAAGTGGGCCACATCTTCAAGCTGGGCAACAAATACAGCTCGGCCATGAACGCCACTGTACTGGATGAGAACGGCAAGACCGTGATCATGGAAATGGGCTGCTACGGCATCGGGGTTTCGCGCATCGTGGCGGCCTCCATTGAGCAGAACCATGACGACAAGGGCATCATCTGGCCAGATGCCATTGCGCCATTTGAAGTCGCCATTGTGACGTTGAATGCGCATAAGTCACCCATCGTCGCAGAGGCTGGCGAGAAGCTCTACGAGCAACTGCGACAGGCTGGCTATGACGTACTGCTGGACGACCGGAACGAGCGACCGGGCGTTAAGTTTGCAGACATGGAGCTGATAGGTATACCGCACCGGTTTGTGGTTTCCGAGCGCGGTCTTACGGCTGGCACCCTGGAATACAAGGGTCGTCGCGATGAAGACAAGCAGGATATTGCTGTCGAAGATGCCCTGCTGTTTCTGGTAAAGGCCTCTCCCAAAGGCAGCCTGTAAGTTGTTCTGGCCGTTCCGGGCATCGCGTTATCGATCACCCGGAACGGCAACACCAACGCTACCGTCGACCAACGATGCCCGGCTCCATTTCCAGTTCTACCCCGAACTTATCCTGCACAGACTGGCGCACCTCTTTCGCCAACGCCAGCACATCGTCACCGGTACCACCTGAGTGATTAATCAGAACCAGCGCCTGTCGGTTATGAATTCCAACCCGGGCACTGCGGAAGCCTTTCCAGCCGGCCTGATCAATCAACCACGCGGCCGCCAGTTTAACGCCCTGCTCCGCCGGATAAGAGACCACGTCAGGGAATTGCGACTGCAAACGTTCAAACCGGGAGGCATCAATCACCGGATTTTTAAAGAAACTGCCCACATTGGGCAGCACCGAAGGGTCCGGCAGCTTGCGACGACGCACCGCCATAACGGCTTCAGCCACATCCAGAGGTGTTAAAGACGCAGTATCAGTATCCGCCAGATAGCTCTGAAGATCGCGATAACCCAGTTTGAGCGGCCGTGAGCGGGATAGGCCCAGGCGGATTTCCAGAATGATGTAACGGCCCGGGTGATGCTTGAACAGACTGTCCCGGTAACCTAACTCACAATCTGCTGCCGTCAGGGTGACCGACTTCATTGTACTGCGATCGAGTGCCGTAACGCTTATCAGGGTATCGCCCAACTCAACGCCGTAAGCGCCGATGTTCTGCACCGGAGCCGCACCGGCAGTGCCGGGAATCAGCGCCAGATTCTCAATGCCACGGTATCCCGACCGGGCTGCGTACACGACCGCCTCATGCCAATTCTCGCCGGCGCCCAGTACCAGCACCGCATCATCACCACTGGCCTGCTCCCACCTTCGGCCACGAATGGCCATGTGCAGCACCAAACCATCATAGTCACCGGCAAAGACCAGGTTACTGCCACCGCCAAGCACCAGGGTATCCAGCTTACGGTCGGAAGCCCAGCGGAGCGCATCCCGCAACTGGCCTTCGCTGCCAATAGCCACCAGATACCGGGCGTGAGCGGCAACCGCCAGGGTGTTCAGAGCACTCAAACTGGCCTGCTCGTTAATGGTGAGGCCCAGGCTCAAGCGAGTCGCCTCCGGATGTCCTCCAGCAAGCCCTTGCTGGCGTCGTGTATCAAGTCCAGGACTCGTTCAAACCCGTCTTCACCGCCATAATAGGGATCGGGCACTTCAGCTTGCCCAGACTCGCCAAACTCAAGTAACAACCGAGGCTCTGTTCCCCCGTTCTGATGCCACAGGTCTCTAACGTCAGCCAGATTCTCGCGGTCCATCACCAATACGTAGTCAAACCGGTCAAGATCCTCCACAGCAATCTGGCGCGCCCGAAGACCGCTGATATCAATTCCCCGGCGCCCTGCGGCTTCCATCGAGCGGGTGTCCGGTGCTTTACCAATGTGCCAGTTGCCAGTGCCACAGGAATCGATGCGCAATCTTTCCGAAATCCCCTGCTGGCTTGCCAGCTGCCGGAAGACGCCTTCGGCGGTGGGTGAACGGCAGATATTCCCCAGGCACACAAACAGTACGCTGACGTGCTCAGACATAACGTCCTCCTGCTTCTAACAAAACCCTGATCCGGGCCAGATCTTCCTCGGTGTCGACGCCCGGGGCGGGCGGTTGATCGGCAATATCCACATGAATACGAGCGCCATTGTACAACGCACGCAACTGCTCCAATGCTTCTATCTGCTCGGTAGGCGCAGGCGGCCAACTGACGAACTGGCCCAATACACTGGCGCGATAGCCATAAATGCCGATGTGCCGGAAGTACCCGATACCGTCAGGCAGATCGACATCGGCTTCCCAGGCATTCGCCGGCCAGAAATCCCGTGCCCAGGGAATCGGCGCACGGCTGAAGTAATGGGCGATACCCCGGGCATCGAACACCACTTTCACTACGTTGGGATTGAATACCTGCCTTGGGTCATGGATCCGTTCACACAGGGTCGAAATGGCCACTTCGGGGTACAGGTCCAGATTCTCGGCTACCTGATTGATCAATACCGGCGGGATCAGAGGCTCATCGCCCTGCACGTTGACGACCCGATGGTCCGGGTCGAGGCCCAGCTTTCTGGCAACCTCTTCCAGGCGATCGGTGCCGCTGGCGTGATACGGCGAGGTCATCACCACTTCTGCACCAAACGCCTGGCAGGCGTCCTGAATACGCGAGTCATCCGTGGCAACCACCACCCTGTCGGCCTGACTTTCTCTGGCCCGCTCACACACATGCTGAACCATTGGCTTACCAGCAATCATCGCCAGGGGCTTGCCCGGCAATCGGCTGGAGGCATAGCGAGCGGGAATGACAACGGTAAATGACATGATGGCGCGTCCTGCTTGCAGGTTAATCAGTGTTTATCGAGTCGCTCGTCAGAGCTCAGTGTGCGGGCTTCAACAGCCAGCATCACCGGAATGCCTTCACGGATCGGAAAGGCCATGGCATCGTGATAGCAGATCAGCTCGGTGCGAGCTTCGTTAAGCTTGAGTTCGCCCTTACAAACCGGGCAGGCCAGCATGGCCAACAATTTCTTATCCATGGTGTGTTCTCTCAGTGTTTTGTTGATGCAACAACTTGGAGCACCGCCGGAGCCGCTCCAGAAAACGGTGTTCAAAAGGTTCTGACAGGCAAGCATCCACCGTCAGCACCCAGGCGTTGTCTGGCGCAAAGTCCCGACATTTAACAGCATCCTTTGCCGTCATCACCAACCATTCACCCGGCCTGGAGCCAAGATCTTGCGGGCGAAAGCGATGATGATCCGCATACGGCGCCTCCTGAACCCGAGCTCCCAGTGACCGAAGCGTGTCGAAAAACCGCGAAGGGTTACCGATACCGGCAACCGCTCGAACAGACTGTCCCTGCAACGCGCCAGGGGTAAGCGTTTCGCCTGAGTTCAGGTTAACCAGTGAGGATGGCCGCAGCGCCATAGCGTGAATATCCGGGTGCTCGATGCCGGCAAATTCATCAATCTGCTGCCCGGATGGCGGGAACTCTGCCCCGTTCAGGACGACAAAATCTACGGTCGCCAGTCGCGACACAGGCTCTCGCAATGGTCCTACCGGTATCAACGCACCATTGCCAACACCCCGCCGATCGTCAAAAACCGCCAGCTCTATGTCTCTTGGCAATCGGTAATGCTGAAGCCCGTCGTCGCAGATCAACACATCACCCAGCTGTTGCTCAAGGGCCCAGTGGGCGCCGCGACAACGGTCTGGATCGACCACCACCGGGCAACTCGTGGCCAGTGCCAGCATCAAGGGCTCGTCGCCACTGACGGTCGCCGGCGTTGTGTGACTGACCAACAGTGGATAGCGGTCGCTTTTACCACCGTAGCCCCGGCTGAGGATGACCGGCCTCCAACCTTCCTGCTGCATTCGCTGGACCAGCCGGGCCGTCAGCGGCGATTTACCGGTACCACCCGCCGTGATATTGCCAACCACGACCACCGGCACCGGCAAAGGTTCGTTACGGGCCTGCCAGGCTTTGCGCCGTTTGGACTCAGCCACTGTCCGGTATAACCAGGCCAGCGGCGACAGCACCGCCAGTGGTTTACCCTGTTGGTACCAAAGGCGCTCAATCAAACCGGCACTCATGCATGCTCGCTGAACTGAATCTGGTGCAGCTGAGCATAAGCGCCATCGGCGGCAAGCAGCTCTTCGTGAGTGCCAGACTCCACAATGTGTCCTTTATCCATCACCAGAATCCGGTCCGCTTTCTCTATAGTCGATAAACGATGCGCGATGACCAGCGTCGTCCGCCCGGCCATGACCGTCTCCAGCGCCTCCTGAATGTGGCGTTCAGATTCGGTATCAAGGGCCGATGTGGCTTCGTCAAGGATCAGAATGGGCGCATCCTTCAGCAGTGCACGAGCAATAGCCAATCGCTGGCGCTGGCCGCCAGACAACATCACGCCGTTGTCGCCAATCATCGTATCCAGCCCTTCCGGCATCCGGTCAATAAACTCCAGAGCGTGGGCTTTTGCCGCCGCGCTCCGGATCTCCTCACGACTGCAATGACGCAATGCGCCGTAGGCAATGTTGGCGGCAATGGTGTCATTGAATAACACCACGTTCTGGTTGACCAAGGCAATCTGGGAGCGCAAACCCTTAAGCGAAAACTCGTTCAGAGAGTGTCCGTCAATCCGGACATCACCACCGGTGTATTCATAGAACCGCGGCAGCAGACTGACCATGGATGATTTACCACTGCCGGAACGGCCCACCAAGGCGACGCTCTGGCCGGCAGGAACTCTCACCGATATACCGTCGAGTACGTTGTCCAGCTGGTCACGATAGCGGAAGCAAACCTTATCGAACTCGATATCGCCGTTTACTCTTTTTGGCGAATAGTGACCCGAGTCTTCCTCGGGCTGCTCATCCATGGTTTCAAACACGTCGTAAGCGGCGGCGACACCTTTCTGAATCTTGGCGTGCACCGAGGTCACCTGGCGAATAGGTTTGGCCATGGTGGTTGCTGCAGTAATAAAGGCAATCAACTGACCGGTACTCATTTCGCCCCGGATCTCCGGCGACAGCATGGTCCAGACCAGCGCGGCAATGGCGATGGCGACCAGCACCTGGATGACCGGCACACTGATCGCCTGGGTGGACGCCATCTTCAGGCTCTGCTTGAGGTTCCGATTACTGACATCGCGGAAGCGTTCCCGCTCGTAGTCTTCCCCGCCAAAGGTCCGGACTACCCGATAGCCGGCGATAGATTCCGAGGCAACGTGGGTAATGTCGCCCATTGAGCCCTGAATCCGTTGGCTGATCTTGCGAAAGCGCTTGCTGGCGTAATTTACCACCAGCCCGATCACCGGGCCCACGGTCAGGAACACCAGCGTGAGCTTCCAGTTGGTGTAGAGCATGAAGCCCAGCAAGCCGACAATGGTCAGGCCTTCCCGCAGCGTGATGGTGATGGCGTTGGTGGCGGCCTCTGCCACCTGCTCGACGTTGAAGGTGAGTTTGGATACCAGGCGCCCGGCGGCGTTGTCATCGAAATAGCGGGACGGCAGCGTCATCAGCCGATCAAACACGTCATTTCTGAGCGCGTTGATGACCTGGCGGCCAACGTAACTGATGAAGTACTGACTGAAGAACGTGCCCACGCCGCGAAAAGCGAAAATGCCCACGATCAGACCGGTTAACATCAGGCGGTTCTGGTCTGTGGGGTTTTCGATGGCGGTGATCACATACTCCATGGCAGCCGCCATGCCCGTGGACGCAGCGGCATAAATGATGTTGCCAAACACGGCCAGCGAAAACGCAAACCAGAACGGCTTTACGTAGCCCAGCAACCGCTTGTAGGTTGCCCAGCTGCCTGTTGGTGTCACCTGAAGCGGTTCAGGCTTTGAGTCAATCACGGGCTGTCAGCCTCCCGCTCTGTGGTTATGCTCAATTTCGCAAACCCCAGGCGGCCGGCCACATCCATGGCACGCACAACAAATTCATGGGGAGTTCTTGCGTCTGCAGTAATGATGAACGGCAGACTGCTGTCTCCCTCAGCCAGCTCCCTGACACCCCGCTCAAGGGTTTCACGCCGGTTGTTGACCAGCGTTCGCTCGTTAAGAATATATTGGCCTTCAGCGTTGATAACGACGTCTATCTGGCGTAATTCTGACGGCGATGCCGGTTCGCCACTGGCTGACGGCAGTTCCACCTGCAGGTGACTTTCCCGGGTGAAGGTGGTGGACACCATAAAGAAAATCAGCAGCAGGAACACCACATCGATCAGTGGCGTCAGGTCGACCCCGACTTCCTGGCTTCTCTGGCGCTTGAACTTCACGGCGTTCAGGCTCCTTCCACGTCGATTTCACGGTCACCATGAACCACTTCCACCAGTTTGATGGCTTCCTGCTCCATGTTAACCACCAGTTCATCAACGCGGCGGATGAAATAACGGTGGCAGATCAGCGCCGGGATAGCGACGCTCAGACCTGCAGCGGTGGTGATCAAGGCCTCGGAAATACCACCGGCAAGATTGCCGGCATCGCCAACACCTGCCAATTGGATCTCGGCGAACACCTTGATCATACCAATGACGGTGCCAAGCAGCCCCAGTAACGGCGCAATCGTAGCGATCGTACCCAGAGGGTTCAGAAAACGCTCTAGCTCATGAATAACCTGACTGGCTTCATGCTCAATGCTTTCTTTCATGATGTCCCGGCCATGCTTGGCATTAATCAGCCCGCCAGCCAGGATACGCCCAAGAGGAGAAGACCCCTGAAGCGCTTTGAGCTTGCGCCCGTTAAGTTCTTTTTTCTTTATCCAGCGCCAGAGTTCATTGATTGACTGGACCGGAGCTACCCTTGAGGGCCGCAGAGTCCAGAATCGCTCCAGAACGATGGCAAGCGCCAGAATGGAACAGGCAACAATCGGCACCATCAGGATGCCACCGGCTTTCAACAGCTCGAACACGCTTGATCTCCCTGATTAGTTACAAGCCGCGCTACTTTAGCATAGGTGCCGGTTGAGGCCACACCTGGAATGTCACGGACTATTGCATTGATCCCGGGTAAGCCCCCGGCCGCCTATCCAAAAACGTGAAGCATGCCGCAGTTCACTGATTTTCGGGCCATCTTGATTGAGCTCAATCGTAATCTCACCGGCACAGGCGGTGTTCAAAGCCTGCACATCTGCAGCCTGGTAACGACTCATAACATCTGGGTGCGGGTGGCCAAAACGATGGCGATAACCGGCGGTGTAGATCACCCAGTCAGCCCGCAAGGCACTCACCCAGGTGGCCGATGAAGACGTCTTGCTGCCATGATGGGGAGCCAGCACCATTCGATGAGCAACGGCCTGATCAAACCAATCGACACCGTCTGGGCCAAGCATTTCAGCTTCTTGCCGGCGAGTAATATCGCCAGTCAGCCACAGGTCGGTGGACGACACCGCGTGGTAGACACGCAGTACGCAGGAGGCGTCGTTACCTGGCCGCCCGGAGTTAGAGCGCCAGAATTCAAACGCCAGATCCTGCCAGGTGAAACCTTGCTGCGGGCACGGCTCGACCGCAAACCCGGAGCGATTGCCCAACTTGTCGGCAATCGCCTCCGGCTCGCCACTGCTGATCAATCCAATCTCAAAAGCAGACGCGAGCAGCCCAAGCCCTCCCGAGTGGTCGCTATCAGCGTGGCTCAGCACCAGATGATCGATTCGATTGACTCCAAGGGCCTTAAGACCGGGAATCAGAGTGGACTCCACCGCAGAGAACACACCACGTACCTCCGGGCCAGTATCGTAAATCAGCACGTTGTCATCGACTCGCACAAGAACCGACAACCCTTGTCCGACATCCCAGATGCGGATTTCCGGCCGTTCAACCATCGGATTGGACGTTACTTGAGCACCTGCGGCCGCCAACAACCCCCAGGCGCCCAAAAGGCTTGCGGCCATCAGGCGAAACCTTTGGTCCGGGTAACGAAGCACAAGCAAAATCACGCCTGCCAGCACTGCCAACAGCAGGGGCGCCGCCGTGGGTGCCAACAACGCGACAGGAGCGGCCAGGGCTTCGACCCACTCCAGCCAGACCATGAGCAGACCGAGCACCGAATCAAAACCAAAAATGACCCAATCCGTTAAGGCACCCCCGGAAAGCAGTATCAGGAAGGTCCCGGCGAACAATGCGGGCATCACCACCAATGACACCCACGGGATCGCCAGCAGGTTCGCGAGCAAGCCCGCCACAGGCTGCGATTGCCCCAACCCTGCCAACAATGGCCACAGGCCCGCAAACACTGCCAACTGCGCAAGCACAAGCCCCTTGAGCCAGCCTGGAGCGCCCAATCGACCGGTGAACACCAGCAACAGCACACCGACCGCTCCGAACGACAACCAGAACCCTTGATCGAGCGGTGCAAAAGGGTCCATTAACAGAACGATGAACAGCGCTACCGAAAAGGGCCGCCAGGCAGAGACGTCCCGAGCCACCAAAAGGTACCAGCCACCCACAATAACCATGATCAGGGCCCGCCGGGTTGGCACCGAGAACCCGGCCACAAGGGCGTATATCAGACAGGCCGCTGCCACCAGGATAAACGCCGCCTTCCGCCTTGCCCGCTCCCCGCCCCAGCGGGCCGGCGCGGCTAACAAAAGCCTGCGCACAATCAACCCTGCCCCGATAGCCACCAACCCAAGATGCAGCCCAGAGATCGCGACAAGGTGAATCGTTCCGGTCGCCCTGAGCGTATGCCAGTGTTCGTCGGTCAAATGACCACGATTGCCAATCAGTAGCGACGCAATTAACGGGTATTGTCGGGCATCAGAAAACCGCTGATGAACAGCCTGCGCCACCGACTGATGCCATTGATGGTATTGGCAATGCCAGCCACAGGTGACAAAGGGAGCATCACTGACGCCCCTGACGGTGCCTGTGGCGCGGTAGCCGTGCCGGAACAACCAGTCCTCGTAACGAAAACCGTTGCTGTTCAGCGTTCCATGGGGCTGTTTCAATACGACGTCTAACCGGAGCCGATGTCCGGGCAGCGCCTGGCCATCACGGCCATACCAGGCCAACCGGATTTTGTGGGGAAGGCGCTGAGGGTCTATACGGTCATCCGGATGGTGCCAACGGGAAACGCAAAGACTGAATCGAAGACTGCCAAAGCTTCCTGCTTGCGGCAGGTCACACAGGTAGCCAGATACCGTAATGCGCGCGCCCTCAAGCTCCCCGGGCAACCGCTCAGACAACCGGGCATTGGCATGCCAGCAAGCCCAGGCCAGACCCAGTAACAAACACAATGCCCAAAGGCTGGTCCGCTTGAGCCATAACGACTTGCCGCAAATGACACCCCCGGTAACAACCAATATGGCGAGAAACAAGATCGGATACGGTGGTAAAACTGTCAGCTGATACAGTAAGATAACGCCGCACGAGAACGCGATAATACCGGCAACACTGCCCGCGCCAGTTTCAAGCGTGTGATCATCGCAAAGCAGATAGGACAATCCTTGTCCTCCAGTTCGTAAGCCCGGCATTTTTTGATGTGCCGGATAATATTCATCGAGACGCAACAGGCCGAACTTCCGATGCCCAAGAAGTTCATGAAACGGTATCTGCCAACTCCGGAGAAAGTGCAATCGATAGAATCATTGCGCTTTCTTGGCCATATCCTTCATGAACCCAACCTTTGGCACATCAATCGTCACAGCGTGTCGCGGGCTTTTCTGATTGGCATTTTTCTGACCTTTATCCCGATGCCATTTCAGATGGTTGCTGCCTCCTTTATGGCGATCTGGATTAATGCCAACCTGCCTCTATCGGTGGCGCTGGTCTGGATCAGCAACCCGCTGACCATGCCCCCCATCTTCTATTTCAACTACAAAGTCGGCGCCTGGATACTCGATCGACCGGTCCTGGCTTTCGAGTTTCAGCTGTCCTGGTCCTGGCTGAGCAGCCGCCTGATGGAGATCGGGGTGCCGCTGTATGTTGGCTCAATCGTCGTGGCGACCATGGCTGGCTGCTCAGCTTACATGGTCATCCAGTTTCTGTGGCGGCGAAAAATTCGCACCGACTGGCAGGTTCGCCGCCACGCCCGAAAGATGCGCAAAAAAGCCCGTAAAGAGGCCCGCGATCAGGCTTCCTGAATAAGCCGTCCCTGCTCAAGGCGCAACACCCGCCCCAAACTCCGAGCCATCTTCATGTCATGGGTGACCATCACAAAGGCGATGCCCGACTGATCTCTGAGATCCTCGATCAATGCCCGAATGCCCTCTCCTGTATGCTCATCCAGATTGCCGGTCGGCTCATCCATCAAAACGCAGTCCGGCTCGTTCACCAGGGCGCGGGCGATAGCCACTCGCTGGCGCTCACCGCCGGACAGCTCCGAAGGCTTGTGCCTCAAGCGTTCGCCAAGCCCTACCTTCACCAACAATGATTCTGCCTTGGCTTTGGCCGTCGCCAGAGGCTGCCCACCTAAAGCACAGGGCATCATAACATTCTCCAGTGCCGAAAACTCTGGAAGCAGGTGGTGAAACTGATACACGAAGCCAAGGTGGCCATTACGGAACCTGGCTCGACCTGCCTCCGACAACCGATGGATGTCCTCGCCACAAATGTGAATCTGCCCGGAGGAGGGACGGTCCAGCCCGCCTAACAAATTCAGCAGGGTGGTTTTACCCGCGCCGCTGCTACCCACAATGGCCACGGTCTCGCCGGCAGACACCTCCAGAGAGATATCGGAGAAGATGGTCAGTACTTCCGGTCCCTCAGAGTAAGTTCGGGTTACCTGTCGACAGTCAATGACCAGGGGCTTGCCCGCGCTCTGTTCAGTATTACTCATAACGCAAAGCCTCCGCCGGTTCAATTCTCGATGCCCGCCATGCCGGATAGATGGTTGCCAACAGGCTCAAAGCGAACCCGGCGCCACTGATGATTGCTACATCATTCCATTGCAACTGGGACGGCAGGTAACTGATAAAATAAACATCCGCACTCAAAAACTGATGCCCCATCAGATCTTCAAGCCAGGCAATGAACGCGCTGATATTCAAGGCACCGACAATACCCAGGACCGTGCCCATCAGGGTGCCGAACACACCGATCACCGCACCCTGAATAATAAATATCCGCATCACGCGGCCCGGCGTTGCGCCCATGGTTCGCAGAATGGCAATGTCGGCGGTTTTGTCCGTCACCACCATCACCAAAGTGGACACGATGTTGAACGCCGCCACCGCTACAATAAACATCAACAACAGTCCGATCATGGTCTTTTCCATACGGATCGCCTGGAACAGATTACCGTGGGTGCGAGTCCAGTCCGACACGTAATAGCGCCCACCCAAATCCTGGGCAACCTGATTCACCACCCGTGGTGCGGCAAACAGATCATCCACCAGCAAACGCACACCTTCGGCCCGACCACCGGTGCGCATCAGTCGAGCGGCGTCATCCATATGAATCAAGGCATAGTTGCCATCAAGTTCAGCGCCAACACTGAAAATACCTTTTACAGTGAAGCGTTTGAGCCTGGGCAAGACCCCGGCCGGGGTCACAGACGCCTCTGGCAGAACGACGGTCAACTTGTCGCCCACCTGCAGGCGCAAACTGGAGGCCATCAACCGGCCAACGATGATGCCAAATTCACCGGATTTCAGCTGATCCAGCCCACCCTCAATAAAGTGATTTTCAATGATCGATACGGTAGCTTCCTGTTCCGGCAGGATACCGCTAAGCATCACACCCCGAACCTCGCCACCACCGGTCACCATGCCCTGCCCCTGGATAAAAGGCGCTGCAGCCAGTACCCGTGGGTGCTCCTGAACCCGGCGATCCACCTCTTCCCAGTCTTCGAGGGGACCGGAGGCGCCTTGAATGGTGGCATGGGGCACCATGCCCAGAATGCGTTGCTTCAACTCCCGGTCAAAACCGTTCATCACAGACAACACGATAATCAGTACGGCCACCCCGAGCATCAGCCCGAGCATGGAAGTCAGGGATATAAAGGATATAAAGTGATTACGCCGTTTGGCTGCGGTATACCGCAAACCAATATAGAACGATAACGGTCTGAACATGAGGAGATGCCTGTCGCTGCCTTCAGATCTGTCGTGGCTTGATATCCCGGGCCGCTTACTCACACCCGGGAAACTGCTAAACTATTCTCAATTAATAACAAATCAGCCCAGCGGAGACAGAATGCCAGGCTCGCGCGCAACGCACCCGACCAAGGAATCCAAAGCCGATCGACGAGAGTATTTTCGGATCGAGGACCACATTGGCCTGGAAATCCGCAGGCTCACTCAGGGCCAGGACAACGATCCGGATCCGTTTAATGGCACGCCACTGGAGAGCCTCAAAGCTGAGTTTCGCCGGCTTGACCAAGACGTCAAAGCACACCTGGCCAGTTTGGCTGAGCGCGACCGCTTGCTAACCGGACTGGTCAAATCGATGAACAGCAAGCTCGACACGCTGGCGCGCATTATCGCCTTTGAGCAAAATCCGTTGCAACCGGAAGACTGGCAGGATGTGACTCTGAGCGAAGGTGGACTGTCTTTCTGCAGCAGCACTCGAGCCTGGAACAAAGGCGACCGGATCGCCGTGCGGATGACGCTACCACCGGAGCTCTACCAGCCGCAAGCACTTGCAGAAGTTCTCACCGCTGAACCGGATGACCGGGGTGGAGCAAGGGTTCACACCGAATTTGTAAAACTGGAAGACAGCGATCGCCAACAAATTGCCCGCCATGTGATGCGCTGGCAAATCCGACAACGGCAAAAAGAGTAGAATCGAAAAAACGCTGACTTTTCCTCGTTTTTCCGAGATATTACGTTTTATCCATGTCCTGCGGGTTGTCTCGCAGGGAACAGGCATTAATGGAGAACCCAATGAAGAGCAAGCACAATCTGATCGCCGCTATGGCCCTGACGTCGTTGATTTCAGCTGGTGTGGCCAGTCACGTTCACGCTGAAGAGCTCACCATTCCGGTTGGCAGCCAGGCTGACCGTAGCGAAATCAGCCTGCCCTCCACCGGCATGAGCCAGGACTCGGTGCGAAATCGCTGGGGTGCACCACAAGAAATGAAAGGCCCGGTTGGCGAACCGCCGATCAGCCAGTGGCACTACCCGAACTTCATCGTCTATTTCGAGCATAACCAGGTACTGCATTCCGTCGTTAAACGTAACCGCAAATAACTTTTCTGAGAGTTCAATTTTCTCTGTTCATGGCCTGACGTTATCGCAACGGTCAGATAGAATGGCGACTTTTGCGAACCAAGGTGACGAATACAGTGACTTCCAAGCGAGTGTTGCCTGCGGAGTGGGCACCCCAGAGTGCGGTTATGTTGACCTGGCCACACCCGGGCACCGACTGGGCCCGAATGATGGCCGAGGTCGAGCCGGTGTTTCTGACCATTGCCCGACAAGTGCTGCGATTTGAGCATCTGCTGATCAGCTGCGAGTTTGTGGTCAGGTTGCAGGAGCTGCAACGGGAGCTGAACGAGTTTGCTGTGGCCGAAGACCTGCCCGGGCGGGTCATCACCGTGCCTGCACCCGCCAACGACACCTGGGCACGAGATCACGGCCCGATTACCGTAGACACTGGCGACGGCCCGGTCGTGCTTGATTTCAGCTTCAACGCCTGGGGTGGCAAGTTCCCCTGGGAGAAAGACAACGCACTCAATCAGCACTTGGCTAATGCCCGAGTGTTTGGCAAGCATCCGCTGCAATCGGTTGCGTTTGTGCTCGAAGGCGGCTCTATTGAGTCTGATGGCGACGGCACCATTCTTACCACCAGTGAATGCATGCTGACGCCGTCAAGAAACCCCTCCATGGATCGCTCCGCCATTGAGCAGCTGCTATCGGAGATGCTCGGGGCAGACCGCATGCTCTGGCTCAATCATGGGTATCTGGCCGGGGATGATACCGACAGCCACATCGACACACTGGCTCGCTTCTGCGCCCGCGATCATATCTGTTATGTGGCCTGCCCGGATGTGGCAGACGAACATTACAGAGCACTGGCGGCCATGGAAGACGAACTGAAAGAATTTCAGCAAAGAGACGGCAGCCCCTACAAGCTCACGGCGCTGCCCTGGCCAGACGCCATCTACGATGAAGACGGCGAGCGCTTGCCGGCCACCTATGCAAACTTCCTGATTATTAACGGGGCCGTTTTACTGCCGGTCTACGATGTACCTCAGGATCAGGAGGCTATCCGCATCATGGCGGATATCTTCCCGAACCGGGAGATCATCCCGATCAACTGCCGACCGCTGATCCACCAACATGGCAGTCTGCATTGCGTCACTATGCAGATTCCTGCAGGCGTGGTGACTTTATGAGCAACACACCCGACGACAACCAACTTAGCATCGCCGCGATCCAGCAAAAATGCAGCGCGGATAAGGCTGCCAGCCTCGCCACCTCGGAAGTGCTGATTCGCGAAGCGGCGAAAGGTGGAGCCCAGCTGATTGTTCTACAGGAGCTGCACGCCACGCTGTATTTTTGCCAGACTGAAGACACCGCCGTGTTTGAGCTGGCTGAACCCATCCCGGGGCCAACCAGCAACCGGTTGTCTGCCTTGGCAAAGGAGCTCGGCATTGTTCTGGTCGGTTCCATTTTCGAACGCCGGATGAACGGCGTTTACCACAACACAGCCGTGGTGTTTGATACCGACGGCAGCCTGGCCGGCATCTACCGTAAAATGCACATCCCTGATGATCCGGGCTTCTACGAAAAATTCTATTTTACACCTGGCGATGCCCGGTTTAACGAGGGACATAGCGGGTTCACCCCCATTGAAACATCCCTTGGCAAACTCGGTGTACTGGTGTGCTGGGATCAATGGTACCCAGAAGCCGCACGCCTGATGGCATTAGCCGGCGCAGACCTGCTGATTTACCCCACCGCCATCGGCTGGGACATCACCGATGAGCCCGATGAACAAGCCCGCCAGCTTGAGGCCTGGGTAACCGTGCAGCGGGGTCATGCGATCGCCAACAACTTGCCAGTCATCGCCCCCAACCGCGTTGGTACAGAACCAGACCCGTCGGGCCAAAGCAACGGCATCCGCTTCTGGGGCAACAGCTTCATTTGTGGGCCCCAAGGTGAGTTTTTGGCACGGGCTGACGAACACAGTGAATCCATTCTTACCGCAACCCTGGACCGCAACCGTACCGAATCTGTTCGTCGCATATGGCCGTATTTCCGTGATCGACGTATTGATGCCTACGAAGACATTCTCAAACGGGTACGGGACTGAAATCTGCATGAAACAGAAACTGGACAGCGTTGTTACCGAGCTCAACAAGATTCTGCTGGGCAAAGAAACCCAGGTAAGACTGGCTCTGTGCGGCCTGCTCGCCCGTGGTCACCTGCTGATCGAGGACATCCCCGGCATGGGCAAAACCACCCTGTCCCATGCCCTCGCCAAAATCATGGGACTGAGCTACCAGCGCATCCAGTTTACTAACGACCTGCTGCCCGCCGACGTTCTGGGTTACTCCATGTACGACAAACAAGCAGGCAGCCTGGTGTTTCATCCCGGTCCTATTTTTGCCCAGGTGGTACTGGCCGACGAGATTAATCGCGCCTCACCACGCACCCAAAGCGCACTGCTCGAAGCCATGGAAGAACGACAGGTCTCCATCGAGGGAGAAACCCGCCCCCTGCCCTCGCCGTTTTTTGTAATTGCCACCCAGAACCCCATCGAACAGGGCGGCACCTTCCCACTGCCGGAATCTCAGCTCGACCGCTTTTTGATGCGGCTTCGTCTTGGCTACCCAGACCCAAAAGCGGAGCGAGAACTGCTAGAGGGCGAAGATCGCCGGGCGCTGACAGAGCGGCTGCAAGCGATTCTGCCCCACGACGACCTGAGAGCCCTGCAGACGGCTGTCGATAGCGTATCCGCAAGCCCTGCCTTGCTGGACTACCTGCAACGATTACTTGAGCAAAGTCGGCGCATGTCTGGACTACTGTATGGACTGTCGCCCCGCGCAGGTATTGGCCTGCTGCGCGCCTCCAAAGCCTGGGCACTGATGGCCGGCCGCAATCACGTTTTGCCAGACGACGTGCAGGCGGTTTTCCCTTCCGTCGCCGAACACCGCCTGGAACAGGGAGAGTCCGGCAAAAGCCAAGAGCGGGTGCGCCAGCTGCTGGCCACAGTTTCTGTACTTGAATAAAGCGGCCGTGGCCTCATCTAACTGACTTAGAATTCCCAAACACCAGCGAGAACCTCATGAGCGAAACCCGACACTCCCGACTGATCATTCTTGGCTCCGGCCCGGCCGGCTATACCGCTGCGGTCTATGCGGCCCGTGCCAACCTGAACCCGACCCTGATTACCGGTATTGAGGTAGGTGGCCAGCTCACAACCACGACCGATGTCGATAACTGGCCCGGCGATAACGACGGTGTTCAGGGGCCAGAGCTGATGCAACGTATGCAAAAGCATGCGGAACGCTTTGAAACCAACATTGTTTACGACACCATCAACGAAACTGACTTGAGCACTCGCCCGTTCCGGCTGAAAGGTGACAGCGGTGAATACACCTGTGACGCCCTGATTATTGCTACCGGCGCTTCAGCCATGTACCTGGGCCTGGAATCAGAAGAAAAGTTCAAGGGCCAGGGCGTCTCTGCTTGCGCCACCTGCGATGGATTCTTCTATCGCAAACAGAAAGTTGCGGTGATTGGCGGTGGTAATACCGCAGTAGAGGAGGCCTTATACTTGTCCAACATTGCCGACGAGGTCACTCTGGTGCACCGTCGCGACAAACTCCGCTCCGAGAAGATACTGCAGGACAAGCTATTCGAAAAAGCCAAAAACGGGAACGTCAAGATCGTCTGGAATCACACGCTGGATGAAGTGCTGGGTGATGGCACCGGCGTCACCGGCATGCGCATCAAAAGCACAGAAGACGGCAGTACCCGCGACCTGGATCTGGCCGGTGTCTTTATTGCCATCGGGCACAAGCCGAACACCGGCCTGTTTGAGGGCCAGCTGGACATGGAAAACGGCTACATCCGCATTCAGTCCGGGCTGAATGGCATGGCCACTCAAGCCAGCGTTCCGGGCGTGTTCGCGGCGGGTGACGTGGCCGACCACGTCTATCGTCAAGCAATAACCTCTGCCGGCTTTGGCTGTATGGCCGCCCTGGACGCCGAAAAGTTTCTGGATCAAGACTGACACGGGCAGCAAAGCGATGACTGCGCTACCCTGGCTGGACCCGGACAAACTCTGGTTCCCCCCTGCGGATGAGGCGCTGGACGACCCTGACGGTCTTCTGGCCCTGGGCGGCGACCTGTCACCCGAACGGTTATCGCTGGCCTACCGTAACGGCATTTTCCCGTGGTTTAGCGATGACCAACCCATTTTGTGGTGGTCTCCCGATCCAAGGTGCGTGCTATTTCCTCACGAAATACACATCTCCCGGAGCCTGCGGCGCACTCTCAACCAAAGACGTTTTCGGGTTACTGCCGATCAGAGCTTTCATCGAGTCATCCGTTTGTGCGCCAATACCCGAAGTGAGGGTACCTGGATTACCGATGAGATGATGGCTGCCTACACCGAGCTATACCGGCTGGGTGTTGCTCATTCCATCGAAATCTGGAATCAACAGGGTGAGCTGGCCGGCGGAATGTATGGAGTCGCCCTGGGCGCATGCTTTTTTGGCGAATCCATGTTCTCTCTCGAGACCAACGCCTCGAAAGTTCTGATGGTGCATCTGGCGCACCAATTGGCAGCCTGGGGTTATCAGATGATGGACTGCCAGGTGGAAAGCAGCCACCTGATCAGCATGGGTGCAAGGACCCTTCCCCGTGCGGAATTTTTATCTATACTCAGATCGTGTGTGGATCGAAAGGCCGATCAGCCAGACTGGACATTCACCTGGCAATGGCCTGGGCCGGAGGTGTAAATGAGTAATCTGAGAACTCTTGTTTTCTTTGCGACGCCTCCCCACGATTGCAGCTATCTGCCAGACCGAGAAGCAACCACCATGTTTGTGGACCCCAGGGCCCACATAGACAAAAAACTTTACAGCCAATTAACCGCGCTGGGCTTTCGCCGCAGCGGCTCGCACTATTACCGGCCCCATTGCGAGCAATGCAATGCCTGCATTCCGGTGCGCCTGAAGGTGGATCAGTTCCGCGCAGACCGTAATCAACGCCGCGTGCTGCGCAAGAATGAAGACATCACCTGCAAACTGGTCCCCGCCTCATTCAGCGAGCGCTACTACCGCCTCTATGCACATTATATTGAGGAGCGGCACCGGGATGGCGATATGTACCCACCGTCAAAGGAGCAGTTCACGTCGTTTCTGGTAGAGGGCTCAACCGAATCCTGGTTCCTGGAAATGACGCTGGCTGGCGAATTGGTGGGTCTGGCGGCGGTAGATTTACTGGACGACGGTTTGTCTGCGATCTATACCATTTTTGCCCCGGAGCTTGAGCTCCGGAGCCTGGGCACCTTCGCGGTGCTTTGGCAAATTGAAGAAGCAAAGCGGCGAGGTTTACCTCACCTATATCTGGGCTACTGGATCAGGGATTGCCGTAAAATGAATTACAAAACCCGATTCAAACCCATTGAAGCACTGCGGGACGGCCACTGGCGCGAGCTACAAACCGACTGAATTTTGCTAAACGTTAAGAAATCAGGCAGAATTGCGCAATTTAAAATCACCGAAAAGTATTCCGAACGAGGTTTTTACTGAATGGCGAAATCAGATGTCATTGAAATGGAAGGCGTTATTCTAGACACCCTTCCAAACACTATGTTTCGTGTTGAGCTGTCCAACGGCCACGTTGTGACCGCGCACATCTCAGGCAAAATGCGCAAGAACTACATCCGCATCCTGACCGGCGACAAGGTCAAGGTTGAGTTAACACCTTACGATCTGAGCAAGGGGCGCATCGTTTACCGCGCCCGTTAATGCCAAGTGACATCTGAAAAACCCCGCGTATGCGGGGTTTTTTATTGCGCCAGACAAAGCCATCTCGTAACGAGGAACTACTCCCTGTTCTGATCGGAACACTCAATGCCTCCCGGATTGGTGTAACAGCGAATTTTGCGAAGTATTGTCATCATATCTTCATGGTAGACAGCCGCCGCCAACGGTGCCCCCTGTTGGTTATCGGCAAGCAGATCAATGCGCACTTGTCTGAGCATTTCCTGATACTCCCGCATATCCTCTGGCCCGATATCCACCCACCGCTTCCTTATCATTGTTCTTGGCGAGCCGTGTAGCACCACGGGATTACCGCCTAAAACTGACAGAAGTCATCCTGAATTGAATTGACAGCGCGGCCCGGGAAATAAGCCAGATTCGGCCAACAGATAAAAAAAACCCGCTGTTGTAGCCGACAGCGGGTTTTCGGGACAAGCCAAAGTAATCGAATCAGACCGCTTCGGCGGGCTCATCCTCGTAGTCAAAAACCAGCTCATCGCCTTTCAGTTGAATGAAGACATCACCTCCCTTCTCTGCCAGCCTGCCAAACAGGATCTGCTCAGCCAACGGCCGCTTTATCTTGTCCTGAATCAGACGCGCCATCGGCCTGGCACCCATGGTTACATCGTAGCCTTTCTCGGCCAACCAGGATTTCGCCGCGCCATCCACATGCAGTACCACGTGCTTCTCATCCAGTTGCGCTTGCAGCTCTGTCAGGAACTTGTCGACCACGTGCGTAATGGTCGCCTTCTGCAGGTCAGCAAACTGAATGATTCCGTCCAGGCGGTTGCGGAACTCGGGCGTAAAGGTCTTGCTGATAATCTCCATGCCATCACTGCTGTGATCCTGCTCGCTGAAGCCAATAGACCTGCGCGCCATGCTCTCCGCACCGGCGTTGGTGGTCATCACCAGGATTACGTGGCGGAAGTCTGCTTTGCGACCGTTGTTGTCGGTCAGGGTACCGTGATCCATAACCTGCAGCAGCAAGTTGAAGACCTCCGGATGGGCCTTTTCAATCTCATCCAACAGCAAAACGCAATGTGGATGTTTGTTGACCGACTCTGTCAGCAAACCGCCCTGGTCATAGCCCACATAGCCCGGAGGCGCACCGATCAGACGAGAGACGGTATGCCGCTCCATGTACTCCGACATATCAAATCGTACCAGCTCAATACCCAGCACTTTTGC
This sequence comes from Marinobacter sp., assembly GCF_014859525.1. Classification (GTDB taxonomy): domain Bacteria; phylum Pseudomonadota; class Gammaproteobacteria; order Pseudomonadales; family Oleiphilaceae; genus Marinobacter. The sequence goes on from NZ_JACUUB010000001.1 coordinate 45,439, forward strand.
CAACTGCTTGGTGACTTCGGTTTTACCCACACCGGTAGGCCCGGCAAACAGGAACGCACCTTCAGGTTTCTCCGGCGCCTTAAGGCCGGCACGAGCCAGCTTGATGGCCGTTGCCAGAGATTCGATGGCAGGATCTTGACCAAATACCACCATTTTGAGGTCTCGCTCCAGATTACGCAGCAGGTCCTTGTCGCTGGTAGAGACATTTTTCGGCGGTATGCGCGCAATGCTGGCCACGATGTCTTCAATGTCGGTTACATCGACCGTTTTCTTGCGTTTACCCTCAGGCTGCAATCGCTGTCTTGCACCGGCTTCATCAATCACATCAATTGCCTTGTCTGGCAGATGACGATCAGTGATGTATCTATCCGCCAGCTCAGCAGCAACCCTAAGCGCCTGGTCGGTGTACTTCAGGTCGTGATGCTTCTCGAAATTTGGCTTGAGGCCTTTCAAAATCTGGTAGGTATCCTCAACACTGGGCTCGTTCACATCGATTTTCTGGAAACGTCTCGCCAGAGCGCTGTCTTTTTCAAAGATGCCCCGAAATTCCTGGAAGGTTGTTGAACCGATGCAACGCAACTCACCCGAGCCGAGCATAGGTTTCAGCAAGTTTGACGCGTCCATAACGCCGCCAGAAGCCGAACCAGCGCCAATGATGGTGTGGATCTCGTCGATAAACAGGATGGCATGATCCTGCTTTTTCAGATCATTAAGCAGACCTTTCAGGCGCTTCTCGAAATCACCCCGATATTTGGTACCGGCAAGCAGCGCGCCCATATCCAGTGAATACACCACCGCATCGGAAATAATATCCGGCACCTGACCGTCTACAATGCGCTTGGCCAGGCCTTCCGCTATGGCGGTTTTCCCGACGCCGGCTTCACCCACCAACAATGGATTGTTCTTGCGCCGACGCACAAGAATCTGAACCACCCGCTCCACTTCGTGTTCGCGACCGATCAGCGGGTCGATTCTGCCCTGCCGAGCCTGCTCGTTCAGGTTGGTCGCATAACTTTCGAGCGGGCGAGAGTGAGAACCCTCCTCGCCTGCTTCATCCTGGGCGACATGATCAGCGCCATCCTGATCCTCCGCCCCTTGTACACGGGATATACCATGAGAGACGAAGTTCACCACGTCGATTCTGGCAATGCTTTGTTTCTTCAGAACGTAAACCGCCTGGCTCTCCTGCTCACTGAAAATGGCAACCAGCACGTTGGCTCCGGTCACCTCTTTTTTGCCAGAAGATTGCACGTGAAACACAGCACGTTGCAACACGCGCTGGAACCCCAGTGTTGGCTGGGTTTCACGCTCGCCGTCGGAACTGGGGATCAAGGGTGTGGTGGAGTCTACAAACTCAACCAGCTCATCTTCGAGCCGCTTCAGGTCTGCACCACAGGCTTTGAGAACACCCACTGCCGATTCATTGTCGAGAAGGGCCAGCAACAAATGCTCAACGGTCATAAATTCATGACGCTTGTCCCTGGCATTTTTGAAGGCCGTATTCAGCGTAATTTCAAGATCTTTGCTAAGCATGTGCCACCCCGCCTTCTATCAGTCCGCACGTTCAATCTCACAAAGGAGCGGGTGGTCACATTCCGAAGAATACTGATTCACCTGCGCCGCCTTTGTTTCCGCGATGTCGCGGGTATATACCCCACATACGGCTTTTCCCTGCGTATGGACGAGCAGCATCACCTGCGTCGCCTTCTCTTCATTCATTGCAAAGAATGTCATCAGTACATCCACCACGAAGTCCATGGGGGTGTAATCATCATTCAGGAGCAACACCCGGTACCGGGCCGGGCGCTTCAACGCTGGCTTCTCGGGCGCAACACTGACGCCATCCTGGCGACCGGGTTGTTCGTCCTCCCCCTGATTAAATACTAGTAGAGAATTCTCAATTGTCCGCATGATTCTGTTTACCGGATTTTCGGCTTCCTGAGTAACTGTGGTTGCCCGACACACGGTTTTCAAGAGAAAGACCGTCTCGAACGTGCGTTATTTATCAATACGACCATGATACCGCTTCCAGACCTTCTTGAACCACTCATTCAACCACTCGTTACTCTTGACTCAGGCCCGGGTTTGGTCGACAGTTAACGTTGATTGTAAAATCATGTTAATTTGCGCAATCGCATGTAACCAGATGCGACAGCTTATACTGCCGCAAGGCACCGGGGCCGGCACGGAACAGGCCCGACCGGAAGCAGCCACTCCAAGAACAATATTGACAAACACGGAACAGGGGAGTTCATCATGCCAAAAGGCAAGGTCAAGTGGTTCAACAACGCCAAGGGGTACGGCTTTATCATCGAAGACGGCTGCAGCGACGATCTGTTTGCCCATTTTACTTCGGTACAGATGGAGGGCTATAAAACGCTGAAAGCCGGCCAACCCGTAACCTTTGAGAAAAAGCCGGGGGATAAAGGCATTCACGCCGTCAATATCGTTCCAGATGAATCGACGGCCACGCAGACTCCGGAGATTGGCTCGCAGCAGCGAGACTCATCTTCCGGGGCCGCAAAGCCAGAGCGCGAAGGGTATCCACCAAGAGCGGTAAACGGCTAACAAAGCCCCTCAACAGTGCATTTTGTTCCTGCTGGCTTCGCCGGCAGGCCTTCCCTTTTTGTGCTTTTTTCACGAACACGAATCCGCTAGGCTTACCTCTCCCGAGCATTCGTCAGACAGGATCCCGTGAATGGCCGAGCTGATACTTTTTAATAAACCGTTCCAGGTATTAAGCCAATTCACTGACGACCGCCCCCGGAATCCCCGTGCCACGCTGGCGGACTGGATCGATAAGCCCGGGTTCTACCCTGCCGGGCGACTGGATTACGACTCCGAAGGCTTGCTACTGCTCACGGATCATGGGCCGCTTCAACACCGGATCGCCTCGCCCGAAAATAAAATGCCAAAAACCTACTGGGCTCAGGTAGAGGGCGAAATCAGCGAATCGGCCATCAAACACCTCTGCACTGGCGTAGAATTGAACGATGGCATTACCCGACCGGCAAAAGCGCACGTTATTCAGCAGCCTGCAATCTGGCCAAGAGTACCACCGATAAGATACCGGCCTTCGGTACCCACCAGCTGGCTGGAACTGACCATCAATGAAGGGCGCAATCGACAGGTGCGCAGAATGACAGCAGCGGTTGGCTACCCTACCCTGAGACTTATACGATGCCGGATTGGCGAGTGGGCACTGGATCATCTGCAACCCGGTGAATTCCGGCTTGAAAGCGTAAACATGCCCGACAACTCAGCACCAGACAAGTCCAACTCCGGCAAACCCGGAACCCAATCCCGAAAATCCGGCAGGAGACCCCACCGAAAATGACCTGGAAGCCCCACGCCACAGTCGCGGTTATCGTGGAAGACGATCAGGGCCGGTTCCTGTTGGTGGAAGAACTCAGCAACGGTAAGGTTGTGTTCAATCAACCGGCCGGGCACATTGAAGAAGACGAACGGATCATGGATGCCGTGCGCCGGGAAACCCTCGAAGAAACCGGCTGGGAAATAGAGCCAACTTACTTTTTGGGCGTTTACACCTACACGGCTCCCGCTAACGGTGTCACCTATTACCGATTTTGCTACGCCGCCAAAGCCATTCGCCATGTCACCACGGAGCTGGATGCCGGCATCATTGCCCCGCACTGGCTCACACTGCAGGAAGTGCGCGATCTTGGCAGCAAGTTGCGCAGCCCTTTGGTCTTACAATGCATCGAGGATTACCGAAACGGCCGGCAATTCCCCCTGGATGTGGTCATCGACGGACAGACGTAATCATCACAAAGTGATAAAATTTCAGCTTTTAACCGATTACCAGAAGGCCCATGACCCAGAATCCTGCAACCAAAGCCCCTCAAAACACCCGTGTAATCGTTGGCATGTCCGGTGGCGTAGATTCCTCCGTAGCCGCCTGGCTGCTAAAAGACCAGGGCTATCAGGTAGAAGGCCTGTTCATGAAAAACTGGGACGAAGACGATGGCACCGAGTACTGCACCGCCATGACCGACCTGGCGGATGCCCGGGCGGTGGCCGACGCTATCGGTATCAAACTTCATACCGCCAGCTTTGCCGCCGAATACTGGGACCGTGTTTTTGAGCATTTTCTGTCTGAGTACAGCGCCGGGCGCACCCCCAATCCGGACATCCTGTGCAACAAGGAAGTCAAATTCCGGGCGTTTCTCGATTACGCCGTTACCCTGGGCGCAGACTATATCGCGACCGGCCACTATACGCGCCAGCGCCCGCTTGAAGACGGCAGCGGCAAGGCTGAACTGTTAAAGGGGCTGGATCCGAACAAAGATCAAAGCTACTTCTTGCACGCCGTATCCGGCGACCGGATTGCCCGCACACTGTTTCCGATTGGTGAACTTGAAAAGCCAGAGGTACGCCGCATTGCCGAGGCCCAGGGCTTCATCACCCACGACAAAAAAGACTCCACCGGCATCTGCTTCATCGGCGAGCGCAAGTTCACTGATTTTCTGAAACAGTACCTGCCGGCTCAGCCTGGCCACATTGAGACCCCGGATGGCAAGGTCATCGGCAAGCATCAGGGCCTGATGTATCACACCATTGGCCAGCGTCAGGGCCTTGGCATTGGCGGCCTCGCTGAATTCGGAGACGAACCCTGGTATGTCGCAGAAAAAGACCTCACCCGTAACGTGCTGATCGCCGTTCAGGGTAAGCATCATTCTTTGCTGTTCTCGCGAGGCCTGGTGTCTGGCCCCATCGACTGGATTGCCGGCGAGGCCCCGGCGCCACAATTTCGCTGCAAAGCGAAGACCCGTTACCGTCAGCCGGATCAAGACTGCGAAGTCACTGTTATCGATGGCGGCGTAAAAGTGGTGTTTGACGACGCTCAGCGGGCGGTTACTCCGGGGCAGTCAGTGGTTTTCTATTTCGACGAGATCTGTCTTGGCGGTGGCGTTATTGAGCAAACCTGGCGTGACCATGAGGCATTGCCAGAACGCCTATGCCAGACTGAAGCCACAGGAGCCGCATCATGAGCCGCTCCCTGCACGATCAGACCATTGCGCTGGCCGGTCTTTTTCAGGCCGCATCGTTAGTGCGACAGGTTGCCCACAACGGCACCTGCAACGAGGAGAGCCTGGAAACCTGCATTCGTTCGCTGTTCGCCAGCGATCCAGCGTCAACGCTGGATGTTTATGGCGGCGAACTGTCTGACATCCGCGAAGGCCTAGACGCCCTGTCAACCTCGCTGGCCCAACAAAGCCGGCCCCAGGACGTCGAAATACTCCGCTATGTACTGAACCTGATTCACCTCGAGTCCAAGCTCAAGCGCGATCCAGACATGCTGGATGTGATCGGCAGTCGCATCGACCAGGCCCGCCACACCGCCAGTCATTTTGGCTATGTCCACAGCAACCTGATAGGCAATCTGGCATCTGTTTATGGCGACACCATCAGCACCTTTCGCCTGCGCATTCAGGTCAGCGGCAATCCGCAGGTACTGCAGCAGGAGGAAAACGCTGCCAAAGTCAGAGCCTTGCTATTATCCGGTATTCGCTCGGCAGTACTCTGGCGGCAAAGTGGCGGCCGCCGCTGGCAGCTGATTTTTGCACGCAAAAAAGTGATTCACCACGCCCGCGAGCTGTTGCGCTGATTCAAACCGGGCGCTGGTGTATCATACAGCCCCTATTTTTTGTCCGATTCTTTGATGAACTGAGAGGTTTTCGATGGAACTCAACGCCCTGACCGCCATTTCCCCGGTCGATGGACGCTACGGCAGTAAAGTCAGCGTATTTCGCAGCATATTCAGTGAATACGGCCTGATCCGTAATCGGGTAACCGTCGAAATCCGCTGGCTGCAAAAGCTTGCCCAGCACCCGGCCATTACCGAAGTGCCCGCCTTCTCCACTGAGGCCAACGCCTTTCTGGACAAGATGGTCAGCGAGTTCAGCCTGGCCGACGCCGAGCGCATCAAAGAAATCGAACGCACGACTAACCACGATGTAAAAGCCGTTGAGTACCTGATCAAAGAAAAAATCGCTCAGGTGCCAGAGTTGCACGCGGTCACCGAATTTGTTCACTTCGCCTGCACTTCTGAAGACATCAACAACCTGTCGCACGCCCTGATGCTGCGCGAAGGCCTGGATCATGGATTGCTGCCCGGCATGGAAAAGGTGGTCGATAAATTGGCCGAACTGGCCAAAGCGCATGCAGAGCAACCCATGCTGTCCCGCACCCACGGCCAGACCGCCTCACCCACCACGGTGGGTAAAGAGCTGGCGAACGTGGTGTACCGGCTGCGCCGCCAGATCAAACAGATCAAAGCGGTTGAACTGATGGGCAAGATCAACGGCGCCGTTGGTAACTATAACGCGCACCTGTCGGCTTACCCGCAGGTTGACTGGGCCGCCAACGCGAAAGAGTTTATCGAAAGCCTTGGCCTGGACTGGAACCCATACACCACCCAGATCGAGCCCCACGACTACATCGCCGAGCTATACGATGCCGTTGCACGTTTCAACACCATCCTGATCGATCTCGATCGCGATATCTGGGGTTACATTTCACTCGGCTACTTCAAGCAGAAAACCGTCGCAGGCGAAATCGGCTCCTCTACGATGCCGCATAAGGTAAACCCCATCGACTTCGAAAACTCCGAGGGCAATCTGGGCATCGCCAACGCCATCTTTGGCCACCTGTCGGCCAAGCTGCCGATCTCACGCTGGCAGCGTGACTTGACGGATTCCACGGTACTGCGAAATCTGGGTGTTGGCTTTGCCCACAGCCTGATCTCCTACGAAGCCACGCTGAAAGGCCTGAGCAAGCTGGAAATTAATCCGGCCCGCCTGAACGACGACCTGAACAGCGCCTGGGAAGTGCTGGCCGAGCCGATCCAGACCGTTATGCGCCGTTACAACATCGAAAAGCCCTATGAAAAGCTTAAAGACTTGACCCGCGGCAAGGCGATGACCCCCGAAGTCATCAAGAATTTCGTGGAGACTCTGGAGATCCCGGAGCACGCGAAAGCCGAACTGCGCGCTCTGACCCCAGAAACCTACATTGGTAACGCCGTCGAACAGGCCGGCAACATCTGAACCGGAGCAACACCATGGACATGCTTGGCGGACTGACAGCCTCTGAATTTCTGCGAGACTACTGGCAGAAAAAGCCTCTAGTGATCCGCCAGGCATTCCCCGATTTTCAATGCCCGGTCAGCCCGGACGAGCTGGCAGGGCTGGCTTGCGAAGAAGCGGTGGAATCCCGCCTCATCCTTGAGGAGGACTCGGGCAAACCCTGGCAACTGCACAACGGCCCATTCACCCCGGAGCGCTTCAGCCAACTGCCAGAGCAGGACTGGACACTGCTAGTGCAAGGGCTGGACCACTGGGTGCCCGACGTCGCCGACCTGCTGGAGCCATTCCGCTTCATCCCGAACTGGCGCCTGGACGACATCATGGCCAGTTACGCGCCCAGGGGTGGCAGTGTTGGCCCCCATTACGACATGTATGACGTCTTTCTTCTGCAGGCCCAAGGCCATCGTCGCTGGACCTTTGGTGGCCATTGCGATCACACCTCGCCGCGGGTAGACGGCACACCCTTGCGTATTCTCAGTAGCTGGGACGGTGAACAGACCGTCACCCTGGCGCCGGGCGACATGCTCTACCTGCCCCCTGGCATTGGCCATCACGGCGTCGCCGAAGACGACTGCATCACCCTGTCTATCGGATTCCGGGCACCCACGCTGGATGACCTGCTGACCGGCTTCACCGATTATCTGAGCCAGCATGCAAAAGCCTCAGAACACCTGAATGACCCGGACCTGACAATACAGGACAACCCCGGCACCATTTCTCCAGACGTGATCGATCGCCTGGACAGCGTTATCCGCGAACAGCTTGGAGATCGCCGCAACCTGGCACTGTGGTTTGGCCAGTTTGCAACAGCACCCAAGAGCCTCGACATCGTCGTGCCCGCCGATGAGCCGGCCACGGCGGAGGATCTGACCGAAGCCATTCACGCCGGTGAACAGCTGCGCTGGAACGAAGGCTCCCGTTTCGCCTACCATGAACTGGACAATGAAACTGCCTTGTTCGTAGATGGTGAACAGTATCTGCTAAAGGGCGATGCGCAACCGCTGGCCCCCCTGCTGTGCGCCGCCGCGCGCATCAATATGGCGGAGCTGACCAAGTTTACGGGTGATGACGCGCTGCTTGGGTTGCTGACCACACTTTATAATCAAGGCTCGGTCTACTTCGAGTAAGTCATGACACCAAGATTCCGAAAATACAGCTGGCAACTGGCTCCCGACTCGGTTCGTGACATCCGGCAGCGGGTGTTTATTGATGAACAGAAGGTGCCGCCAGAGCTGGAGTGGGACGACACTGATGAAATTGCCGACCACTACCTGGCAGTCGATCGCAACAACCAGCCCATTGCCACCGCCCGCCTGTTTTCGACCCTCGAAGAAACCGGCTATATCGGCAGGATGGCGGTAATGCCGGAATATCGGGGCAAAGGTATTGGTAAAACCCTACTGCGCCACCTGTTAACCGAGTCTGCCGGGCGTTTCCAGGAGTTGCGGCTTTCAGCGCAACAACACGCTACCGGTTTTTATCAACGTTGCGGTTTTCATGTCTGCTCAGACCTCTACGACGATGCCGGCATACCTCACCTCGACATGCGCTGCCTGGCACCCGCCCTGGCCGACAGCGTCATCGGCCAGAGGCCTCAACCACTGATCCTCGGTGCCGATGCCGAGAGCTGGCTGTTTGATCACGACAGCGCCCTGCTTGGGTTGATGGATTCGCTGATTGGCCAGGCCGGCCAACGGCTTTGGCTGTATGACCGTTTTCTGGATCACGACCTGTACGATCGTCACCAACTCCGCGAGCTGATTTCGGCGATTGCCCGCCGCCACAGGCTGAGTGATGTTAGGTTACTGATTCATGATGACAAGCCCCTGGTGCAGCGACGCCACCAACTGGTGGAGCTGATGCGACGGCTAACCAGTCGTATTGAGCTGAGACTGGTAAACCAGGATTACCCGATCGAAGGCCAACCCTTTTTGTTGACTGACCGCGAAGGTATTCTCTGTCGACACGATTTCAACAAACCCGAAGGCTTTGCCAATTTTGCGGCTGGCGGGCGAGTGAAGGTCAAGGCAGAAGCCTTCCAACGCATGTGGGACGCTGCCCGGCCCTCACTTGAGCTGCGTGAATTACCGATCTGAGTGCTGGCTCTGTGACACCTGAGGCGACTCAAACTGGGCGCCAAAAGGTGCGAACTCCTCGTCAACTTCTTCAGCCACTTCGGCAATCAGCTTTCTCAACCATTGGTGATCCGAGTTGTGTTGCAACAAGGGACTCCAGGCCATCTTCAGCTCAAAAGGCGGAATTTCGAAGGGGGGCACTTTTACCACCAGGTTGGGGTTATGCTTCTGAAGCCAGGCCGCCCTTGATGGCAGGGTAGCAATCAAGTCGTGCTGCTCCGCCAGCAGCATGGCCACCTGATAGTGCCGGGTGAACACTGAGATCTGACGCTTTCGGCCCATACGCCCCAGAGCCTCATCCACCCAACCCAGTCGCTGTACGTCTTTTGGGTTCACCCCCACACCCACCCCAAAGCCAGTTTTACTGACCCAGATGTGGCTGGCATCCAGGTAGGTATCCAGTGTAAACGGCTCTCTCAGGATGGGGTTGCGGGCATTCATCAGGCAGGCGAAGTACTCGGTCCACAGGGTTTTCTGATGAAACGACTGAGGAATCTTGTCAAACCGGTTAATCGCCATGTCCAGCCGGCCCTGCTCCACGTCCAGAAAGCTCACGTCACTCGGCGTCAGCACATCCAGCGTAACATGGGGCGCTTCCTGGCGAATACGCCGCAGAACCCTCGGCATCAGGCAGGACTCTGCGTAATCACTGGCCATAATCCGGAACACCCGCTGGCTTTCCTGCGCTGCAAACGGTGTTTTCTCCTGCACCGCCTGTTCGATATCGGAGATAATACTCCTTACCAGTGGCTGCAATTCGCGAGCCCGCTCCGTTGCCGTCATACCTTCGCTGGTGCGCACCAGCAATGGGTCACCCAGCAGATCCCGCAAACGCCGCAGACCGTTACTCATGGCGGGCTGGGTAATACCGAGGTGATTGGCCGCTTTGGTTACATTTCGCTCACGCAGCAAAACGTCGAGGTACACGAGCAAGTTAAGATCAACCCGGGAAATATCCATTCGGTGCTCCGTTCAAATAACCACACGACCACCAAGAGGCCGCCAAATCATTCACCCACCCAATATACAGAAAACAATTGATTCATAAAATAAATGCTCATTAAGCGAGCTTACAACTAGAAACGGACGAGTGCCCATAATTCTGCTAGGCTTTCAGGGCGTTACCCAATAACATCAAAACCCAGAGACTGGCTTGCCAGGCCGCCCGCTCACTGATATCCGGAGCCAATACCAACACCATGGACGCAACCACCATTGTGCTACTGCTCGGGGCGATCGTCGCCATCTCGCTGGCTATTATTGTTATCAGCCAGATGCGTGAGAAAGCCCGGATTGAACGGGTGCGTAAGATGACCACCCAGGAAGACCTCTACAATCGGGCCAACCGCCTGATCTCAGAGATTCCGGGCCAATACCTGACCCCTGACCTCAAACTTTTACTCCTCAAACGCATGGAAGACGCGTGCCAGGAGCTGGTCATGCTGAAAACCGATCAGCCCGTCAATAAATGGCTCGAGGCCGTCAAACAAACCAAAAAGCAAGTCCTTGAGAATACCGATGACCGCCCCCCGGTGAAAATTGACTCACCTGAGAAAGCAACCTACATCAAGGACTTGTTACAAAACCTGTTCAAGATGATTGAAACAATGCACAAGGCCGGGCGCATTGATACCGCTACCGCCAAAAAGAATCTCAAACACGTCCTGTTTTTGGTACACAAAACCCACGCCGACTTGCACGTTTTTCAGGCCCGCGACTATATCCGACAGAATCAGATCCGTAAGGCTGTCCACGCTTATCATCTGGCGAGCACCGAGCTTGGCAAATCAAAAGATAACCCGCTGGCCATGAAAGCGGTCAAAAGCTTCCGGACTCGAATCAAGGAGCTTGAGGCGAGCATCGTCGAAGGCAACACCGATGCCGAAGGCCACGCCAAGCTGGACCGTGAATGGGACAACTTCCTTCAGGATGACGATTCCTGGAAGAAAAAGGCTGATTACGACAGTTGAGGTTCACGCTCTCTACCCACTGACCAGTCACAGGGATGATCTTGCACCGTGTTTAACAACTCCGGGAAACGACTGTCTTACCGCCTGACCCGCGACACGGTTTTGGTGGCTATGGCATTGGGCCTGGTCTTGAACGTGATTCAGATTACCCTTGATTATTTTTCAGCCAAAGACGCCATGAAGCGGGATATCCAGGCCCTGATTGAGATCAGCAATAGCCCTGCGTCCCAGATTGCCTACAACATTGATGTTCGGCTAGCCGAAGAGTTGCTGGATGGCCTCCTGCGACACCCTGCGACGGTCGATGCCCGAATTCTGGACAGCGATGGCATGACCATGTCGGCGGCAAGTGAGAGCAGCCCGGTATCCCGTTACCGCTGGTCCAGCGACTTGCTGTTTGGTACCAGCCAGGTATTCAGCTCCGAACTGCGTGTACCTCAGTTGCAAGACCTGCCCCTGGGCCAGCTTGTCGTGACCATCGACACCTGGCATTACGGCTTGCAATTCATTCAGCGGGCCACCTACACCCTGCTGATCGGCCTGTTCAAGAGCCTGGTGTTATCCGCCGTCCTGCTGGCCATATTCTACTTTGTGCTGACCCGACCGATGCTCAGCGTCATTGAGGCATTAGGCAAGGTCAGGGCCAGCACGCCTGAAAAAGTGCGCCTTCCGGTGCCGCCAAATCATCGTTTTGATGAAATTGGCACCATGGTGGGCATCATCAACCAGCATCTGGAGAGTATGGAAGGCAGCGTGGCACAACTGAAGGCCGCCGAAAGCGCCATGAAGAACTATTCCACTCAGCTGGAACAGGAAGTTGAAGACCGAACCCGAGAAATTTCTGAGAAAAATCAGGCGCTGCAACGGGGTAACCGTGCCCTCGTGAGGGCCAAAGAAGATGCTGTTCGCCGGGCGCGGGCCAGGGCCAACTTCCTGGCCAGCATGAGCCACGAGATTCGCACACCCCTGAACGGCGTGCTGGGGATGCTGGGACTGGCCCTTGAAAGCGAGCGCGATGCCGGCCAACGCAATCAGCTGAAGATTGCCCTGAATGCGGGCGAAAGCCTGCTGGGGCTGCTCAATGACATCCTCGACATTTCAAAAGTTGAAGCCGGCAAGCTGAGCCTTGAGAGCATTCCGTTCAGTGTTCGACATCTGGTTGAGGAGTGCGCCACGCTTCACGCACAACAGGCGCGCCGAAAACACATTCACCTGGTCAACGAAACCGATCCGATGTTGCCCGAGCAATTCCTCGGCGACCCAACCCGGACCCGTCAGATTCTCAACAATCTTCTGAGTAACGCAATCAAGTTCACCGATGATGGCAGTGTGCGTGTGCGCACCTCCTGTTCGGGCGGCAGTCTGCGCCTGGAAGTGATAGATACCGGCATTGGCATGTCACAAAGCGGACTGCATCGTATTTTTTCCCCATTCTCTCAGGCTGACTCTGACACCACTCGGCTCTACGGAGGTACCGGCCTGGGGCTGACGCTTTGCCGTCAGCTGGTCGAGCGAATGCATGGCCAGATCATGGTGGACTCCAGCGAAGGTTCGGGCACCCACTTTACCGTTACCCTGCCCGTCCCCATCAACGAGCCAGCCCATCCGACATTACCTGAGGGGGCAGCAACCCAGCTCCGCAAGGTTGGCGTCGCCATGGCGATTCCTCCCGCGCACCCTCACCGACTGGCTCTGGAATCACAACTGCGAGCCTGGGCGATACCGGTGCGAAGTGCCAGCCGGCACCCGGAAGGCATTCTATTGGTGGCGGCAGAACCCGGAGACGCCGAATCCAAAGCCTTTGCCGATGGCTGGAGCGGCGTGGGGGTGGTGCTGGCAGATACAACAGCAACGTTCAGCAGCAGCCAACCCGGACAGTACATTCTTTCCTTGCCTCTGCGACGAGATGATCTTTACCAGTGCCTGTGTTCAGCGGCGAAGCTGTCAGGCCCAGAATACGGAACGCCCGCAGATCAAACCATTGAGACCGCAGATAACACCCGACCTCTGTCGCTGCTGTTGGTGGAAGACAATCAGGTCAATCAACTGGTCGCCAGTAGCCTGCTGAAGAAACTCGGCCATCGGGTTGACCACGCGGAAAACGGCCAACGTGCGCTAGACGCACTTCAGAAACATCACTACGATCTGATTCTTATGGATTGCCAGATGCCCGTCATGGACGGCTATGCAGCGACTCGAGCGATAAGGCAGAACCCTCAATGGCAGAACCTGCCCATCATTGCCATTACCGCCAATGTTATGCAGGGAGATCGGGAGGAGTGCCTCGCGTCGGGCATGAACGATTACATCACAAAGCCCTATAAACGGGACGATCTGAAAGCCGTCATTGATCGCTGGACGCCGGCGCCTCCAGAATCGCAAGCAGACTCCTGAGCTCCTGCCGGAGCGCAATCAGTCGTTGCGGGTCGACATCCAGACCACACAAAAGCTGCTCAGGCACCTGACGAGCAGCAGCCCGAAGCTGCCAACCAGCCTCGGTCAGTCCCAGGCGCACCACTCGCTCGTCACCCGCTTGCCGCCGTCTGATCACCAGCCCCCGCTGTTCAAGACGCTTCAAAAGCGGTGTCAGCGTGCCACTGTCGAGCCGCAAACGATCGCCCACATCCGATACCCGAGCCGGCTCACCCTGCTCTCGCTCCCAGAGCACCAGCATCACCAGATACTGTGGGTAGGTCAGGTCCAGCTTTGTCAGCAACGGACGATACCGGGCGGTCACCGCCCGGTTCAGCGCGTACAGCGCAAAGCAGATCTGGTTATCCAGCCCCAGAACGTCGTCTCCGACGGCCACGTCAGAGCAGTTTTTCAATGTCTGCACGGATGTCGGACGGCTTCGCCGTTGGTGCGTAACGTCGCACAACCCGCCCCTCACGGTTAACCAGAAACTTCGTAAAGTTCCATTTTACTTTCTCAGACCCCATCAAGCCTTTTGCCTCTTTTTTCAGGAAGTTGAACAGTGGGTGCGTGCCCTCTCCGTTCACGTCGACCTTGGCAAACATCGGGAAATTGACACCATAGTTCAAAGAGCAGAATTGACTGATGGCATCATCACTGCCCGGATCCTGGTTCATAAACTGATTACAAGGAAAACCCAGCACCTCAAAGCCTTTGTCGCCCAACTGGTCATGCAGCGCCTGCAGACCCTCAAACTGAGGGGTAAAACCGCATTTAGATGCGGTATTAACGATCAGCAAAACCTTGCCCTGATAATCCGCCATTGCGGTTTCATTACCCTTTATATCGCGGGCACTGAACTGATAGATGGTTTCATCTGACATACACTCACTCCGGTTATGGCTGACAACGAAGATTACATTGTGCACAATTTTATTTGACAAAACCAGATGAATTCCAACGCTTCTCAGGCCATACATCAGACGTCATCTCAACAAACCACCGCAAACTATCCGGATTTGGCCACAATTCCCCACAATTGCCCCTGTTGCCCCAGGCCATCCCTCCGCTAGAATGGGTAGCTTCCGTTTTGCCAGAATCTCTTTCAGACCGTTTGTTAAGGACGCCAGTACCCCATGCAGAATTACTTTAAATCCGCCAAGCTCGACAACGTATGTTACGAAATTCGTGGTGTGGTTCTGCGTGAAGCCCGTCGCCTCGAAGAGGAAGGTCATCGCGTACTGAAACTGAACATTGGTAACCCGGCAGCCTTCGAACTGGATGTTCCAGAAGAAATCCAGCAAGACGTCATCTATAACATGCATCAGGCTCAGGGTTATGTGGAGTCCAAGGGTCTGTTTTCCGCCCGCAAGGCGGTCATGCATTATTGCCAGCAGCGCGGCATCGCCAAGGTGGACATTGATGACATTTTCCTTGGCAACGGCGTCAGCGAACTGATTGTGATGTCCATGCAGGCGATGCTTAACACCGGTGACGAGGTGCTTATTCCGGCCCCGGATTATCCGCTGTGGACCGCCGCCGTTACCCTGTCCAGTGGCAAACCGGTACATTACCGCTGCGACGAACAGCAGAACTGGTTTCCGGATATCGACGACATTAAAAAGAAGATCACCCGGCGCACCCGGGCTATTGTGTTGATCAACCCTAATAACCCGACCGGGGCGGTCTATTCCGAAGAGCTCCTGCACCAGGTTATCGAGCTGGCAAGACAACACAACCTGATGATCCTGTCGGATGAAATCTACGACAAGATCCTGTACGACGGCACCCAGCACACGTCGATTGCCTCGCTGGCTGACGACGTCCTGTTCTTTACTTATAACGGCTTGTCCAAGAACTATCGGGCAGCGGGTTACCGCTCGGGCTGGATGATTATCAGCGGTGCCAAGCACCGGGCAAAAGACCTGATCGAGGGCATCGAAATGCTCTCTAACATGAGGCTCTGTGCCAATGTGCCTGCGCAGCTGGCAATCCAGACATCGCTCGGTGGCTACCAGTCGATCAACGACCTGGTCGCCCCCGCTGGCCGTCTTTACGAGCAGAGAGAGATCGCCTGGCGCATGCTCAACGACATTCCCGGTGTCAGTTGTGTGAAGCCCCAGGGCGCACTGTATCTTTTCCCGAGACTCGACCCGAAGCACTTCCCGGTGGTCAACGACGAAAAGCTGGTGCTCGATCTGTTGCTGCAGGAAAAAATCCTGCTGGTGCAGGGTTCTGCCTTCAATATTGATGACAAACAGCACCTCCGGGTAGTGTTTTTGCCCAGAAAAGACACGCTTGAGGACGCCATGACCCGTCTCGGAAACTTTCTGGAGCATTACCGCCAGTAACCGGAGTTGATATGGCTGATATCCACGTCGAAGAGTTTTACAAGGACGTTGCGATCGCAATGATCCAGCTCTATTCCGCCTTTCCAAGACGGATCAACCTGTTTGTAGAAGACATTGCAGGGCCGGACGAACCCGATGAGTTTGGGCTTCACAGCAAGCGGCACATGGCCTGTTTTGGCACCCTGCTCTGGCTGGCCGAGGAGGGTCTGCTCCGTTATGTTGACACCATTCGGCAGGAGGCATTGGATCAGGTGGTTCTGACCCGCGATGCCTTCACCCGGCTCAGCTCGCCCGCACCAATGGCCCTGGTCAGAGCCTTAACTGAACCAATGTCTGAGCCAGAACTGCCGGTCTCTGTGCAAAAGGATCTGTCCACATATATTCATCTGTTGCGGTCCGCGTTCAAGAGCGGCAGCTCAAGTCAAATCAGCCTTGCCGTCCAGTCCGCCTTCTTTACAGACAGCAACGACGGACGGATTCATTAAATCGAGGTAAGCTACTTGAAGCGGAGAACCCGTACCACAACTATCGGTCAGACAGGCAAACAGTTTCAGGGAACGTTAACACGGGAATAAGCTATGCGGATTATGTTGTTTCTGGCCACCAACCTGGCCGTTATCCTCGTTGCAAGTTTCACCTTGCGATTGCTTGGCGTTGATAGCTATCTGGCGCAACAAGGCATCAACTACGGTTCCTTGCTTGCCTTCGCCGCGGTCTTTGGTTTTGCTGGTGCG
Source organism: Marinobacter sp. (assembly GCF_014859525.1). Lineage (GTDB taxonomy): Bacteria > Pseudomonadota > Gammaproteobacteria > Pseudomonadales > Oleiphilaceae > Marinobacter. The sequence goes on from NZ_JACUUB010000001.1 coordinate 62,150, forward strand.
ATCATCTCACTGCTGATCTCCAAGCCCATGGCGAAATGGAGCACCAAGGCCAGGGTCATCGACACCCCAAGAACACCTGCCGAACGCTGGCTGGTGGATACCGTGGCCGATCTGGCAAAACGAGCCGGCATTGGCATGCCAGAGGTGGCGATCTTTCCGGCAACCCAGTCTAATGCGTTCGCGACCGGCTGGAACAAAAACGACTCTTTGGTCGCGGTCAGTGAAGGCTTGTTACACCGCTTCAACAAAGACGAAATTCGAGCCGTCCTTGGTCACGAAATCGGCCACGTTGCGAACGGCGACATGATTACTCTGGCGTTGATTCAGGGTGTCGTAAACACGTTTGTCATCTTTGCCTCTCGGGTGATTGGCTCGTTTGTTGATCGAGTGGTGTTCAAGAACGAAAATGGCCACGGTATCGCGTTTTTCGTGGTCAGTATCATTGCCGAGATTGTCCTGGGCATACTGGCCAGCACCATTGTGTTCTGGTTCTCTCGCCGTCGGGAATTCCGGGCCGACATTGCCGGCGCTCAGCTTGCCGGAACCGGCGCCATGATCAGTGCCCTGGCGAGACTGAAACAGGAAAGTGAAGTCCCTGATCAAATGCCCGATACACTCCAGGCCTTTGGCATAAACCGCGGTGCCCGCTCAGGTCTGTCGGCGATGTTCATGACACACCCTCCACTGGAAGACCGGATCGCAGCACTGCAAAATGCCAGGATCTGATCCAGGCCAACTCCCATTCACGGAAAAGGGGCGCTGCCTGCGCCCCTTTCTCTTTCTTATGGTCAGCCCAACCACGACGCTCAGAGTTTCAGTTTGAATCCCATAGCCCGAAACCCGTCCTGAAGTGACTTACTGGTGCCTTTCAACTGGATTTTCACGCTGGAGCATTCTCGGCGTACCGGATAATCACGTCGAAGCCGATCAAATTCTGCGGCTCTTTCAGCCGTATTTCCCTTCATGGCCAACCTGAGCCGCGCATCGTCCGCTCTGGGGTCATAGCAAGCAAGGAGTGCCGTACGAAGCGCCCTGTCCTCCTCTGCAGCACTGGTAAATGAGAGCTTGCTCAAGGCTGGCTCTGGTAAAAACTGACCGGCTTTTTTCCGCACTGGCAAGCCCATGGATTGGCTCATGGCCTGATAGATCATTTCCGTGCCCTGCATTTTGCCTTCCAGGCTGTAACCGGCAACATGTGGGGTCGCTAACCAGACCTTGTCGACCAGATCCGGGCTAATACCGGGTTCCCGCTCCCAAACGTCGAGCACAACCAGCGGGGCATCGGCTTGCTCAAGTCGGCGCAGCAAGGCCACGGAATCAATCACCTCGCCCCGCCCCGCATTGATCAGCAACTGCTCGGGCCCAATCATCGCTAACTGAGGCTCAGACAACAGGTGATGGGTGGCATGGGGTAGTTGCCGAGTCAACGGCGTATGCAAGGTCACCACATCGCATTCCAGGGCATCTGCCAGGCTGACAAAGGGCACATCTGATTCGGGCTCATCTTGTTGTCTCGGGGGGTCACATAAGCGCACCTCAAAGCCCAGCTTTTCCAGCATCTGCGCCAACTGACCACCGACATTGCCCACACCGACAATACCGACACTCAGGTCCGTCCAATCGGCCAGACCACGTCGTTCGGCAAACAAGGAAACGACAGACAAGACATACTCTGCCACGCTTGTGGCATTGCAGCCCGGTGCCGCCGCAAAGCGGATGCCTTGAGACGCAAGCCATTCAAGATCAATATGATCCGTACCGATGGTGGCAGTGCCCACAAAGCGAACACGGCTACCCTCCAGAAGCGCCTGATTGACTCGAGTGACCGAGCGCACCAGCAGCACATCGGCATCGGCAACCTGCTCACGAGTGAGTGTTCGGCCGGTAACACGGCGGATTTCACCCATGTCCCCGAAAAAAGCATCCAGTAGAGGGATATTCTCGTCTGCAACGATCAACATGAACGACTCTCCAACCGCGCGATCAGTTGCGCCGGGGGCGCTGGCCGCGCCCCGCCGGGCTTCGACCACTCTGCGGCCGGCGACCGCCCCGCTTGCGGGTAATGGGCGCGTTATCCATCGGCGCCATTAGCTCTTCTTCCGGCACCGCCGTCTTCAGCTTTTGGCTGATGTAGGTTTCAATAGCCGGCAGCAGAAACGAATCATCCTCTCCTGCAAAGCTGACCGACACGCCGGTCTTACCCGCGCGGCCGGTTCGACCGATCCGGTGCACATAATCTTCGGCATTTTCGGGCAGGTTGTAATTGAACACGTGCGTGACGCCGTTAACGTGGATGCCTCGACCGGCGACATCGGTTGCCACCAACACCTGAATCTCGCCTTTCTTGAACTGATCCAGAGTTTTCAGGCGCTTGTTCTGAGCTATCTCGCCAGACATGAGCGAAACCTTAACGCCCTGATTTTTAAGATCCTCTTCCAGATCCCGACATTGATCCCGCCGGTTAGCGAACACAATCGCCTTTTCGACCTCCGGGCGCTTGAGGTAGTTCACCAACACCGGTAGCTTGGCGTCGTCCGACACCAGATACACCGTTTGCTCTACCCGTTCTGCGGTTTTCTGTTCAGGCTCGATTTCTACAAACTCGGCATTGCATGTCCACATGGAGGCCAGGTTAAGAACATCCTGGTTGAAGGTGGCACTGAACAGCAGAGTCTGGCGGTCTTCCTTAGGGGTACACTTGCGAATGATGCGTTTGACATCCGGAATAAAACCCATATCGAGCATGCGATCGGCTTCATCAAGAATAAGGATATCGAGCTGATCCAGAAACACATCCTGCGAGCCAAGGAAGTCAATCAGCCGGCCTGGCGTCGCCACCAGGATGTCAACAACGTCGTTTTGCAATTGCTCACGCTGCTGGTCGTAATTCATACCTCCAACCACCGTCACCACGTTATGGCCTGTGTAATGGCAAAGCTGCTCTGCATCTTTGGCAATCTGCATGGCCAGCTCCCGTGTCGGAGCCAGAGCCAACACACGGGGCTCGGAGGCAAAGCGGTCTTTCTCGTCCACAGGCGTTTCAAGTAACGTTTGAATGGCGGTAATCAAAAACGCAGCGGTTTTTCCGGTACCGGTCTGAGCTTGTCCGATCAGGTCTTCGCACGCCAGTGTCCAGGGCAGGGTTTCTGCCTGAATGGGCGTGCAGTATTCAAACCCGATTTTGGTGATGGCGTCCTGCAGGCGTTGGTCCAGGTTGAGTTCGCTGAATCGCAAATCACTGGCGTGCTTTAGGTCAGATGTCATAGAGCTTCAGTTATCCTTGTTTGGTCATGTTCGGGCGCCGCGCGCATTACCCGTGCCCGGTCTTGATACCAGACTTCCCGAATGCGGTCGGCGGTTCCGTAAAACGATGAGAGTACATCAAAAAATTGCTGAGCCCTGGGTGGCAGCCCTTCAGCCAGAAACCGGGCGCTCTGGTCGCACACGTTGCGACGAAACAACGCATCATCGGCGGCGCCACTGCCCGCAAGATTGTCCACACTGATGTGAAAGCGTGAGCCGGCCGCGAGGGAAAACAACCATTCAATGGCCTGAGGCTTGACCTCTACCTGCTCAAAAGCCCGTTGTTGCTCAACGCTTCTGCCATCCGGACAATACCAGTATCCGTAATCGTGCAGTGTGCGTCGCTGCTCACCGGCCAGACACCAGTGAGCGATTTCGTGAAGGGCGCTGGCGAAAAAACCGTGGGCAAAAACAACCTTGGCGACACCCTCGGGCTCGCTGACAGGCAAATATTCCGGTTCGTGACTGCCCTTGACCAGGATCGTCCGGAACGATTCCCGAAACAGGTCATTGAACAGCATGATAAGATCGTCTGGATTGTGATTCATCGGTTGGCTATTGTGCGACTTTAAAGCGGGCAATACCAGAGGGAACTTTGCCTCTGTATTCGGGTCCACAGGCTGCGTGATCACTCAGGAGCTAACCATAGGCTCCTTATTCAATTCTGTAACTCAGGATAGCGAAGGATTCATGACAGCTTTTTCCGATTCCCCCGGATTGTTCCGCCGACTGCTGACTGCGACGCTTATCTTGCTTGCAGCGATAATGGCGTTCACACCTGGCCCGGCTACGGCCTTTGGCAGCTCTGGAGGCTCATTCTTCGGCGGCGGACAAAGCGGATTTCTTCCCGTTGATGAAGCGCTCCCCTTCAACCATCGCACCGACGACGGTGCCGTGATCCTGTCCTGGAACATCGCTCCGGAACACTACCTCTACAAAAGCCGGATACAGGTCACTCCGGTCACCGAAGGCGTTACGCTTGGCGAGCCTGAGTTCTCATTGCCGGGCACTCTGACCGAAGACGAATTTTTCGGTGAAATGATGGTCTTTTTTGACCCCGTTGAAGCCCGGGTTGCCGTCAATCTGCCCGAAGGTGTTCGAGAAGCCGAATTGCAAGTCACCTATCAGGGCTGCGCGAAAGCGGGCCTCTGTTACCCGCCCCAGACCCGTGACGTACTGTACTACCCCGGTCAAGGCCAGGGTGCGCCTGTCACGGGAGCAACCGATGGCGTCGCTGGCACCAGCGCACTGGCATCTTCAAACAACACATCAACCGCCACCGGATTGGCCGGATTCCTGTCCAGCCAATCCATCTGGATGATCGCCGGCGTGTTCTTTCTGCTTGGTCTGGGCCTGACGTTCACCCCCTGCGTGTTGCCGATGGTACCGATCATTTCCACCATGGTGTCCGGCCACAACACGCGCACGACCGGGCACGCTCTGCTGCTGTCCGGGAGCTATGTCCTGGGGATGGCCCTCACCTACGCCGCTGCAGGCGTGATTACCGGCCTGCTCGGTGCCAGCTTTAACCTTCAGGCCCAACTTCAGTCGCCTTGGGTGCTGGGTGTCTTTGCAACCTTGTTTGTGCTGTTCGCACTGTCAATGTTTGACCTGTTCGAGATCCAGTTGCCACGATTCATACGAGAATCACTGAACGATGCCAGCCAAAAACTGACCGGCACCCGAGTGGTGAGCATTTTTGGCATTGGCTCTTTGTCTGCGCTGATCGTCTCACCCTGCGTATCGGCTCCGCTGGCAGGCAGCCTGCTCTACATTTCCACCACTCAAGACGCTGTCATCGGCGGCGTTGCTTTGCTGTCACTGGGCCTCGGCATGGGTGTGCCGCTTATTCTGGTGGCCGTGGGGGGGCGAAAGCTACTGCCAACTTCCGGTCACTGGATGACCACCGTCAAACATTTTTACGGTGTAATGCTACTCGCCGTTGCAATCTGGCTGGTCGAGCGGATCATACCGGTTTGGGCCGCCCTGACGTTATGGGGACTGTTGATCGCCATCACCGGCGTTCAGCTGGGCGCGTTTGATGCCGCCAAGGCTGGCTGGCAACGAACCCGAAAAGGGCTAGGGCTGGTCATGTTTGCCTACGGTCTGGCGTTGCTGGCCGGTGCGGTCAGTGGTGCCAACGACCCACTGCGTCCGCTGGCACCCTTTGTGGCCTCCGCCGGCTCATTGCAGGGCGGCATTCCCGCCCACGCCAACTTCCAAAAAGTGGAGGATCCCGAGCAGATCCGAGCTATGTTGGCACAGGCCAAGGCCAATCAGCAGCCGGTAATGCTCGATTTCTATGCCGACTGGTGTATTTCCTGCAAAATTATGGAGCGCAACGTGTTCAGTGATCAGGACGTGATTCAGGCGCTTGCGCCTTACACGCTCCTGCAAATTGACATGACCGACAACACCCCGGCACAACAGTCACTGTTGAATGAACTGGGGTTGTTCGGGCCGCCGGCCATTTTGTTCTATCGCAACAACGGACAAGAATTGCAGGAAGCCAGAGTGCTTGGCGAGATGAACCGGCGCCAATTTCTGGAGCATCTCGACAAGGTTGCTCAGGAAAGCTGAATCCGGGGTTCAGCTTTCACAACGGCGGATCAGAAAATGGTATTCCCCATCCAACTCCTGATGACCCAATAACTCATGACCCAGGAACTGACAAAAGCGAGGGATATCGCGGGTCGTAGAGGGGTCGGTTGCCATTACACGCAACACCTCACCCACCTGCACATCATGAATTCGATTGTGCAGCATCATGACCGGCTCAGGACAGAACAGTCCCCGGGTGTCCAGCTCTGCATTGAAGTCCAAAGCAGTCACAACAGCTTCCTCCAGTTCTCGTGATTTAAAGATTCCAGTGCTAAATTATTGTTTACAGCAACGAAAAGAAAGGACCAATTGCATGATCCGGGTTTTAATTGAACGCCACATCGCAGAATCTCTGGAATCCGCCTATGAAGAAAGATCCCGAAAGGTTCTGCAGCAGGCCGTCGCAACACCAGGTTTTGTTTCCGGCGAAACACTGGTCGACAGCCACGATCCCAACCATCGATTCACCCTTGCCAACTGGCGGTCCAAGGCCGACTGGAATCGCTGGCTGCATTCCCGTGAGCGGCGTGAACTGATGGCTGAGCTCATACCGATGATGGATCGGGACGAAATCGTCACAGTTCTGGAACAAAGCCAGATGGGCTAAACCCCCTGGCTCAATCCAATCGTTCGATAAAACAGGTGATTTCTTCTCTGTCGTGATAGAGATGGCGGGCCCGCAAGTTAACATTCAGGCCCGCCTCCTGTAAGCCTTCAAGCAGAATCTCCCGGCACACCAGCCATTCCTCATAACGCTTCTTCATGGGCAACTTAAGGTTAAACACGGTATAGCGGCAATACTTGCCTGCCATCCAGTCCACTGCCAAGCGGGCAGTCCGGCGAGGCTTATCCACAATATCGCAAACCATCCAGTCGACCGCGCGTTTAGGGCGCCAGGCGTAGCCGTCGGCCTCTACATGCTCAACGTGGCCACTGGCCATCAGTTCCGGTTGCATCGGACCGTTATCAACGGCCATCACCATCATGCCCTGGTTAACCAACTGCCAGGTCCAACCGCCAGGCGCAGCACCAAGATCGACGGCTTTTTTGCCGCCCCCGAGGTAATCCAGCCAACGCTCCCGGGGCAAGAATACCTTCCAGGCCTCTTCAAGCTTAAGGGCTGATCGGCTTGGGGCCGCGGCCGACAGCCTAAGCCGGGGCACCCCTCCCTCAAACGGTGATCGGTTGCCCGAAAGACTGTAACCAACTACGGCGTGCCCGAAATCGATCAACAGAATTTCAAGCCGGGCCCTGGCCTCTACGCCGGCGTCAGTCTGAAGCAGGCCGGCTCCACGTAAGCCTTTGGATAACGGCGACACCCACTTTCTGGCGAAGTTGCCCAGATCACGGTCTTCGTTGGTTTCTGACAAACGAACCTCAACACGGGCACAATGCTTGCCGTCCCAGCCTTGATCCCGCAGAAAATCCACCACAGCACCTACACGGTCCTGTGTCGGCAATGGGCAATCGCCGAGAATGGCAAACCAGTCCCGGACAAACACCAGTTCATCTATTGAAAGCCGACCCATCAGCGCCTCAGGCGACTGTTCGCTACCGATGGTAAACCGGACCAGACCGCTGTTTCGGACCGGCTGAAAGTATCCAAACACACCCACCGCGGCGGCCTGATCTGTCATTTCCTGACCCGCCTCGGCTTCAAATCCGGGGCGACATATCAGTAATACCTGTTGCATTATTCACCTATTTAGACCAACAATCGTCAGGAAACTGACACACTGACAAACCAGAAAGTTGAACCTGTTTAACAGCACTACAAGCTTACTCTGGCTACACTCCCGAGCTTGCTTTCAACGAGACTGAGTTGATGATACTCCGATCCTGCGCACTACTGATGCTTGGTTTGCTGGCGCTCGCCGGCGCCGCGCCCGGCCATAGCGCAACAGCGGAGCCTTGTCCGACTCTGGACGCCAGCCGTCCGGCTGCCCGCCAGGCGATTAACCATTACCTGTGTTTCTATGTTGCCCGCCCCGGTGAGCCAGCGCACCAGGCAGCCTCACCAGGTGACCTGAACCCGGGCCTTAGCTGGCAACTCGCTGATGGGCACGATCTGGTGTTCAGCCATACCGACTCGGTATATTGGGTAAAGTTAAGGGTCAGCAACACAGGCGATCGCCAGAATCTCTGGTATCTTAAACTGAACTATCCGTTGCTGGATGAAATCACTTTCTGGCAGAACACAGATCACCCAAATGGGCATAACCCCACGACCGGTGCCGTTCCCCCGCTGGTTACAGGCGACCTCTACCCTTTTGCCACCCGGGGAATAGACTACCGCTATTTCCTGCTCCCGGTCACCCTGGCCCCTTCCGAAATCCGGACCATTACCATTCGGGTTCAGAGCAGCGGTGCCCTCAATGTGCCCCTTGCCCTGATGACCCCCGGCGATGTCATCGCCGAAAGTAATCATCTAACCTTGATTCACGGCCTGTTCTACGGAGCACTATTAATCCTGGCCGTGTTTAACCTGTTGCTGTTTTTCAGCTCTGGCACCCGATACTACTTTTACAACACGCTCTATATAAGCTCCATGGCCATGTTTCTGTTTGCCATGGGTGGCTTTGCCAATCAGTATTTCTGGCCCGAGAGTACCAAACTTGCCAATCTATCCATTCCAATGCTTTTGGCTTTTTGTGCCCTGGCAATGGCTCTGTTTGGCTGGTCTTTCCTGGAGGTTCGCTCCAGAACTCTCTCAGAGTCGGCACTCAGGGTGCTAATCTGGTCTGCGGCTGGCTGCCTGGTGTTGACGCTTCTGCTGCCGTACAACCAAGCCATCCTGATTAATACCGCACTGACTCTGATCGTCATCGCCAGCCTGTTAGTCATAGCAGTCATACGTTGGCAACAAGGTTATCAGCCAGCATTCTGGTACATCTCAGCCTGGATGGTCATGGTGGTTGGCGCTCTGGCTTACGCCATGGCCGCCTTCGGCTATCTGGGCGACTATTTGGCCCGCGAGGTCATGATGCAGGTGGCCGTTGGTGGCCAGGTCGTTCTACTGAACTACGCTATGGTGCAGCGCTGGCGCCTGATGAACCAGAAACTGTTAGACATTGAACATCAGGCTCGTAGCGAGCTCGAATTAAAAGTGCATGAGCGTACAGCGCAACTCAGAACCATCATGCAAGATCTGGAGCAGGCAAACCAGAAACTGGCTTTGCTCAGCCTTAACGATTCGCTCACCGGGCTCCACAACCGCCGGCATATGGACAACCTTCTGCCCGAACTGTGTCGCGAGGCTCGCCGAACCGGCCAACCTCTCACCCTTGCTCTAGTCGACGCTGATCATTTTAAACGGATTAACGACACCTGGGGTCACGATTTCGGCGACCTATGCCTCAAGCGCATTGCCGACTGCCTCAACCAACAGGTCAAGCGCCCCCGCGACGTAGCCATACGTTTTGGCGGAGAAGAGTTTGCCCTCCTCTTGCCCGGCACGGACAACGCCGGTGCCGCCCAGCTATGCCAGAACATTCTGGACGCCATCAGGGCCTCAGACATTCAAACACCCAACGGCGACACGATTCGCCTTACCGTCAGCGCAGGCATTGCCGAGCTGAGCACAGACGAACAACCAGATGAGCTATTTCGCAGAGCTGATAAGGCCCTGTACCAATCGAAAGCCGCAGGTCGTGATACCGTCACACTGGCTCAGCTGCAGCTCCCTGAAGAATCCTGCAATACATCGTCCAGAAATTGACGGGATTCAACGGCAGCGCGGTTGATCAGATCCGACTGCTGCTCAGGCTGCTTTGCCAAAGGTTGAAAGTCGTGGTTACCGCCGTCCAGCCAACACCAGCGGGAAATGCCTTCAACCCCTGACCGGGCCCGGACCTCGTCGATCTTGCCAAAGGCATCACGGGTGCCCTGCACCACCATAAGAGGACAATGCACAGCCGGTAAGTGATCAATTCGCCACTGATCGGGCTTACCGGGTGGATGGAAGGGGTAGCCAAAACAGATCACTGCGGCCAGGTCACCGGCATCCTCACTGGCCAACATTGACGCAACCCGTCCACCCATAGACTTACCCGCCACCACCAGCCTGCAACCCGGTGACGTCTCTCTCCGAACACGATCAATCTGCTCCCGAAAACAGTCCAGCAGAATCGGCATCCGGTCGGGCGGACGTTTCTTGCCATCTTCCCGACGCCGGACCATGTACGGGAACTCAAACCGAACGCTTGCGATTCCCTGCTGATCAAGCGCTGCCGCTAACTGATCCATAAACGGAGAGTCCATAGGAGCACCCGCCCCATGGGCCAGCAACATGACACTTTTGGCGGCGTTATCATAGCTATTGGTCGTAATCCGGTTCACATCATTCACCTCTCGCATCAGAGCGGGTATCATTAGCAGCCAGGAGCAAACCTTCAAGCCTCTTTTTTAGCCGGCAATTAAGACTGCAAGTTACTGGCCAAACTGCCTATTCCGGCGAATTTGATGGATATCAGGAGTTGACCTGAATCATTGCAAAGGCCTAATGGTTTCTCCATACTTGCCCCCGCATATTTCCCCATCCTAAACCCATTGGTAAGGCTATGAGCACAGTAAATGCAAACCTGACATACAACTACAAGGTGGTGAGACAATTCGCCATCATGACAGTGGTGTGGGGTATTGTAGGCATGGCTCTGGGTGTGCTGATTGCAGCGCAGCTGGTTTGGCCATCTCTCAATCTCGATCTGCCCTGGACCCACTTCGGCCGACTGCGGCCGCTGCATACAAACGCCGTCATTTTCGGCTTTGGTGGAAGCGCCCTTTTCGCATCCGCATATTACGTTGTACAAAGGACCAGTCAGGCCCGCTTGTTCTCCGACGGTCTGGCAGCGTTCACCTTCTGGGGCTGGCAAGCCATCATCGTGTCTGCAGCCATCACCCTGCCATTGGGCCTGACCACGTCCAAGGAATACGCCGAACTGGAGTGGCCGATCAGCATCGCTATTGCCGTTGTATGGGTCTGCTACGCGGTGGTGTTTTTCGGAACCCTGATGAGGCGCAGCACGCCACACATCTATGTGGCTAACTGGTTTTTCGGCGCATTCATCATCACCGTTGCGGTTCTGCACATTGGTAACAATCTGGCATTGCCGGCAACTGCCTGGAAATCCTATTCTGCTTACGCCGGTGTCACCGACGCCATGATGCAGTGGTGGTATGGCCACAACGCGGTAGGCTTCTTCCTGACCGCAGGCTTCCTGGGCATGATGTATTACTTCGTTCCCAAGCAGGCTAACCGCCCGGTTTACTCCTACCGTTTGTCGATTGTGCACTTCTGGGCACTGATCACCACCTACGTATGGGCTGGTGGCCACCACTTGCACTACTCTGCTCTTCCAGACTGGGCACAGACGGCAGGCATGGTTATGTCTCTGATTCTGCTGGCACCGTCCTGGGGCGGCATGATCAACGGTATGATGACCCTGTCTGGCGCCTGGCACAAACTGCGGACCGACCCGATTCTGAGGTTCCTGGTGGTATCTCTGTCTTTCTACGGCATGTCGACCTTCGAAGGCCCGATGATGTCTATCAAGACCGTGAACGCTCTGTCTCACAACACCGACTGGACCATTGGTCACGTTCACTCCGGCGCTCTGGGCTGGGTTGCCATGATCAGTATCGGTGCGGTTTATCATCTGATTCCCAAGCTTTGGGGTGTGCAGGCCATGTACAGCACGGCCATGATCAACGTTCACTTCTGGCTGGCAACTGTCGGTACGGTGCTTTACATCGTCGCTATGTGGGTCAACGGCATTATGCAGGGTCTGATGTGGCGTGCAGTCAATGAGGATGGCACGCTCACCTACAGCTTTGTCGAATCCCTTGAGGCTTCCTACCCGGGCTACTTTGTTCGCTTTATCGGCGGCGTCATCTTCCTGGCGGGCATGCTGATCATGGCGTACAACGTGTACATGACCGTTCGCCAGAAAGAAGCCGCAGCGCAGGACAATGCTGCAGTTCAAGCGGCGTAAGGGGAAAGACCAGATGAAACACGAAATTGTAGAAAAGAACCTGGGCCTGATGATTCCTCTGATCATCCTGGCCATCAGTGGCGGCTTCCTGGCAGAAGTAGTGCCCCTGTTTTTCCAGAAAGACGTCAATCAGCCGGTTGAGGGGCTTGAGCCCCTCACGGCTCTTGAGCTGGAAGGCCGGGACATCTACATCCGCGAAGGTTGCCACGTGTGCCACACACAGCAAATTCGTCCTTTCCGCGCAGAAACAGAGCGTTACGGCCACTACTCCGTTGCGGGCGAGTTTGTTTATGATCGTCCGTTCCTGTGGGGCTCCAAACGTACCGGTCCTGACCTGGCCCGCGTTGGTGGTCGTTACTCCGATGCCTGGCAACGGCAGCACCTGTATGATCCGCGCAGCGTGGTGCCCGAGTCCAACATGCCGGCTTTCCCCTGGCTGTTTAAGGACCGCGTGAGCCACAACACCATCGAAGCCCGCATGAGAACACTGCAAACTCTCGGCACGCCCTACACCGATGAGCAAGTTGCCAATGCTGCCTCAGAGATCGAGGGCAAGTTTGAAATCGAAGCACTTGTCGCATACCTGCAGCAGCTGGGTACTGTGATTTCGGACAGGCGGTAATCCAATGGATATTTACGAGTTACGCGGTCTTCATTCACTCCTGATCATGGCGATCTTTATTGGGATCATTTGGTGGGCCTTTAGTGCCCACCGTAAAAAAGCTAATGACGAGGCAGCTCAACTGCCCTTCTCAGAAGATGACGATGAAGTAGCAAAGCGTACTCTCGAACAGGAAAAAACGGAGAAGAAACAATGAGTACCTTCTGGAGCATCTGGATCAGCGTGATCGTGCTCGGTACTGTCTTTGGCTGTGCGTGGCTGCTTTGGGCTACCCGCAAAAGCCAGACGACGGACACCGAAACCGACCGCACAATGGGCCATTCCTTTGACGGCATCGAAGAGTATGACAACCCGCTGCCCAAATGGTGGTTCTACCTGTTCCTGGCAACCTGCGTCTTTGCACTGGGTTACCTGGCACTCTACCCTGGCCTTGGCAACTATCAGGGTCTCCTGGGCTGGACCTCGGCCAATCAGTGGGAAGCTGAAGTAGCCGAAGCTGATGAAAAATTCGGCGAGATCTACGCGCAGTTTGGCAACACGCCGATTCCTGAACTGGCGCAAAACGAAGACGCCATGAAGATCGGTCAGCGTCTTTACGCCAACAACTGCTCGGTTTGTCACGGCACGGCAGCGCGTGGCCAGGTGGGCTTTCCCAACCTGACCAACGATGACTGGCTGTGGGGCGGCGAACCAGATCAGATCTGGCACAGCATCGCCAAAGGTCGTCAAGGCAATATGCCCGCTAAAGGCACCATGCCTAACATGACCAATAGACAGGTCGATCAGGTGGTAAACTTTGTTCTCAGCTACAGCGGTCGCGAGCGTGACGCAGAAGCCGCAGAAGCCGGCGCTGAAGTGTTTGCACAGGCGTGTGCGGCCTGCCACGGCGCTGACGGTAAAGGCATGACAGCCATGGGGGCGCCCAACCTGACAGACAATATCTGGCTGTACGGCTCCACCTACGAGTGGATTCGTGAGACCGTAGAACACGGTCGTCAAAACCAAATGCCCGCACAGGAAGGTCGCATGACCGACGACCAGATCCAGATTGTATCTGCCTATATTTATAGTTTGTCGAACTGAGTCAGACCGGCCGGGAACAATCCCCGGCCAGTCTTCTCAACCCTGCATCTGCCTCGCGGGTGCAGGCTTGAGAAGATCAGCAGACCCCCCGAGGCCCGCTCCCTGCATCATCACCCTTTGGGAGATACCATGAGCAATGAAATCCCAGTCAAACAGGTAGACCCATCCTCCGAGCCTTCCAATAAAAAATCCAAGCCGGAAACCATCGATCTCTACGCAAGTCGGGAAAAGATATATGTTAAAGAAGTAAAAGGCTTTTTTCAGAAGATCCGGAATGTCAGCCTGACCCTGCTCATGGGTATGTATTTCCTGTTTGTATGGTTGACCCTCGATGGCCAGCCGCTGATTCACTTTGATCTGCCCGCCCGTGAATTTCACCTGTACGGTGTTACCTTTTTCCCAAAAGACTTTTTCCTGCTGTCCGGAATGCTGATCATTTCAGCCTTCGGTTTGTTCTTTATTACCACGCTGTTTGGACGGGTGTGGTGTGGCTATACCTGCCCACAAACCGTGTGGACCTTTATCTTCATGTGGATCGAGGAGAAGGTAGAGGGTAGCCGCAACAAGCGTATGAAGCTGGATAAAGCACCCAACTCTTCCGAGAAGATCGCCAAAAAATCCATCAAACACGGCTTATGGTTATTGTTGGCACTGGCCACCGGTCTGACCTTTGTCGGCTACTTTTATCCCATTCGAGAGCTGATTGTTGATGTATTCACCCTTAACGCCAACGGGTGGGCGTACTTCTGGGTTGGATTTTTTACCGTTGCCACTTATCTGAATGCAGGCTGGATGCGCGAACAGGTTTGCCTGTACATGTGCCCCTACGCCCGCTTTCAGTCCGTAATGTTTGATCCAAACACCAAGGTCGTCTCCTATGATCCTAATCGCGGCGAGCCCCGAGGTGGACGCAAGAAGCAAGTGTCGCCGGCAGACGTCGGTCTCGGTGATTGTATAGACTGCGGCCAGTGTGTTCAGGTCTGCCCTACGGGCATCGATATTCGGGATGGCCTGCAATATGAATGCATTGGCTGCGCCCTGTGCATTGACGCCTGCGATGAAGTCATGGACAAAATGAACTACCCGAGAGGCCTGATCCGATACACCACCGAAAACGAGCTTGAAGGCAAGACTTCCAAACTCCTGAGGCCAAGAACCTTTGGCTACGGTGCTGTACTGGCACTCATGATCGGAGCGATCATCTTTACGTTAGTAACCCGGGTGCCCGCGCAAATGGATATCTTGCGCGACCGGGGTGCATTGTTCAGTTTCAATGGCGAAGGCCGGATCGAAAACTCCTATACGGTCAAAATCCAGAACATGTCAGAAATACCCCACACCTTCGAACTGTCTGTTGAGGGCCTCGATGATATCCGAATTCTGACAACCACTACCCTTGTTGTTAACAGCGGCGAAAATCGCACATTGCCCACGGTGGTGGACGTTCCACCGGAATCGATCACAGATACCAACAGCACCATAATCTTCCACGCTAAATCAGTGACAGATTCTTCTTTGAACCTGGAAACTGAAAGCCGCTTTGTTGGTCCAAGGCCCCGGCAGTAGTCGGGCATTGGATAAAATACATTAATCAGAGATTGGCAAGACATGACTGAAAATAACCCCGTAGCTCCCTGGTATCGGCAGCCCTGGTTCTGGTTTCTCACCATTTTCCCGATAGCAGCCATCTTCTCGGGCACAACCATACTGGTCGTAGCATCCAGTCTGGACCGCTCAATGGTCACAGACGACTACTCAAAAGAAGGTCGCGGTATCAACATGGCGATCGCAAGAGACCAGAAGGCGCTTGATCTTGGGCTCAAGGGCGGGCTGACCGTCGATGGGCGCAGTGCCAAGCTCACCCTCGACAATGCCGAAGGTCCGGTTGATTACCCGTACCTGATCATGAGTTTTTACCATCCGACCAAAGCTGACCGTGATCGTATTGTCCAGTTCCGCCGGGTTACCGATGGCGAGTACACCGGCAACATGGTGGACAACATGGACGGCCGCTGGTATTACGACATCCAGGGCCCGGAAAACGACTGGCGAGTGAAGGGCGAACTCTGGCTCCCCGCTGAAAGTACACACGCTGTCAAAGCGACAAGCTCTACCCAGGGGTGAACGCCCTGAATTGCTTCCATTGCGGCGAGCCAGCGGACGGCAGCCCGCCAATTACTCTTGAACTGGACGGTCAGGACAGGCACTTTTGCTGTCAAGGCTGCAAAGCCGTTTGCGAAACCATTCGAAATGAAGGCCTTGCTGGCTTTTACCAGTTTCGCACAGAGTCGGCCATCACTCCCCGCGAGCTGACCCGTTCAGAAACCGATCGCCTGAAAGAGCTGGACCACCCGCTGGTTCAAAAATCCTTTGTGGCACCGGTCAAAGGTGGCCAGGAAGCGAATCTGCTGATCAGCGGCATCACCTGCGCAGCCTGCATCTGGTTACTGGAAAACCACCTCAAGCAACACCCCGGCGTTCTGGCTTTCTCGATTAATCACAGCACCCAGAGGGCGCGTCTGGTCTGGGCCCAAAACCAGACCCGCCTGAGCGATCTGCTGATTGCCATCCATCAGCTTGGCTACACTGCCCGCCCCTACCAGGCAGACGAAGCCGAACAGACCCTGAAAGCTGAGCACCGCACCATGCTGATCCGGTTGTTGGTTGCCGGCGCCGGCTCGTTCCAGACCATGATGCTGGCGTTCCCGCTCTATTTTGAGCTGATCAGTGAGTTATCTCCGGAATTTGTCAGTTTCTTTCGGTGGTTTAGCCTGATCGTTGCAACGCCGGTCTTGTTATACAGTGCGCGGCCGTTTTTCGAGAATGCCTGGCGTGACTTTTCCACCAGGCATCTGACCATGGATGTGCCAGTGGCCATTGCTATCGGCCTGGCTTATGCCGCCAGTGCCTGGGTCACCGTTTTTGGTGGCGAAGAGGTGTATTTCGAATCGGTTTGCATGTTTACCTTCTTCTTGCTGCTGGGTCGTTATGTGGAAGTGCAAGCCCGTTACCGGGCGGGCCTGACAGGCAGTGCCCTCGCCGGATTTCAGCCAACCGTTGCAGCCAAGGTGAGCGATGGCGAAACAGACATAGTGCCGGCCCATGAAGTTAAAGCTGGCGACGTCATCCGCGTGCGCCCGGGCGAGACACTGCCGGTAGACGGAGAGATCGTTTCTGGTGAATCCACGCTCAACGAAGCAGCCTTGACCGGCGAATACCTGCCCGAATCCCGAGGCCCGGGCGACACCGTTCATGCTGGTAGCATCAACGGGGAAAATCCGCTGGATATCCGGGTCGTCAAAGCCGGTGCGGAAACCAGGCTTTCCGGTATCCTCCGGATACTGGACCGGGTGCAGTCAGAGAAGCCACCGGTGGCTCGACTTGCGGATCGCATCGCCGGAAAGTTTATTCGCCAGGTGCTGATACTGACGCCCCTGGTCTGGGCGGGCTGGGTTCTGGCCGGCGCGGGTAACGCCTTTGATATTGCCTTGTCAGTGCTGGTGGTCACGTGCCCCTGCGCGCTCTCTCTCGCAACCCCAACGGCGCTCACCTCGGCCACCATGCGTTTGCGCAAACTCGGCTTTCTGCCCACCAAAGGCCACACGCTGGAATCCCTGAACAGCATCGACACCGTGGTGTTTGATAAAACCGGAACACTGACCCGCGGCGAGCTTACCCTGACCGATAACCAGACCTATGGTGACATGGACCAAGCCAGCTGCCTGAAGCTGGCCGCCGGCCTTGAAAAACATTCTGAACATCCGATTGCCAGGGTCTTCCACGAATGCGCATCGGTGGTCGTGGAGAATGTGAACAACCATCTGGGCGGCGGCTTATCCGGAACCTTTAACGGCCGACCGGTATTTATCGGCCACAAGGCGTTCGTTGAGCAGCACACCTCCGCCCCGCCACCCGATGCGGAAACCGCGTCTGGCATGGAAATCTGGCTCGCCACCAACGATCAGTGGCTTGCCAGTTTCCAACTGGACGATCAAATCCGGCAAGACGCCGCGCAAGCCATCAAGGCACTTAATGATGCGGGTATACAGACCCTGCTTCTGAGTGGTGATCGATCGGCCCACGTCCAGCAGGTTGCTGAGTCACTGGGTATCAAAACAGCAATTGGCGAAGCCTCTCCGGAACAGAAACTGGACGTGCTGGAACAACTTCGCGCCGACGGTCACAAAGTAATGATGGTGGGGGATGGCCTGAACGACCTGCCCTCCATGGCCGGTGCCGGTATCTCGGTGGCTATGGGCACTGCCGCCGATCTGACCCAGTTGAAAGCCGATGCCGTGCTGATGAATGGCCAGCTGATGCAACTGCTCGAGGCTATCAAGGCAAGCCAGCAGACCCGCCGGGTTATTCGACAGAATATGGTCTGGGCCTTCGGCTACAACGTGGCCGCCTTGCCCCTCGCGGCAGCAGGCCTGATCACCCCATGGATGGCAGCCATCGGTATGTCTGCCAGCTCTCTTGTGGTGGTGCTTAATGCCTTGCGGCTGGGCTCATCATCACAAACATCCAGCCACGAACCCGATGCGGTTGGCTCTCAGGCTACGGCTTGATACCGTAGTGGCCTACTTATCGTTTAGGAGCGCATTGTGCAGATAGTCATGTTCCTGGTCCCGCTGATGCTGATCCTGGTGACACTGGGCGTTGTGTTGTTTTCCTGGGCGGTGAGGAACGGCCAGTACGACGACCTTGAAGGGCCGGCCCATCGCATTCTCTATGATGACGACAAAGACATGATTCCGGAAGAATCACGCCAGCCTGAACCTGAGCCCGAGACCGATACAAGCAACAAAAGCACCGAAGCCAGCGAACGTATCGCCAAAACAGACCAACCGGATAACAAAGCCTGAATGCCCGCAGAACTCTACATCAGTTACTCCAGCGCCTTTTTGATCGGATTGCTGGGTAGCACACACTGTCTTGGCATGTGCGGCGGGATCAGCGCCTCCTTGTCGATGACTCTGCCGGTCGGCAGGGGCTTTCGTTTTCGGCAGTCACTGATGCTGCTGGCGTTTAATCTGGGGCGGGTAGGGAGCTACGCACTGATCGCCGCACTGATTGCCATCCTGAGCACCAGTATGGCGGGCCAGGGCCGATGGGCCGCCCTGCTCTTGATGACACTTGCCGGAATTCTGTTGATTTTTATGGGGCTGTCCATGGGCCAGTGGTGGCAGGGCATCCGCATCGTCGAAAAAGTGGGGGCGCCCGTCTGGCGGATGCTGTCACCGCTGACCAAACGCTTCATACCGGTTAATCATCCGGGGCAAGCATTGGCACTGGGCGCACTATGGGGCTGGTTGCCCTGTGGCCTGGTTTACAGCACGTTGGGTTGGGCTGCACTACAACCAACGGTGCCCGCGGCGGCCCTGACCATGTTCTTCTTTGGCCTGGGGACATTGCCGTCTATGCTGGCCACCGGTTATGCCGCAAACTGGATTCGGGGTCTTCAGAGCAACCGGGGTTTTCGCAAGATCAGCGGTGGCCTGCTGATCTTGTTCGGTTTATGGACCCTGCCCCTGCAGGCACTGATCCACTGATCTCCCCTGACCACCGGGGGCGCTTAGAGATTCAGGACATCCAATCGGCCAAAATCCGGCTCCGGACTGGCTGTTTGGACCGCCTGGCGCTTTCCGCCCAGTCGCTTGCCCTCGCGGAAATCATAGAGATTCGGATCCGCCAGATGCGACGGCTCAACATTGCAAACCGCCCGAAACATGGTTTCCAAACGGCCCGGGTGCTGCTTATCCCAACCTTGAAGCATTTCCTTGATGACCTGCCGCTGCAGGTTCTCTTGAGATCCGCATAAATTACAGGGAATAATCGGAAACGCCCGAATTGCGGCGTAGCGGGCAATATCTTGCTCGCGAGCGTACGCCAGCGGTCGAATCACGGTATTGCGGCCATCGTCGCTGTGCAACACCGGCGGCATGGTCTTCAACTTGCCGCCGTAAAACATATTCAGAAACAACGTTTCTAGCAGGTCATCCCGGTGGTGGCCCAGCGCAATTTTGGTAACGCCGTGTTCCTCGGCAAAGTTATAGAGAATGCCTCGTCGTAACCGTGAACACAGACCGCACGTGGTCTTCCCTTCAGGCACTTTTTCCTTAACAATACTGTAGGTGTCTTTCTCGATGATGTGATATTCAATGCCGAGAGACTCAAGGTATTGTGGGAGTATCTCCTCAGGAAAGCCGGGCTGTTTCTGGTCAAGGTTCACAGCAATCAACTCGAAAGCGACGGGGGCACTCTTCTGCAGATTCAGCAGGATATCCAGCATCGCATAGGAATCCTTGCCACCGGACAGACAGCACATCACCTTGTCACCGGCCTCGATCATCGAGAAATCGGCGATTGCCTGCCCGACATCACGGCGCAAGCGCTTCTGCAGCTTGTTCAATTCCAGTTTCTGGCTACGATCCTGCTCTGAAACAGGTGGCTGTTCGGGATTGGCGATCATTGATTGAGACATACTCTTGCACGTTCACGGGATAAGTGAACAGGCGATTATACGCGTCACATAGTTTCAGGGACAGGATAGCAACATGGATATGTTGAACTTAAAAGAACCGGTCATCGGAAAGCGCGCACAAAACCGCATTCGCAACCGTAATGCCATACTGACTGCAGCGCGGGACTGTTTCCGCGAAAACGGCTACGAAAACTCCAGCATTCGCGATATCGTTCGCAGAACCGGCCTGGCCGCAGGCACTTTCTACAATTATTTCTCCAGTAAACAGGACATCTTTGCAGCGCTTCTGGCTGACTTTCTCACCCTGTTGAACGATGACATGAGCCGACACCGGCGCAGCGCCCGATCATCCCACGATTTCATTCACCATGCGTACCTGGCGCTCTACTCGGCCACCGCCAGAGATCCGGTTGTCTATGAGCTGGCCCATCAGAATCAGCGCGCACTGCGCAACCTGTTCGGCTCTGACATTCTGGGTCTGGCCATGCTGTCGCTGGAAGAAGACGTCCGCGACGGCATCGCCCGCGGCCTCCTCCCCGATCTGGACCCGGAGTACCTTTGTGCGGCATTTTTTGGCGTCGCCTACGACATTAGCTTGTCGGTAGCCAGACGGGTCAATCACCAACCGGACCGGGGCCAGGAAGAAGCGGAAAAAGCCGCACGATTTTCAACGGCTCTTTTTTTAGGCGGACTGCCGGCCCTTGCAAAACTTTCAAGCCAAAGCTGACTCGCTTACCATAGTCACATGGAACGCTTCCCCAAAAGAACAGGCCAACAATCAAAACCTGCCATGACTGGCAACGATGATTCATGGTTAACGCAGCACATACAGCATTTGTTGGTGGCCGTTGAGCATGAGTTGAGAGTCGCCGGCCCCGCCGGGCTGAGCGAGCTCGACCTGATCAAGTCACTGCAAAGAGACCCCTGGGCGCTGATCGGGACGGTTAACTACTCCGCCCCCGACAAACTTTACCCGGTGCATTTTCTGCTGTTTCACGTGCTCTATACTCTACGGGACCAGCTTGCTCTGACCGGAGAGGCTCTGATCATTTCGCCATTGCGAGTAATCCTCCAGAACCAGCAAACCATTGCCGGTTCTGGCTTGCCCGACGAAGAAGACAAACTCAGAGCCTTCTACCTGGACTTGTCCCAATACCATATGTCCGACGCCTCCATTCAAACCATGATGGACGATTTCTGGACCGGGCACACTCGCTCAAGACCCGATTTACCGGCCGTTTCAGAGGCTGCGTCAGCGCTGGGTTTCTCGACATTGCCCGTGCAGTTTGCGCCCATCAAACAACGATTTCGCAAGCTGGTGATGCAAGTGCATCCTGACCGGGGTGGCGACACCAAAGCCATCCAGAAACTTAACGAGGCCTTTTCGGTCTTGAAAGCACACTATGCCTAATTCATTTCACTTCAATGCAGGACTCACAACAACCATGATCATAATCAAACGGTTAAGAATCCTCACACTGATCGCAGCCCTCTTGATGGTAGGTAACGCAGCCAAAGCCGACCTGGTGATTTTGCAGTATCATCATGTGGATGACAGCACACCGGCGGCAACCAGCACCTCTGTCTCACTGTTTGAGGCTCAGCTGCAAATGATCCAGGAGTTGGATCTGGAGGTCGTGCCTTTGCTCTCAGGCACCCGACAGGCTCTGGCAGGCGAGCTTGAGACGTCACGCCAGATCGCCATCACCTTTGACGACGCGTACGAATCAGTCTACAGCGCTGCCGTGCCCATTCTTGAACGCTTCGGTGTGCCCTATACGATTTTTGTGAACACTGATGCCATCGGCTCCCGAGGTTATATGACCTGGGATGAGATTCGGGAGCTTGGTAAACTCGAACACGTCACCATTGCGAATCACAGCACCGACCATGCTCATATGGCACGCCGAACCGGTGAACCCGAAACCCAATGGACATCCCGGGTAAACCACAGTCTTGACGAGGCCCAAAAAGAACTCAAGCGCAAACTTGGGATAGACGAACCCATGTTTGCTTATCCATACGGCGAGTTCGATGAAGCTCTAGAAGCAAAACTAGCCGAACGAGGATGGTATGGTTATGGGCAACAATCCGGCGCGGTTGGCCGCTGGTCCCATGACACCAGGTTGCCACGATTCCCTATGGCCAACGCTTACGGCCAGCTCGGAAGCCTGAAAGACAAACTGTTAAGCAGGGCCTTCCCTGTGCCGGCAAAAGATCTTCCCGATGGTGTTATAGATTCGAATCCACCAGCCATGAGCTTTCCTCTTGGCGAGCAACTGGACGCCAATCGCCTCACCTGCTTTGCCTCTGGCATGGGCCGTATCGACTTCACGGTCACCGACGGCATAGTGCGTGTAAAGGCCCCAAAGGCGTTTCAAAGTCGTCGTTTCCGTTATAACTGCACTCACCCAGCCGGTCAGGGCAGCTTTTACTGGTTATCCCAGCAATGGCTGGACCGCGACAAGCCAGAAGACTAATTCCGCTAATCGGCAAACGTAGCGATGCCCAACTCGCCAATACGGACGTGGGGTATCGCTGCCGGGCCACGCGGAGTCTTAATAACCGTTTGGCCTTGCAGGTCATCTGCAGTGGTATAAATGATCAACCAGCGCTCGCCCTGGCCCGGAAAAACCGGCACTTAAGCCTCGAGATAACCCCGTTGACGCCAAGTTTCCTGGGGGTAAAGCGATCAACTGGAAGGATGAGCGCCCCGATGTCATCCCAGGGCCCGACGTTGCCACCGCATAACGCAAGCCAGGGCTGCAGCGGCTCATCACAACGTAAAAACGAAGCCGATCAAGGCATAGCTGATCAGAGTAACGACCACCACACCGATCAGGTTTAACGCGAAGCCGGCCCGAATCATGTCTGAAATTCGCATATGCCCGCTCGAGAACACAATGGCGTTTGGCGGAGTGGCCACCGGCATCATAAAAGCACAGCTGGCGGCGATCGCCGCCGGCACCGTCAACAGCAGGGGTGACAAGTTCTGAGACATCGCCAGAGCGCCCAGCAACGGCAGGAACGCCGCAGCGGTCGCAGTGTTACTGGTTACCTCGGTCAGGAATATAATCACAACGGCGACCAGAGCCACCATCACCAAGGTTGGCAGCACACCGGCAGCCCCCAAACTTGCGGCTATCCATTCGGCCAGTCCAGAGCTGCTGATCACACCCGCCATGGCCAACCCGCCACCAAACAGCAGTAACACGCCCCAGGGCAGCTTGCTCGCAGACTCCCAATCCAGCACAAAGGTGCGATCTGCAGTATTGACTGGAATGATAAACATCGCGATGGCGGCAGCGATCGCGATCCCTGTATCACTGAGCCAAGGCATGAGTTCGGCCGACAATAACGGCCGAAAAATCCAGGCACTGGCTGTTAGAACAAACACCGTAGCCACCAGTTTTTCGCCCCGGCTCATTGCACCCAGCTTGGTCAACTCTTCACGAATCATTTCGCCACTGCTCGAAGATTCGCTAACGCCGAAGTCTTTCCTTGTAAGCCACCACCATGCCAACACCAGCATGATCACTGATACCGGCAGGCCCAGCAGCATCCATTGGGCAAAGCCAACCGAGATGCCCTGATTTTCGCTCAGATAAGCCGCCAATAAGGCATTGGGCGGCGTACCGATCAGCGTAGCAATACCACCAATGCTGGCAGAGTAGGCAATCGCCAGAAGTAATGCAGTCGCGTAGCGCCGGACACCCTCAGGGTTAGAGGGGTCCATCATCGCCACAACAGACAAACCAATCGGCAACATCATGATGGCGGTGGCGGTGTTACTGACCCACATGCTAAGAAACGCCGTTGCCAGCATAAAGCCTGCGATCTGGCGCTTGGGTTGATCGCCTACCGCTCTGAGCGTCAGCAGTGCAATCCGGCGGTGTAAATTCCAGCGTTGCATCGCCAGGCCAAGGGTAAAACCGCCCAAAAACAGGAAGATAATCGGATTGGCATAAGGTGACGTAGCCTGGCCTATGGTGCCCAATCCGAGGGCAGGTATCAGTACGATCGGCAACAGAGCAGTGGCCGGAATGGGAATGGCTTCAGTTGACCACCACGTTGCCATCAGCAGCATCAACCCTAAGGCAGACCAGGCTTCCTGGCCCATGGTTTCAGGAGCCGGCACCACCCAGGTGATCAGCAAAAAAAACGCTCCCAGAATAAGGCCGACAACCTGACTTTTAGGCAACCCCTCGCGTTTATGTTCTGCGGACTGCTGCTCGGTCATTTGGTACCACTCTGGCTGGTTGGTTTAAGTCCATATACTTAATTGTCGGCGCAATTTACACAAACCGTGGTATATGGCAAGACCTGCAAACGTCTTGGGTCGATCGTTTCACCACAACGCTCGCATTCATCGCCAAGACCTTGGTCAATTCGATCCAGTGCATGGGCTATCTGAACGAGTTCGGTTCGGGTCTCATGTTCCAGGGAATCCACCACCTCATCGTTCTGAGTTTGCGTAGCCTGCTCTTCAAAATCCTTGTCAAGCGCCCCGGTTTCGCGACGCTGATGGGCTTGGTAACGTGCCAGTCTGTCTTCAAGATCGGATTTGAGAACTTCCAGTTCGGATTTACGATTGCTCATGACGCTCTTCCTTCGGGTTATTGGTCGACATTACTTTGAAGGATATGCTGAACTCGCGATTGACGCCTGTCAAAATAGCGTCATTCTTCATAAGGTAAACTGAGACATCAGTCATCCAAGCTACAAAGGAGTTGTAACCTATGAACACCGATCTTTTCGAAAAAGCCAATCGCCTGAACGAAACCCTGTTCACCCAGTTCACCAAGGCCACCGAAATCCAAATGGAAGCCTTCCGCCGTTATGCGGACGTTGCCATGGAGCAGGCTCGCAAAGTATCAGAAGTCCGGGACCTGGATGGTCTGAAGCAAGTCACATCCGAGCAGGCAGAAACGCTGAAATCACTGAGTGAGCAATTCACCAGCGACTGGAAAACCTGGCAGGACTACCTGAACGAGACCCGTGAGCAGGTGCAGCAAGTATTCGCCTCTGACGTCACCGAACCTGCAAAAGAAAAGGCCTCAGCTAACAAGGCCAGTGGCAACAAAACCACAGCCTGATCAGATCAGTGCTGCAAAGGTCGGAATGGCGTCGCTGTTCCGGCCGTTTTTTTATCGTTCGGCAGGAGCCTGTCATGTTCGGTCTGGATTTCATCAATAAAACGGCAAATCAACTGGTCAAGAGCTTCGAGGACAACGTCCGGCAAGGCCAACAACATATCGAAAACTGGCTTGGCGATAGCGGTATGGTTGACCACGCTAAACTCTCCACCTTGAGCGAGGCCTCCGACGCTTACCGAACGATGGCAGAAGACCTGCTGTTGCATCCGCTGCGGTTTGCCGGCGCAGAAATCGATCTGGCCAAGAAACACCTGAGCCTGGCCCGCTACACACTCGCCAGACTGACCGGCAAACAACCCGAGCCTGTCACATTGCCAGATCCGGACGACCGCCGTTTTCTGGCCGAGGACTGGCAAAAACATCTACCGTTTGACGTATTGCAACAGGCTTACCTGATCAATTCCAAAGCGTTCCTCAGCTGGGTTGAAAACATGGAGGCCCTACCCGGCCCAACCCGCGATCAAATGATGTTTTATGCCCGTCAACTAACGAGCGCCCTGTCACCATCCAACTACCCGCTCTCAAATCCCGAGGTACTGCGAATTACCTGGGAGCGTAAAGGGATGAACCTGGTAGACGGCGCCCGCAATCTGATTGAAGATCTTCGTCAGAATCCGAATCTGTTTAACGTGGGCATGACGGACCGCTCGGCATTTGAGGTCGGCCGCAATCTGGCCAACACACCTGGCAAAGTGGTGTACCAGAATGAACTGATGCAACTTATCCAGTATGCGCCCACCACCAAAACCGTGGCCAAGCGCCCGCTGTTGATCGTCCCGCCCTGGATCAACAAATTCTACATTCTTGACCTGACCGAGAAGAACTCGTTTATCCACTGGCTTGTCAGCCAGGGACAGACAGTGTTCGTGGTGTCCTGGCGCAACCCCGGACCAAAGCAAAAAAACAAAGGCTGGGATGATTACATGGCCCTTGGTCCAGTTGCTGCCATTGAGGCCGTGCAGAAGGCCACCGGCGAGGAGCAGATGAACGCGATCGGCTACTGCATCGGCGGCACACTGCTGGGCTCCACCATGGCCTGGCTAAAGAAGAAGCAGCGTGACCCGATTGTCAGCACAACCTATCTGACCACCCTGCTGGACTTCTCAGATCCCGGCGGTATCGGTGTGTTCATCACGGACCATGCCATTCGCGGGATTGAGCAGGCCATGGACAAAAAAGGCTATCTGGACGGCCGAGCCATGGCCTTTACCTTTAACCTGCTGCGTGAGAACGATCTGTTCTGGTCGTACTGGACCAATAACTACCTGAAAGGCCTGAAGCCCGCCGCCTTTGATCTGCTCTATTGGAATACCGACGGCACCAACCTGCCTGCGCGGATGCACAGCTATTATCTGAGAGAAATGTACCTGCACAATCGACTGGTTGAGCCAGATGTGCTGACCATGGGTGGCGAGAGCATCAACCTTGCAGAGATCGAGGTTCCCTCATTCTTCCTGTCTGCGCGGCAAGACCACATTGCCAAATGGAAAACCACCTATAAAGGCGCCAAAGCCTATGGCGGCAACGTGAAGTTCGTGCTGTCAGGTTCTGGGCACATCGCCGGTGTGATCAACCCGCCCTACAAAGAGAAATATGGATACTGGACCAACGACAATCTGAGCGACAATTCAGACGACTGGTTCAACGGCACAGAACATCACCCGGGCTCCTGGTGGCCGTACTGGAAAGCATGGATTCAGGCGCACGAGGGCGAGCAGGTATCCGCCCGACAGCCGGGTGATGGCAAACTAAAGGCTATTGAGGACGCGCCGGGCAGTTACGTAAAAGTGAAGGCCGCCGAAGCCGGTCGTGAATAGGCTTTCTTTCTGACATCGATAACATCAGGGCAGCCTGTGGCGCAGCCGCTCCCGGTATTGCGCATCCATCCTGTACACCGGGCTGCCCGCCGGCATACTATCACCCGGAATAACGGCCAAAACTGCACACTGCCTTTGTGCAACCTGATTTATATCAATTACCTACCAATCGTTACCCTAAGTTCCACCTTAGTCCCATTGTTGAGCACCACTGGACCACCGACACTACGTTGCCCTTGCATAGAACAACAAAAATAGTCCGATCCCGAGACTCATCACATTGGAGACCAACCGTAATGATGTATAAGAAACTGCTGCTCGCAGTCTGCTTGCTGCTGGGCAGCGCTGTGGTCTATGCCGAAACGATCAAGATTGGCCTGAACTACCCCCAGACCGGTCGCTACCAGGACCAGGGCCTGCAACAGCGCCTGGGCGCCTACCTGGCCGTGGATGAGATCAATCAGGCTGGTGGAGTTCTGGGGCAACGTCTGGAACTGGTCATCCGCAATTCTCGTGGCGAGCCCGACCAAGGCGCGAAGAACACCGCTGAGTTGATTGACCGTGAGGGCGCACAAATGGTTTTCGGTGGAGTGTCCAGTGCCGTCGCCATTTCTTCTGGTAAGGCCGCGCGTGAGCGCAATCGCCTCTACTTCGGGACGCTTACCTACTCCAATGCCACCACCGGCAGCGAAGGCCATAGCCATATGTTCCGGGAGCCTTACAACGCCTGGATGACCGCAAAAGCTCTGAGCCAATATCTGAACCGTCATCACGCCGAGCAGAACTACTTTTACATCACCGCCGATTACACCTGGGGTTGGTCGGTTGAGGAGTCGGTTCGCAAATTCTCAAACACGGAAGACACGGAAACTCATCAGGGCGTTAAGACCCCCTTTCCGAGAGCCTTGACCAGCGATTTCAGAAAAGCCCTCGAGCAAGCTGCACAGAGCGATGCAGAGGTTTTGATGCTGGTCCTGTTCGGCGACGATATGGTTCGTGCCCTGAATGCCGCCTATGAAATGGGCCTGACCAAGCGCATGCAAGTGGTGGTTCCCAACCTGACCCTCGGTATGGCACGGCAGGTAGGCCCCACCATTATGGAGGGTGTGATAGGCGCAGCACCCTGGGTGTGGAACCTGCCTTACGAGAATAACTACCAAAGGGGTAAAGAGTTTGTTGAGGCGTTCTCCAACCATTACGATATGCGACCGTCGTCTTCAGCCGCGTCTGCTTACAGTATTGTCTACCAATACAAAGACGCCGTAGAGCGAGCTGGCAATACCAACACCCGGGATGTGATGCGCCAATTGGAAGGCCACCGTTACACCTTGCTCAAAGATGAACAACACTGGCGAGCCTTTGACCACCAGAATGTTCAGACGGTCTACGTTGTCAGAGTGAAGCCCCGTGAGACGATCATGGCCGATCGGTTCGGTTCGGATTACTTCGACATCATTGATTCCATGTCCGGCGACGAAGCCGCCCAAACCCGGCAAGAGTGGGAAGCTCGACGCCTGGCCTCCGGCAAACCCGCTTCACTCTGAGCCAACGCAGCTCTGAAACCCAGGCCCGGCGGCCAAAATTCCACCGCCGGGCACGCCCTATCGTGCCCCCATCGCTTTACCCTTTCGCCACATTCTTTGATAATCGATTCCTATTATGAGGGAAGATCAGGAGCAGGCGCGCGTGACGATGGAAAGCAGTGGTCAACGAATGGAAGCGGAACATCCGTCAGGCGTGGCTGATCAATGTGATCTGCTGGTAATCGGCGGCGGTGTCAACGGCACGGGTATCGCCATGGACGCCGCTGGCCGCGGCCTGAAGGTCGTGCTGTGTGAAATGAACGACCTCGCCTCGGCCACGTCTTCCAGCAGCAGCAAACTGATTCACGGCGGCCTGCGTTATCTTGAGCACTATGAATTCCGGCTGGTGCGAGAAGCGCTGGCCGAGCGGGAAGCACTGCTTGCCAACGCGCCCCACATCATGTGGCCGATGCGTTTCCGGTTGCCGCACCAACCTCACCTGCGGCCGGCCTGGATGATCCGTACCGGTCTGTTCCTGTACGATCATCTGGCCAAGCGGGAATTGCTGGCAGGCTCACGTGCTATCAGTTTCAAAGAAAACTCGCCACTCAAATCGGAGATCACCAAAGGCTTTGAGTATTCAGATGGCTGGGTAGACGATGCCCGCCTTGTCGTATTGTCAGCCCTTAACGCAAAGCGCAAAGGCGGCGTCATACTCACTCGCACCCGCTGCGTTCATGCCAATCGCGACAACAAAGGCTGGCAGGCAACCCTGGAGGACACCCTCACCGGCCATCACCGCACCATCAAAACCACGGTTATCGTTAACGCCACGGGGCCCTGGGTAAGTCGTATTTTCGACGAAAGCCTTGGTATGAAAGCGCCCAAGCAGATCCGGATGGTCAAAGGCAGTCACATTGTGGTGCCAAAACTGAACCAGGACGACGAAGCCTACATCCTGCAAAACCAGGATGATCGCATCGTGTTTGTAATCCCCTATGAGGATCAGTTTTCGTTGATCGGCACTACCGATGTGGACTTTGAGGGTAATCCGCAAGAAGCTGCCATCTCACAGGAAGAGACCGATTACCTGCTCGCCATCGTGAACCAGTATTTCCGCAGACAACTGGCGCCGAACGATGTGGTCTGGAGTTATTCCGGTGTGCGCCCGCTGATGGACGAGGAAGGCGGCACTGCGCAGTCTGCATCCAGAGACTATTCCTTTGAAGTGGACGATAAAAACCACCAGGCGCCGCTGATCTCGGTGTTCGGAGGCAAAATCACCACCTACCGAAAACTGGCCGAGGCGGTTACAGATCAGGTGTGCCGGTATTTCCCCGGCTCCGGTAAATCCTGGACTCAGAAGGCGCTACTACCCGGCGGCGATTTCAAAAACCACGCCGAACTGGAAGCCAAACTGAACGCTGACTTTCCGTGGCTCAACAGTGCGGTAATCCGCCGTTTTGCCCGCAGCTACGGCACCGACAGCTACCGCATTCTCAACCGGTGCCAAAGCCCGAAAGACATGGGCCACTGGTACACCGAAACCCTGTCGCAAAAAGAAGTGGATTACCTGATTTTTGAGGAGTGGGCCCTGAACGCCGAAGACATACTCTGGCGCAGAACCAAGCAAGGGCTGTACATCACCGAAGAGCAACAACGGGCACTGGATATGTACATCTGCCAGACAGCCCCGAGACGCCTGCCAGAATGCGCAGCATTGGCGCTGTCAAAGTAGCTTTGTGACCCAGGCCTGATCAAGCGCCGCCGCGGCACCGTAAAGACCCGTCAGAGGGTCCTGTACGACCCAGACAGGCGTTGCCGCCAGCAAGGGGCGCATTCGCCCTTTGTTTTCAAATTCGCCCCGGAAACCACTGGACAAAAAAAACGGCAGGATCGCAGGCAAAATGCCACCGCACAGATACACGCCGCCAAAACTGCCCAGCGTCAACGTGGCATTACCGGCCACCTGCCCCATGATTTTGCAAAATCGCTCCAGTGTTTGCCGGGCCAGATCACTCGATCCATTGACGGCTGCCGCAGTGACCTGTTCCGGCGTTGTCAGGGTAGCTGGCAACGCCTTGATCGTGGCTAATGCCCGGTACAGATTGAGGAGCCCTCCGCCGCAGAGCAAACGCTCCACCGACACCCGGCCAAACTGCGCCCGCAGATAATCCAGAACCTGAGATTCCGTGTCGTCGGACGGCGCAAAGTCGACATGACCACCTTCGGTAGCCAAAGGCACCCAACCCGGATGAGCCGGAATCAACGCGGACATCCCTAGCCCGGTGCCTGGCCCCATAATCAGCAACGGGCCAGGCTGGCGCTCTGCGAGAGCCCCCACGGGCACCAGCTTATGCCCAGGCACGTGCACCACACCCAGAGCCATCGCCGTGTAATCGTTTACCAGTCTGAACCGGTGCCAACCAAAGGCTTGCTGCAGTGCTTGGGTATCAAAGTGCCAGTGATTGTTGGTCATCGCAACGGTATGGCCAACAACCGGAGCCGCGATGGCAAAGCAGGCCTCAGTCACCGGGACAGACACGCCGGCAAGATAGTCGGCGACAGCGGCTTGCGGACCAGCATAGTCGCTGCATTTCAGAATACGCGTTTCCAGCAGCGCCACTGAGCCCTTCTCAACCAGGGCAAAGCGGGCATGGGTGCCTCCAATGTCCCCGACCAACGCAAGCGCCTTGGCGATCACGCCTCGTGGGTCCAGAACGCGCTGGCACCCTGCTCCGGGTTGCTGGCGCTGCGGCGCATCCAGCCGAACAGTTCGCGGCCATAGCCCTGATGATGAGCGCTCAGATCTTGAGTGGCCACACTCCGGGCGGCCAAGGCGCCCTCATCCAGCCGGACACTCAGAGTTCCATTAATCGCATCCACACACACCAGATCGCCAGCCTCAATCCTGGCCAGGGGCCCGCCATCGAGGGCCTCCGGGTAGACATGGATCGCCGCTGGTACTTTACCCGAGGCGCCGGACATCCGACCGTCGGTCACCAGGGCGACCTTGAACCCCCGGTCTTGCAGAACACCCAGGTAAGGCGTCAGCTTGTGCAGCTCAGGCATACCATTGGCTTTGGGGCCTTGAAACCGCACCACCACCACGCAGTCGCGGTTCAGATCGCCTGCGTCGAAAGCTGCCTTCAGCTCATTCTGATCATTGAAGACCACGGCCGGAGCTTCCACACAGTGGTGCTCCGCAGCCACCGAAGACACTTTGATCACCCCCCGCCCAAGATTACCCTCAAGCACTTTCAAGCCGCCATTGACGGCAAACGGCTGCCTGGCACTGCTGAGCACATCGGGGCGCAGACTCTTCTCGGGTGCGGGCTGCCAGATTAAACCAGATCCAGACAATTGTGGCACTTGTCCATACTGACTCAGCCCCGGCCCCATCACAGTATTTACATCCTCATGCAGGTAGCCCGAGTCCAGCAGTTCACGAATCAGAAAGGAGGTGCCGCCCGCATCGTGGAAGGCGTTGATGTCTTCCTGACCGTTTGGATAGATACGGGTCATCGAAGGCACCACCGACGACAATTCCGAGTAGTCGTCCCAATCGATGATGATACCTGCGGCGCGCGCGATCGCGATCCAGTGAATGGTATGATTGGTGGAGCCACCAGTAACCAGCAAAGCCACCAACGCATTTACAATGGCCTTCTCGTCCACCATATCCGCAAGCCCGACTTTGCCACCCTGGGGCCGGGATAACCGGATAGCCTGCTCGGTGGCAGCCCCTGTGAGCGCGTCCCGCAGCGGGGTATCCGGGTGCACAAACGCGGCCCCCGGCAGATGCAGCCCCATCACCTCAACCAGCATTTGATTGGAATTGGCGGTGCCATAAAAGGTGCAGGTACCCGGGCTGTGATAAGACTCGCTCTCCGCCTGCAGCAGTTCATCCTTGCCGATCTTGCCTTCGGCGTAGAGCTGGCGCACCCGTTGCTTCTCTTTGTTAGGCAGTCCCGAAGGCATGGGGCCCGCAGGCACAAAAACGGCCGGAAGGTAACCGAAACTGAGCGCTCCGATCAACAGGCCAGGAACAATCTTGTCACATATCCCCAGTAACATGACCGCATCGAACATATTGTGGCTCAGCGCGACAGCGGTGCTCATGGCAATGGTATCGCGAGAGAACAAGCTGAGCTCCATGCCCGGCTGACCCTGAGTAACCCCATCACACATAGCCGGGGTGCCGCCGGCAAACTGGGCAACCGAACCCATGCCGTGTGCTGCTTCGCGAATGACATCGGGGAAGCGATGGTATGGCTGATGGGCAGACAACATGTCGTTGTAAGCAGAGACCATGGCAACATTGGCCCGATTCATCAGCTTCAGGGTATCCTTGTCACCCTGTTGGCAGGCTGCGAAACCATGGGCCAGGTTGCCGCAGGACAATGTGCCCCGGTGCGGCTCCTGGTCTCCGAGCGCTGCCATTCTGGCCAGATAAGCCTGACGAGATGCCCGGCTGCGTTCAATAATACGGTTGGTGACCTTCAAGACTCTGGGCTGCATGGTTCTCTCCATTTTGATGGGCACGCTACGTAAGTGTACTTCCTTGCTGGAAGTCTTTCAGGTTCAATTAGCGATACTCAAACCATTTATCGATATGAACATATATTAAGGACACACACTATGCTCAGGCGCACCAAGATTGTTGCCACCCTCGGCCCCGCCACCGACAGTGTGGAATCGCTGGCCGGCATTATTGCGGCAGGTGTGGACGTTACCCGCCTGAACTTTTCCCACGGCAGTGCCGAAGAGCACATTGAACGAGCCCGTCGTGTGCGAGAGGCCGCCGCAGCGCAAGGGCGCTTTGTAGCCTTACTGGCCGACCTGCAAGGCCCGAAACTGCGAATTGCCCGTTTCGCCGAGAACAAGGTAACCCTGAAGCGTGGCCAGACATTTATCCTGGACGCCACTATGGATAAAGAAGCCGGCACCAACCAATGTGTTGGCATTGATTACGAGGAATTGATCAACGACGTCACGGCCGGAGACATTCTGGTGCTGGACGATGGCCGCATCGAAATGGAAGTGAACGCCGTCGATGGCCATAGCATCACCTCAACCGTTCTGATCGGCGGGCCCTTGTCGAACAACAAAGGGCTCAACAAGCGCGGCGGTGGCTTATCAGCCGATGCCCTGACCGATAAAGACAAACGCGATATCGTCACCGCAGCCCAGTTAGGCGCAGACTACGTAGCGGTCTCTTTTGTTCGCACCGCGGAAGACATGCACATTGCGCGGCGCCTGCTCAAAGAGGCCGGCTCAAAAGCGGGCCTGGTTGCCAAGATAGAGCGCGCCGAACTGGCTCACGACAATGACGCTCTGGACGCCGTTATCGAAGCCTCAGACGCGGTCATGGTCGCCCGGGGCGATCTGGCGGTCGAAATCGGTGATGCCGAACTGGTGGGCGTTCAAAAGCACATTATTTCCCGCGCCCGGGTTCTGAATCGAGTGGTGATAACCGCCACCCAAATGATGGAATCGATGATTACCAATCCGATGCCGACTCGCGCGGAGGTTTCCGACGTAGCCAACGCAGTCATGGACTACACCGATGCCGTGATGCTGTCTGCCGAAACGGCCGTCGGTGACTATCCGCTGGAAGCAGTCGAAGCCATGGTTCGAATCTGCCTGGGCGCAGAGCGCCACCCATCGATGCACCAGTCCAAGCATCGGATTCACGAAAGCATGCAGAAGGTGGACGAGGCCATCGCCCTGTCGGCCATGTACGCGGCCAACCATCTGCAAGGTGTGGCCGCCATCATTTGCCTGACCGAAACCGGATCAACGCCGCGACTGATGTCCAGAATCAAATCCAGCCTGCCGATTTTTGCCTTTTCCCGGCACCACGCCACTCAGCATCGGGTAGCGCTGTTCAGGGGTGTTCAGACCGTACCTTTTGACTCAGCCCAACTGGCCCATGAGCAAGTCAATGCGCTGGCTGTCAAAGAGCTGGAAAACCGAGGCATTGTGCAAGCGGGCGACCTGGTAGTGTTGACCAAAGGCGATTACATCAACGCTCAGGGCGGCACAAACTCCATGAAAATCGTTCAGGTTGGCTCAGACATCCGCTGAGCCGCAAACCATTAACCGGTTTTCAGACTGGCAAGGCTGGCGCGCGCGATTTCAGTGATCCTCGCCCAGTCCTTGTTGGCGACGGCATCGTCTGGTGTCAGCCAGGTACCCCCAACCGTTACGACGCTCTGCAACGCCAGATAATCAGCCGCCGTGTTCTGGCGGATACCCCCTGTCGGGCAGAACGCCACATCCGGAAAAGGCCCCGAAAAAGCCTTCAATGCCGGGATCCCTCCGGACACCTCTGCGGGAAAGAATTTGAAGTATCGGTATCCGTGGTTGTATCCCATCAGTAGTTCCGACGCTGTCGCAATGCCGGGTAACAAAGGTGCCTCTGAGGTCACGCCAAAGTCCAGAATGGCCTCGGTGACTCCGGGCGTAATGACAAACTGCGCGCCCGCTGCTTCCACCTGGCGATACTGGGCAATGCTGGTCACCGTTCCGGCCCCGACCCAGGCACCAGGCAGTTCCTCGCGAACCTTGCGTATGGCGTCTACACCAAACTCGGTTCGCAGGGTAATTTCCATCACCCTGAGCCCCCCCTCAAAAAGGGCGCGACACAAAGGCACCGCATCATCCGGATGGTGAATGGTAATAACCGGCATCAGGGGGGAGGCAAACAGCACTGCCCTGATCTGCTCCCGATGTTCCATCGACACTTGTGGCATAACACTCTCCTTGGTAAACCCTCGGCCTCAGGGGCTCCAATACACCTTCAAACCCGGTTTCAGAAACGCCCGCACCGGCATGGACTGCCAGTCATCCGGCTCTGCAATTGCTCGTGACAGGGTTTCAAGTTTGTCCTCGCCTTTCAGGTGCAATGCGGTAAAACCGGCACCGGACAACACTGGCAGGGTCAAGGTGACGCGCTGATGAGCCTGCGATGGCGGCGTCATTACAGCTGCCCGGCGTTCAGATTGCGCATTCATCGCCACCTTCAGCTCTGGAGCATCCGGGAAAAGCGACGCCGTGTGCCCGTCATTGCCCATCCCCAACACCAGTACATCCACCGGCAAGTGAAGTTCAGCCAGAGCGGACTCCAGGGCAGACCCAGCCTTAACGGCATCTTCCCCCGGCACCTTTAACGGAATAAATCTGGCAGTAGCCGCCGCGCCTTGCAGCAAATGCTCGCGCACCAACAGGGTATTACTGGCTGGATCGTCTTCCGGCACCCAGCGTTCGTCAGCCAACACAATGCAGACTCTGGACCAATCCAGAGCCTGGTCTCTTAATGCGTGAAAAAAGGGCAGCGGCGTCGAGCCACCGGAGACAACCAGGGCAGCACCCTTGCTCAAGGCCAGGCGATGCCGCAAGCACTCTGCCACATCCAGAGCAAGCTCAAGCGCAACGGCATCGGCATTTTCTCGAAAACAGCGTTCAATACCGTCTGGCAATATAAGGTCAGGCGTCCTCATACCAACTCCTGCCGTCCCGGGTGATCATGGCAATCGAGGCAACCGGCCCCCAGGTACCTGCCGCATAACGTTTGGGTGGTTCGCCACTGTCGTGCCAGTTACGGATAATCTGATCCACCCAGCGCCAGGCATGCTCGACCTCGTCGCGGCGTACAAACAGGTACTGATTGCCCCGCATCACCTCCCACAACAATCGCTCGTAGGCATCCGGAATCCGCTCCGTATCAAAGGTTTCAGAGAAAGTAAGCTCCAGAGGCCCCTGGCGCAGCCTCATGCCCTTGTCCAGCCCCTGATCCTTGGTCAGAATTTTGAGGGCCATGCCTTCGTCTGGCTGCAGTCGAATGATCAGTTTGTTATTGGCTAAATGCTTCTGATCGGGATCAAAAATGTAATGAGGAGCCGGTTTGAAGTGGATAATAATCTGAGACATTTTCTCTGGCATCCGCTTGCCGGTTCGAACGTAAAAAGGCACGCCGGACCAGCGCCAATTGTCGATCTCTACCTTGAGCGCCACAAAGGTCTCGGTCTCACTGCCTTTATTGGCCCCGTCCTCTTGCAGATAACCGGGCACCGGCTTGCCGTCACTGGTACCGGCGGTGTATTGGCCGCGCACTACCGTCTGCTCCATAGTATCCGGAGTGACCCGTTTCAGCGCTTTCAGTACCTTGACCTTCTCATCCCGAATGCTGTCGGCCGACAGGTCAGAGGGTGGGTCCATGGCAATCAGGCACAGAAGCTGCAACAGATGGTTCTGGATCATGTCCCGTATCTGGCCGGCTTTATCAAAGTAGCCCCAGCGGCCCTCAATGCCCATGGATTCGGCAACGGTAATTTCAACGTGAGAGATGTGGTTCTGATCCCACTGTGACGCGAACAGATTATTGGCAAAGCGCAGTGCAATCAGATTCTGGACCGTTTCTTTTCCCAGATAGTGGTCGATTCGGAACAGCTGGCTTTCGTGGTAGACCTCCGCTAGTTCGTCGTTGATCACTTTGGACGAGTCC
The DNA here is from genome assembly GCF_014859525.1 of Marinobacter sp. Taxonomy (GTDB): domain Bacteria; phylum Pseudomonadota; class Gammaproteobacteria; order Pseudomonadales; family Oleiphilaceae; genus Marinobacter. Next base: position 99,238 of record NZ_JACUUB010000001.1, read on the forward strand.
AGATCGTGGCCGATCGGCTTCTCCACCACCACGCGTGTGCGCTCGGTGCAACAACTCTGGGCGCGAAGGTTGCGTGCGATCACGCCGTACATCGCCGGCGGTGTCGCCATATAAACGATCAGTTGATTATTGGATGAACGCCACTCGTTCAGCGCCTCGTAACCTTCGGTATTGTTAAAGTCCAGGCACAGATAATTGACTCGCTCTACAAACCGTTCCGCCAGTGCGTCATCAAACTCATCAGGCTTGATCTGCGCCTTCAGCCTGGCCTTAAAGCGATCACGCATTTCCTGCTCACTGGCATCTGTGCGGGCAATCGCCAGAACCCGGCTGTCCTGGGCAAGCAGACCCGCCCGGGCCAGTTGATACAAAGCAGGAAATAACTTGCGTTGCGCCAGGTCACCGGAAGCGCCAAACATCATCAGATCGCAGGACGCTTGCACGTTATCTGCCATTCCATTTCTCCCTGCCTCTCTACACCATACCGAGACGGCCATGTCGTAACTTTACCCAAATAATGACACCAGCCAGCATGCAATCCAAGCCTGACCGGCAATGTTGATACAATTACTACCCGATCAACCGTCAAAACACGGTATAATCTGCCGGTTTTCCAATCCTAATTGCCTGCACATCAGGGAGTACACAGCATGGCGGCAAGTACGGCGCACCGAGACGACAATCTGCTCGAAGACATCAAGAGTCGACTGGAAACTCTTAATAAATCCGAGCGCAAGGTTGCTGAAGCCATTCTGCGAGACCCAAGTGCGGCCACCCGATACAGCATCGCAGCGCTGGCCCGGGCAGCCAACGTCAGTGAACCCACGGTCAATCGCTTTTGTCGGGGCTTTTCCGCCACGGGCTTTCCGGATTTCAAAATCCGTCTGGCTCAGAGCATCGCCACAGGCACACCGTATGTCGGCCAAGACATAGAGCCCGATGACACTGTCGCCGAATTTGCCAATAAAATCATGCTAAGCACCATCGCCAGCCTCGACAAGGCCCGACAAGCCCTTGATCCGAAAGCCATTGCTATCGTCATCGATTATTTGATACAGGCCAAGCAAATCAGCTTTTTTGGCATGGGCGGTTCCGCCTCCGTGGCGATGGATGCCCAACATAAGTTTTTCCGATTCAACATCCCGGTATCGTCCTACGACGATGCTCTGATGCAGCGCATGATCGCCGCCGGTGCTGGCGTGGGCGACGCCATCGTACTGATCTCTTACACCGGGCGCACCCGAGAAGCCGTCGAAATTGCCCACCTGGCTCGCGCAAACGGTGCGACGGTGATCGGAATCACAAACCCGGATTCTCCACTGGCAGAAGCCTGCACAGCGGTGCTCGGGGTGACGGCCCCGGAAGACACTGAAGTCTATATGCCCATGTCATCCCGGATCATTCACCTGACGGTGATTGATATTCTTGCCACTGGCGTCACGCTCAAGCGTGGCCCGGACTTCCTCGAACACCTGAAGAAGATCAAAGAAAGCCTGAGAGCCACCCGTTTTCCACTAAACTGAAAGCCGGGTTTGCCGGCTTCGCCGGGCAAACAAAAAAAGGGTGCCGAAGCACCCTTTTTTTATTTGCCAACCAGGCTCAATTCCGGTCAACCTTTGCCTCATTTCTGAGATACTGCTGGTAGGCAGCGTATTCTCGCTGGCCTTCAAGCTGTGTCAGGAACTGACGCAACTGCTGAAACTCTACGCCGGCGGTATCGACATCGCCTTCTTGCACCGCATCCACCAGAATGATGGCGGCTTCGCGCTGGCCGACCGCCTTGCCTACCGAAGGCTTATCAGCTTCAGGACGAGACATCGCAAACGCACGCTGAACCACAAACTGACTCAGACCAGAACCGTCGCGACCTTGACCTTCAAACTGCTGCCACTCACCTGCGTTCAAGGCCTCTGGCTGATCACCAGACTCAAGTGCAGCCATCAGCTCATCAACCCGGGCCTCCAGGGCTTCGCGGGTTTTCCGAGCTTCCAGGCGCGCCTGGATGTCGTCACGAACGCTTGCCAGCTCACGTTGACGCGGCTCGAAGTATTCGCGCACGCGCGCCACGACCGACACGTTATCGCCTACGTCGATCAGCTCGGTGTTAAAGCCCCCTTCAAGAACGTCGCCAGAAAACAGCTGACGTACCAGTCCGGCATGATCAAACGGTGCCACACCACCGTCGCGAGTAACGCCATCGACCGAGCGCACTTCAAGCCCCAACTCCTCAGCTGGACCGGCCAGGTCGTCAGCCGCATAAGCAGCATCAGCTAACTGCGCGCGCACTTCAGCAAAACGCTCACTCGCAAGGGTGCGGGCCAACTCATCGCGAAGCTCCGCGCGCAATTCGTCAAAAGATGGAACATCTGAGCGTCGAACATCGTCCAGTCTGATCAGGTGAACACCAAAACTGGTTTCTACGGGCTCAGAGATCTCGCCCTCAGCCAAGGCAAACAATGCTTCCTCGAACGACTCGTCATAAACGCCACGTCCGGCAAAACCCAAATCCCCGCCATCTCGGGCAGAAATCGTATCTACCGAGAATTCCTGAGCAAGCTCCGCAAACGATTCACCAGCGTCAAGGCGTTCCAGAATAGTGGCGAGCGTTGCCTCCGCCTCTGCGCCGGAATCGATCAGGATGTGAGCAGCACGACGTTCTTCGCGGGCGTACTCTTCCGCACGCTCTTCGTAATAGGCTTGCAGATCGCCTTCCCCAACCTCGACGGCGTCGGCCAGCGCGCCAAGTGACAGCGAAATATAGGCTACATTCACCTGCTCCGGCTCCCGGAACTCAGCAGCGTTATCATCATAGTATGCCCGGACATCGTCTTCTGTTACGACAATCTGATCGGCCAGGGAATCAGCACTAACGGTCAGCACCCGGAAGTCCCGAGTCTGGTTCTGAATACGGAGCAGTTGTGAGGCATTGTCGCCGGCCACCAGACCAGTCTGGGCAATGGATGCCCGAATTTGATTAATCACGTAGTTTTTGCGCATGTTCTCGCGGAATTCGCCGACACCCATACCGAAGTTGCGCACGGTGGCGACAAAGCGGTCACGATTGAACTGGCCACCAATCTGGAACTGGGGCATCTGGGTAATCAATGCGTCTATGTCATCATCTGACAACTCCAGGCCTTGTTCCTGTGCATCCAGAATCAAAACCCGCTCCTGGATCAATGCTTCAAGCACGTCCTGGCGAATTTGATCTTCGTCCAGCATAGCGGAATCCGGATTCTCCATCTGGGAAAGCCGTTGCTGTGTCTCCAGCTGAACGGTACGTAAAAATTCCCGCTCGGTTATCGACTCCCCGTTTACTGAGGCTACTTCCGGCTCTCCGGAAAACCCACCAATGATGGCGTCCATCCCCCAGATCGACAGAGAAACGATCAAAAGGCCGATAATAACCTTTGCGATGGTGCCCTGGGCATTATCCCGAATATCTTGAAGCATGTTGTTCCTGAATCCCTGTCAAGGTCCTGATGGAGGTGGCTGCGAGGTGCGAGCCCGGCTGCCCCATTCAAATGCAAAAAGGCGCACCCTGAACGGAATGCGCCTTGAATTCTCTTGGCAGCTTTCGCAAGCGAAAGTTGCCAAAAAAGAGCCTTTACTTAACGGCGTCTTTCAGGGCCTTGCCTGCTTTGAATCCAGGCACTTTGGAGGCCGCTATCTTGATTTCAGCGCCAGTCTGCGGGTTACGGCCGGTACGAGCGGCACGATCCTTGACAGAAAAGGTACCAAAGCCGATCAGAGTGACTTGATCGCCTTTTTTCAGAGCACCGGTGATAGAGTTGGTCATTGCGTCAAGCGCACGGCCAGCTGCTGCTTTAGAGATGTCTGCGGACTCTGCAATTGCGTCGATAAGTTCGGACTTGTTCACACTAAACCCCTTCGATTTCAGGTTGAAGATGTTCTAGGTCGGTTTGTTTTTCGAGGACATTCCCGACTATCGCATAAGCGGTCGGAGAATTCCATTCTTCAGTTTTCTTATTCCATTCGGTGTTTAACCGGCATTCGGAATAGGCACTTACTGCGCGGGAGCCCTTGCTATTGGCTGCTTCACGGCGAAACAGTTATACCAACGGGCTCTCAGGCATGTCAACAACTCATCCGGTGTTTAATGTGTATTTATGCGCTCGGCAGCATCGCCACCATCATCACCTGCTTTGGATGCGGGGCTCTTTTCGGCCGATTCCGCGGTGCGAGGTTCCGGTGGATACGCCAGCGCAACATCCAGAACTTCATCAATCCACTTGGCCGGAATAATCTCCAGAGACTCTTTTATGTTCTCTGGTATCTCTTTGAGATCCCTGACATTTTCATCAGGGATAATGACGGTCTTGATTCCGCCCCGGTGAGCAGCAAGAAGCTTCTCCTTCAGGCCTCCAATGGGCAGAACGCGTCCTCTCAAAGTGATCTCGCCGGTCATCGCAACGTCTGCCCGAACCGGTATTTTAGTCAGGGCAGAAACCAATGCTGTGCACATGCCAATACCGGCACTGGGACCATCTTTTGGCGTTGCACCTTCCGGAACATGCACGTGAAGATCGTGCTTTTCATGGAAATCATCGCTGATTCCAAGACCCGCAGCCCGGCTGCGTACAACCGTTAAAGCCGTCTGAATCGACTCCTGCATGACATCACCGAGGGAGCCGGTTTTAACCACTCGTCCCTTGCCGGCGGTCAGTGCGCACTCAATGGTCAGCAGTTCGCCGCCCACCTGAGTCCAGGCCAGACCGGTCACCTGTCCTATTTCGTTCTTCTCTTCAGCAAGACCGTACTTGAACTTCTTGACCCCCGAGTAGTCCTCGAGCATCTCCTGGGTAATGGTTACAGAGGCCTTGTCGTTGCTCTCAACATGCTCCCTGACCACCTTACGGCAAATCTTGGCAATCTCCCGCTCCAGACCCCGTACGCCCGCCTCTCGCGTGTAATACCGGATCAGGTCGCGTAACGTAGCTTCTGAAAGGTTCAGTTCATTCTTGCGCAGACCGTTCGCCTTGATCTGTTTCGGCAACAGATAGCGCAAGGCAATGTTCACCTTTTCATCCTCTGTGTAACCGGGGATCCGAATAATCTCCATTCGGTCCAGCAACGCCGATGGAATGTCCATGGAGTTGGAGGTGCAAACAAACATGACGTCGGAGAGGTCATAATCCACTTCAAGATAATGGTCGTTGAAGGTGTGATTCTGCTCAGGGTCCAGCACTTCCAGCAACGCAGAAGCGGGATCGCCACGGTGGTCCATACCCATCTTGTCGATTTCATCAAACAGGAACAGCGGGTTTTTCACACCAACCTTTGACAACTTTTGCAGTAACTTGCCCGGCAAAGCGCCAATGTAGGTTTTACGATGGCCACGGATTTCAGCCTCATCGCGCACGCCGCCGAGCGCCATCCGTGTGTATTTACGGTTGGTTGCCCGGGCAATGGATTGACCCAGCGAGGTCTTACCTACACCAGGCGGCCCAACCAGACACAGCACCGGCCCTTTGATCTTTTTCACCCGGCTTTGCACCGCCAGATACTCGAGAATGCGCTTTTTAACTTCGTCCAGACCGTAGTGGTCCTTGTCCAGAATCTCGCGGGCCTGCTCAAGATCATGGCGAACGCGACTGCGTTTTTTCCAGGGCACCGCCAGCATCCAGTCGATGTAACCGCGCACCACGGTCGCCTCGGCTGACATGGGCGACATCATCTTGAGCTTGTTGAGCTCCGCCTCGGTCTTTTTACGGGCTTCTTCCGGCAGTCCCGCTTCCTCAAGCTTTTGTTCCAGCTCTTCGAAATCGTTGTTGCCTTCGCCCAGGTTACCCATTTCTTTCTGGATAGCCTTCATCTGTTCATTCAGGTAATACTCGCGCTGACTGCGTTCCATCTGCTTTTTGACGCGGCCGCGGATGCGCTTTTCCACTTCAATCAAATCGATCTCGCCGTCCAGCTTACCCAGCAGGAGGTCTACCCGCCTGCGCACATCCAGGGCCTCGAGCAACTCCTGTTTTTCCGGAATCCGCATATCAAGGTGGGCTGCCATGGTATCGACCAGGCGCTCCAGTTCGTTAATGCCAGTTAGCGCATTGGATACCTCTGAGGGCACTTTTTTGGACAGTTTGACGTATTTCTCGAACTCATCCATCAAGGTCTTTGAGAGCACGTCTTCTTCACGCTCCGGAAGCGCATCTTCATCCATCAGAATGGCCTGACCGGACAAGTAATCAGCCTCTGAAATATCAGCAATGCTGGCCCGAGCGTTACCTTCCACCAACACTTTCACGGTGCCATCGGGGAGTCGGAGCATCTGCAGCACGGTTGCCAATGTGCCCATGGTAAACACATCGCCGGCACCCGGCTCATCGGTAGACGCATCTTTCTGGGCGACCAGAAGGATTTCCTTGCTGCCCTCCATCGCTGCCTCAAGGGCTTGAATGGACTTATCACGGCCCACAAACAACGGGACCACCATGTGCGGAAACACCACCACATCACGCAATGGAAGCAGCGGGTACTCTTGCACAGTTTCTTCGGATATACGGGTCATAGGGAATCCTCTGACAGCATTTGATTCAGCATATCACCCATCATTGGGGCGCAGACGGAAATTGCAATCTTTTTACAACGCAGAAAAACCGGCAAGCCACTTTCGCAAGCCATGAAAAAGGGGCGATAAACGCCCCCCTTTTTCAGATTACACCGGTTTGTTTGCAGTCGCCGGTATCAATCGTCCGGCACAGCCTTGGCGTGATCATTGTTGGCGTAGATCTTGAACGGCTCAGAATCACCACTGATCACACTTTCATCAATCACAACCTTGGATACATCATGCTCAGACGGAATCTGGTACATGGTATCAAGCAGGGTCGCTTCCATAATCGAGCGCAAGCCCCGGGCGCCCGTTTTACGCTCCATTGCTTTGCGCGCCACTGCCCGCAAGGCTTCCTGACGGAAATCCAGTTCGACACCTTCCATATCAAACAGCTTTTGATACTGCTTGGTCAGCGCGTTCTTTGGCTCGGTCAGAATCTGAACCAGAGCTTCCTCGTCAAGCTCGGTTAACGTTGCAACTACTGGCAGGCGGCCCACAAACTCCGGGATCAGACCAAACTTAACCAAATCCTCGGTCTCAACATCACGGATAATGTCGCCCGTGTTCTTGCTGTCGTCTGGACTCTTGACGGTTGCAGAGAAACCGATGGAACTACGATCAGAGCGCTCCTGGATAACTTTTTCCAGACCGGCGAAAGCACCACCACAAATAAACAGCATATTAGTGGTGTCCACTTGCAAGAATTCCTGCTGTGGATGCTTGCGACCACCCTGCGGGGGCACCGAAGCGACCGTGCCTTCAATCAGCTTCAACAACGCTTGCTGAACACCCTCACCAGAAACGTCACGGGTGATCGACGGGTTGTCAGATTTACGCGAGATCTTGTCAATCTCATCAATATAGACAATGCCTCGCTGGGCCTTATCGACATCGTAATCACACTTCTGCAGCAGCTTCTGGATGATATTCTCGACATCTTCACCCACGTAGCCGGCTTCGGTCAGCGTAGTCGCATCAGCGATCGTAAACGGTACGTTCAGCATGCGAGCCAGCGTTTCTGCCAACAACGTCTTACCACTACCTGTCGGGCCGATCAGCAAGATGTTGCTCTTGCCCAGCTCGACATCACTTTTGCCTTCGCCATAGCGCAGACGCTTGTAATGGTTATAGACCGCCACAGAGAGCACAACTTTGGCGCGATCCTGACCAATGACATACTCGTTTAAAGTTTCGCGGATTTCAGCCGGCGTAGGCAGGCGGTCGCTAGCTTCTTCCTGGGCGTTCTCCTGGATCTCCTCGCGAATGATGTCATTGCACAAATCAACACATTCGTCGCAGATGAACACCGAGGGCCCTGCAATGAGCTTACGGACTTCATGCTGGCTCTTTCCACAAAACGAGCAGTACAGCAACTTTCCGTTATCGTCGCCTCTGCCGTTTCTTTCATCTGCCATTGAAATACCTCTGTTCTTCATTGGCCGGGGTTACACAACAATACGCCAGCCAGGAATGATGCGATGACTTTCAGTATTATTTATTCGGTACGCGCTTATCAAGTACTGTATCAATCAACCCGTACTCTTTAGCCTGGCTCGGATCCATGAAGTTATCGCGGTCGGTATCCCGGCTAATGGTTTCGAGATCCTGACCAGTATGCTGCGAAAGGATCGAGTTCAGGGTGTTACGGATCTTGAGAATTTCACGAGTGTGGATCTCGATATCCGAAGCCTGACCCTGATACCCACCCAGCGGCTGGTGAATCATCACACGCGAATTGGGCAGACAAGCACGCTTACCCTTGGTGCCACCGGCAAGCAGGAACGCTCCCATACTGGCCGCCTGACCAATGCATAAGGTAGATATATCGGGCTTAACGAACTGCATGGTGTCATAAATCGACATACCTGCAGACACCGAACCACCCGGGCTGTTGATGTAGAGGTGAATGTCTTTGTCCGGATTTTCGGATTCCAGGAACAGCAACTGGGCAACCACCAGGTTGGCCATGTGGTCCTCAACCTGGCCCACCAGAAAGATCACCCGCTCTTTGAGCAGACGAGAGTAAATATCAAAGGAACGCTCTCCGCGTGCCGTCTGTTCAATTACCATCGGCACCAGACCGGCGTTGGTAATCATGGTAGGGCCATCAATCGGTTTCTGCGTCATGTGCGCCTGAACTCCTTATGGACAATGGGCATGGACTCCTCAAGCAGGATATCCATAAATCACAGTCGAATTGTGTTTATACTCTGCCATCACTGGGCCCAGATGAAAACAGCCGGACACACCGGCTGTTTCCAGAAAGCAATTCCGGGCAAGCCCGGGGTGATCAGCGCTGGGGCTGACCCGCCTGAACCGCTTCCTCGTACTTCATCTTCTTCTCAACTACCTTGGCCTGGCCAAGTACGAGGTCGACGACCGCGTCTTCCAGGACAGAGGCCTCGATCTGAGCCTTCTGATCCGGATTGCTGCTGAAGTGCGCAATCACTTCTTCAGGCTGTTCATACGTAGATGCGATCTCCTGGATCTTTTCATCCACTTGCGCAGGCTCTGCTTTCAGCTCGTTTTTCTTGACGACTTCCTGGAACAACAGGCCTGTCTTGACGCGACGCTTGGCCTGATCTTCAAAGATTTCCTTTGGCAGCTGCTGGAAATCTACCTGACCACCGAAACGCTGAACAGCGTCCTGGCGCAGACGGTCAATTTCCTGATCAATCAGAGCGGCCGGAATGTCCAGCTCGGTGGTGGCCAGCAAACCGTCGACAACGTCATTTTTGACCTTGTTAGACACGGCCTGCTTGAGCTCACGCTCCATATTCTTTTTTACTTCTTCACGGAAAGCCGCTTCGTCTTCCGCATCAATACCGAACTTCTGGAAGAACTCCTGGTTCAGCTCGGGCAGCTGAGGCTCTTCAACCTTGTGAATCTTGATTTCGAACTTGGCAGGCTTGCCGGCCAGATCTTCGTTCTGGTAATCCTCAGGGAAGGTCACTTCAATTTCCAGCTCTTCGCCGGTCTTGCCGCCAACGATACCCTTCTCAAAGCCAGGGATCATCTGACCTGAGCCCAGAGTCAAACGATGACCTTCGGCGGCACCGCCTTCAAACTCTTCACCGTCGATAGAACCCTTGAAATCAATGGTCACTACATCCTTATTCTTGGACTTGCGCTTGACTTCCTTCATGGTCGCCTGCTGGCCGCGCAGATTATCAATCATAGTGTCAATATCTTTATCGGCAACTTCTGCGATCGGCTTCTCAACTTCAACCTTGCTCAGGTCGCCCAGCTCGATTTCTGGCAGCACTTCGAAGATGGCTACGAATTCGAGGTCTTTACCCTCTTCCATGCTCTTCGGCTCAAATTTGGGCCAACCAGCCGGATTGACGTCCTGCTCCTGCAGTGCCTTGATGTAGTTGTCGCGCATCGCTTCACCAACCACTTCCTGGCGAACGCTTTCGCCGAAACGACGCTTGACCACGCTCATGGGCACCTTGCCGGGACGGAAACCGTTCAGGCGAACCGTGCGAGCAGTTTCCTGCAGGCGTTTCTGAACCGCTTGGTCGATTTCCTGGGCGGGCACACCAATCGTCATGCGACGCTCGATGTTAGAGGTCGTTTCAACAGACACTTGCATGGAGATTCCTCAAATTACAGATTCTGTATGTGGATGAAAATTAAATCAAAATCCCGGACGGAGCGCTTTACCCCAAAGGGACGCAAAATTAAAAGCCGGTAGTTTATCACGGTTTACCCCGCCGAGAGAATCACCCGGTAAAGCGCAGTGATGGTTTGAGACCAGGAACACAACCGGAGCTACAGAAAACAGTGGGGGCATTGCAAGAAAAAGAAAGGGTGGTGCGAGAGGAGAGACTCGAACTCTCACAGGTTTCCCCGCTGGAACCTAAATCCAGTGCGTCTACCAATTCCGCCACTCTCGCGTATCCGGCGCTGCTCTCAAACCTTCAGAACATGCGGAAGTCATAACAGGGGAAAAGTGGGGTGGACGAAGGGGATCGAACCCTCGACCGCAGGAGTCACAATCCTGAGCTCTACCAACTGAGCTACGTCCACCACATCAGGACAGTGCTTTTCAGCACCTACTTCAATTACTGTAACTTTGCTGGTTTGGCGATCCCGGCCCTGACCAGACCGACGACCTAATGGCGCGCCCGGCAGGACTCGAACCTGCGACCACCCGCTTAGAAGGCGGGTGCTCTATCCAGCTGAGCTACGGGCGCTTGACCGTTCGCCCACCTGAACATCCAGAAAATGGTCGGGGTAGAGAGATTCGAACTCCCGACATCCTGCTCCCAAAGCAGGCGCGCTACCAGACTGCGCTATACCCCGTAAACTGAACAACAAGTGCTTCAGCAAAGTTGGCGCGCATATTACCGGCGGCTTCGGCATCCGTCAACACGGATTTTGAAAAATATAAATAAAACAGTGATTCTGGCCGCCAACCATGACCCAAAACCCTTCTTGATCAGAACGTCACCTACCCGCACGCCACGTTGGCGTTCATGCCGAAGCATGAGACAATGCCCGGCATTCGCTTCCCCATTATTCATGCCCAACCGACAAGATGGAATCATGAGCGCCAAACTGATTAACGGAAAAGAAATCGCCGCCCAGGTCCGGCAACGCGTTGCTGCCGGCGTTGAAACCCGCAAACACAGGGGCCTGAGAGCGCCCGGCCTGGCGGTTGTTCTGGTCGGAAACGATCCGGCTTCGCAAGTTTATGTCGGCAACAAGCGTAAAGCCTGCGACGAGGCTGGCATCGTGTCGCTGTCCTATGACCTGCCAGAGGACACCTCACAAGCAGTGCTGGAAACACTGATTGATGAATTGAACGAGAACCCGGCAATCGACGGCATTTTGGTGCAGTTACCCCTGCCCTCTCATCTCGACGCAGATCCCATCCTGGTAAAGATCCGGCCCGACAAAGACGTTGACGGCTTTCACCCATACAACATCGGCCGCCTGATGCAGCGCAAGCCCACCCTGCGCCCCTGCACTCCCGCTGGCGTGATCACCCTGCTCGACTCTATTGGCACCCCCTATAAAGGCCAGCACGCGGTGATTGTGGGCGCCTCCAACATCGTTGGCCGACCGATGAGCATGGAACTGCTGCTAAAAGGAGCCACCACCACCGTATGCCATCGCTTTACCAATAACCTGGAAAAGTTTGTCGGTGAGGCCGACATCCTGGTTGCCGCGGTCGGCAAACCTGGCATCATCAAAGGCGAATGGGTCAAGCCGGGCGCAACCGTCATTGATGTCGGCATCAACCGGATGGACGACGGCAAACTGCGTGGCGACGTCGATTTCGAAGCCGCCGCCCAACGCGCCGCCTACATCACTCCGGTGCCCGGCGGCGTAGGCCCGATGACCATCGCCACGTTGCTGGAGAACACCCTGTACGCAGCGGATGTGCTGCACAGCGTCTGACCCACTTTTTCCCGGCTTGGCACCGCACACGAACCCATGGGTTTGGCAGATCGGCGCCGGCAGAGGGGTGGGGTCTGACCCCAAGGGGTCAGACCCCTTTGTAGCCTGCCCCATAAAAAACCCCGCCGGAGCGGGGTTTTTTATGGCTGAGCGGCTTACTCGCCCGCTTTCACCTTCAGGCGATAGGCGTGCAGCAGCGGCTCGGTATAGCCACTGGGCTGTTCGCGGCCCTTGAGAACCAGGTCCAGCGCCGCCTGGAAGGCGATACCGTCGAAGCCTGGAGCCATCGGGCGGTAGGCCGGATCGCTGGCGTTCTGGCGATCAACAACCGCAGCCATGCGCTTCATGGTTTCGAGGATCTGCGCTTCGGTGCAAACGCCGTGGTGCAGCCAATTAGCCAGCAACTGGGAGGCAATACGCAGGGTTGCACGGTCTTCCATCAGGCCGATGTCGTTGATGTCGGGTACCTTCGAGCAACCAACACCCTGATCGATCCAGCGCACAACGTAACCCAGGATGCCTTGGGCGTTGTTGTCCAGCTCCTGCTGGATATCGGCGTCGGTCAGGGCCGACGGATCGTCCATCACCGGCACGGTCAGGATATCTTCCAGCGCCGCACGCTGGCGGCTGGCCAGCTCTTTCTGCACGTCGAACACGTTCACCTGATGGTAATGGGTGGCATGCAGTGTAGCGGCCGTCGGGGACGGAACCCAGGCGGTGTTGGCACCGGATTTCGGGTGGCCGATCTTCTGCTCGAGCATGCCCGCCATCAGGTCCGGCATGGCCCACATGCCTTTACCGATCTGGGCGACGCCGGAGAAACCGGTTTCCAGACCAATATCGACGTTCCACTGCTCGTAGGCGCCAATCCACGTTGCCTGCTTCATCTGGCCCTTACGGATGAACGGGCCCAGTTCCATGGAGGTGTGAATCTCATCACCGGTGCGATCCAGGAAGCCAGTATTGATGAACACAGCGCGCTCTTTAGCGGCATGGATACAGGCCTTCAGGTTAACGGTGGTACGACGCTCTTCGTCCATGATACCGACTTTCAGGGTGAAGCGCGGCAGGCCGAGGGCATCTTCGACACGGCCGAAGAACTCGTTGGTAAATGCCACCTCTTCCGGGCCGTGCATTTTCGGCTTAACAATGTAGACAGAACCCTTGGTGCTGTTCTGAAACTGGCCGCTGCCGTTCAGGTCGTGGATAGCGATCAGGGAGGTCAGCAGACCGTCCATCAGGCCTTCCGGAATCTCGTTGCCATCTTTCAGCAGCACCGCCGGGTTGGTCATCAGATGACCGACGTTACGGACGAACATCAGGCTGCGGCCCTTCAGGGTCAGCTCACTGCCGTCTGCAGCGGTGTAGCTGCGGTCCGGGTTCATGCGGCGGGTCATCTGCTGGCCACCCTTCTCGAACGACTCTTCCAGATTGCTCTTCATCAGGCCCAGCCAGTTCTTGTAGGCCAGCACCTTGTCTTCCGCATCCACCGCGGCAACGGAGTCTTCGCAGTCCATGATGGTGGTCAGGGCCGACTCCATCAGTACGTCTTTAACGTGTGCACCGTCATCCTTGCCAATCGGATGGCTGGCATCGATCTGGATTTCGAAGTGCATGCCGTTCTTCACCAGCAGCAGCCCGGTCGGCTCGCTGGCTGCACCGACAAAGCCAACAAAACCGGACTCATCTTTCAGGCCGGTGACGTCGCCGTTCTGCAGCTTGACCACCAGCTTGCCGCCATCAACGTAGTACCTGGCTGCATCCTTATGGCTACCAGCAGCCAAAGGCGCGGAGCTGTCTAGCAGGTTGCGGGCCCACTCAATGACTTTGGCACCACGGACGGGATTGTAGCCGCGCCCCTTCTCGGCACCGTTCTCCTCAGACAGTGCATCGGTGCCGTAGAGCGCGTCGTACAGGCTGCCCCAACGAGCGTTGGCGGCGTTCAGGGCAAAGCGGGCATTCATCACCGGCACCACGAGCTGCGGGCCGGCCATGGTGGCGATTTCCGGATCGACGTTGGAGGTGGAGATTTTGAACTCGCCGGGCTCGTCCACCAAATAGCCGATGTCTTTCAGGAATGACTTGTACTCGACCATGTCCAGCTTCTGGCCTTTGTGGTCACGGTTCCAGGTATCCAGTTTTTCCTGAATGGCGTCACGCTTGGCCAGCAGCTCACGGTTGCGCGGGGCCAGCTCGTTCACAATTTTGTCGAACTCTGCCCAGAATTTATCTGCGTCAATACCGGTGCCCGGGATCGCTTCGTTGTTTACGAAATCATACAGATTCTTCGCGACCTGAATGCCGCCAATTTGTACGCGTTCTGTCATCGTTGTCTGCCTCAATGGGTTACGTTTCCCGACTCCCCTTTTCGCACCTTTCAGCGCAGGGGCACTTTAATTTGAGCGCCGCATTATACGTGAGATTCCCTACAAGGTCATTCCCAGTCAGCACAATGCGACTTTCGGGGAGTTTCCTGGCTCAGGCGCGGCGCCAGGTGGTACCCTCACGACTGTCGTCCAGGATGATGCCTTTTTCTAACAACTCGTCACGAATCCGGTCCCCTTCGGCAAAATTCTTCGCCTTGCGGGCGGCAGCGCGAGCCTGAATCATCGCTTCGATATCATCAGCGCTTAACTCACCACCGGTATCGGCCTGAAAAAAGGCTTCAGGGTTCTGCTGCAACAGGCCCAGCACGCCACCCAGGCGCACCAGTACCGCAGCACTCTGAGCCGCCCGATCCTCGCGACCCTCGCGACGGTGATGATTGATGTCATTGGCAATCGCATGCAGTACCGCAATGGCGCCGGCGGTGTTGAAGTCGTCGTCCATCACCTCGGCAAAGCGGCGATCATGCTCCGTTTCTGCCACGTCACTGTTTTTAGCAGGGGTAATACCGCGTAGCGCATGATAGAGCTTGGTAAGGGTACGCCCGGCTTCAGCGAGGCTGTCTTCGGAGTAATCCACCTGACTACGATAATGACTGGACACCAGGAAGTAGCGCACCACCTCCGCCGGGTAGGTTTCCAGAATCTGCCGGATGGTGAAGAAATTACCCAGCGACTTGGACATTTTTTCTTTGTTCACCCGAATGGCACCGGCGTGCATCCAGGTGTTAACAAATTTGTGGCCGGTGGCGCACTCGGACTGAGCAATCTCGTTCTCGTGATGCGGAAACAGCAAGTCCGGCCCACCGCCATGAATGTCAAAGGTGTCACCCAGGCACTGGGTCGACATGGCCGAGCACTCGATGTGCCAGCCCGGACGTCCGTCACCCCAGGGTGATGTCCAGCTCACCTCACCAGGCCTGGCCGACTTCCACAAAGCAAAGTCTGCGGGACTGCGCTTCGCTTCCTGCACACCTACCCTGGCACCGGCCACCAGATCTTCCAGCTTCTTTTTGCTGAGCTTGCCGTAATCCGGGAAGGAATTAACAGAAAAGTAAACGTCGCCATTATCTGCGGCATAGGCATGACCACTGCTGATCAGCGTATGAATCATCGCGATAATTTCATCGATAAAGGCCGTCGCTCTGGGCTCTTCGCTCGGCGACAACACACCAAGGCGAGCCTCGTCTTCATGCATCGCCTTGATCATGCGTCCGGTCAGATCGGAATAGACTTCGCCGTTTTGATCGGCCCGGGCCAGGATCTTGTCGTCGATATCGGTGATGTTACGCACATAGTGCACATCATAACCGCGGTGGCGCAGGTAGCGGCTGATCACATCAAACGCCACCAGCACTCGGCCGTGGCCCAGGTGGCAGTAGTCGTACACGGTCATACCGCACACGTACATGCGCACCTTGCCGGGCACGATCGGCTTAAATTCTTCCTTTTGCTGTGTCAGCGTATTGTAGATACGCATTACTTGCCTCCCTTGCCCCAGGAATCTCTCAGGGTGACGGTGCGATTAAACACCGGCTTGCCGGCCGCTGCCGTCAGCTCCTGATCACAGAAGAAATAACCCTCCCGCTCAAACTGATACGGCAGATCGGTGCGCGGCTGCGCCAGACTTTTCTCTACACGTGCGCCCTTAAGGATCACCAGGGATTCCGGGTTAAGGTGATCAAGCAGATCACCCTCTTTATCGCTGTCTGGCGATTCGTGATTGAACAGGCGATCGTACAGATTGATATCGGTTTCAACACTGTCAGCGGCGGATACCCAGTGAATAACACCGTTGGGCTTGTAACCCTCCGGATTAACGCCAAGAGTAGCGGGATCGTATTCGCATTTAAGCTCAACAATTTCGCCGCTGTCGTCGCGAATCACGTCGCGGCAGGTCATTACGTAACCACCGCGCAGGCGCACCGCCTGATCCGGCGCCAGTCGCTTCCACTTGCGCGGCGGCTCCACTTCGAAATCTTCGCGATCGATGTACAGGGTCTGACTCCAGGTCACCGCCCGCTCACCCATATCCGGGTTTTGCGGATGCACCGGCAGGGTCAGGGTTTCGGTCTGCCCGGCCGGGTAATTGGTCAGGGTGACCTTGAGCGGGCGCATCACACACATGGCTCTGGGGGCACGGGCGTTGAGGTCTTCCCGAATCGCATACTCAAGCATGCCGACATCGACGGTACCGCCCGCCTTGTTAACCCCGATCATGTCGCAGAAGCTGCGGATGGATTCCGGAGTGTAACCACGGCGGCGCATGCCAGAGATGGTCGGCATGCGCGGATCATTCCAGCTTTCAACCACAGCTTCGTCCACCAGACGCTTAAGCTTGCGCTTACTGGTGATGGTGTAGTTCAGATTCAGCCGGGCAAACTCGATCTGGCGCGGATGGCACGGAATAGTGATGTTATCCAGCACCCAATCGTACAGCGGGCGATGATCTTCAAATTCCAGTGTGCACAAAGAATGAGTGACGCCTTCCAGCGCATCCGAAATCGGATGGGTGAAATCGTACATCGGGTATATGCACCATTTATTGCCGGTTTGATGGTGATCGGCATAGCGAATCCGGTAGAGGATCGGGTCGCGCAGATTGATGTTCGGCGAGGCCATATCGATCTTCGCCCGCAGCACCAGTTCACCATTCTGGTACTTACCCGCGCGCATATCCCGGAACAGTTGCAGGCTTTCGTCCACCGGGCGGTCACGATACGGGCTGTTTTTGCCCGGTGCTTTCAGCGAGCCACGGTACTCTGCCATCTGCTCGGCGTTCAGGGCGCACACATAGGCCTTGCCCTTCTCGATCAACTCCTCGGCAAAGGCATAAAGCTGATCAAAGTAATCAGAGGCGTAAAGCACCTCATCGGCCCACTTGTAGCCCAGCCACTCGACATCCTGCTTGATAGCATCGATGTATTCCTGGCTTTCTTTCTCCGGGTTAGTGTCATCAAAGCGAAGATTGCACTCACCACCAAAGGTCTCGGCGATGCCAAAGTTCAGGCAGATAGACTTGGCATGCCCGACGTGGAGGTAGCCGTTCGGCTCTGGCGGAAAACGGGTAACGACCTTGCCAGAATGCTCACCCTTGGTGATGGCGTCTTCGATCAGGCTCTGAATAAAATTATGGGCTTTCTTCGACTCGGCGCTCATACAATCTCTGTCAACAGGGAATGGGACCTGGAAGCACAGCTGCGCTCCCTTAAACCGCCTATTATACTCACAAATCCTTGCCGGACTCATGCACACGACGAAACTCTTGCGTACAATACGATCTTTAAAGTTACCCAAACCTTAATTACAGGAAGCCCTGATGATTCTGCTGCAAACCAACCACGGCGATATCAAACTGGAACTGGACTACGAAAAAGCGCCAGAAACCGCAAAGAACTTCGAACAGTACGTTCGCGATGGTTTCTACGACGGTCTGATTTTTCACCGTGTGATCAGCAACTTCATGGTTCAGGGCGGCGGTTTTGAGCCGGGCATGACCCCGCGCAAAACCCGCGATCCCATTCAGAACGAGGCCGATAACGGCCTGAGCAATATGATCGGCACCGTCGCCATGGCCCGCACCATGGACCCCCATTCCGCGACTGCACAGTTCTTCATCAACGTTGAAAACAACGGTTTTCTGGATCACACCGCAAAAAACGCCGAAGGCTGGGGTTACTGCGTGTTCGGTAAGATTGCAGAAGGCATGGACACGGTGAACAAAATCCGGGGCGTGCGCACTACTATGCGGGCCGGTCATCAGGACGTTCCTTCGGAGGACGTTATTATTGAGAAAGCCGAGGTTCTGGAGGACGCGTGACCACGCTGTTTATCTCTGACCTTCATCTTGAGGAATCGCGCCCGGACATCACGGGCGCGTTTATGTCGTTCCTGAACGAAAAAGCACCCGGAGCAGAACGCCTGTTCATCCTCGGGGATTTTTTTGAAGCCTGGATTGGCGACGACGAGCGCACCCCGCTTCAGGAGCAGGTGGCCAGCGCCCTGAAAGCGCTCAGCGACACCGGGACCGACATTTTTCTGATGCACGGCAATCGGGATTTCCTGATCGGTGACGACTTCTGCCAACGTGCCGGCACTACCCTGCTCGACGACCCGACGGTGATCGACCTGTACGGCATACCAACCCTGTTACTTCATGGCGACAGCCTGTGCACGGCCGATGTCGAATACCAGAAATTCCGTAACGCCATGCGCAATCCGCAAATGCAGCAGATGATGCTGGCTCGCCCCCTGAAAGACCGCCAGCAAATGGCTCGCCAGTTACGGGAAGTCTCGATGGCGAAAAACCAGAGCAAGGCCGAGGCGATCATGGATGTTACTCCGGAGGAAGTGATCAAGGAGCTGGAACGCCATAACGTGCAGCTGATGATTCACGGCCACACTCATCGGCCCGCCGTTCATGAGCTTGAGGCCAACGGCAAGCCGGCGCGCCGGATCGTTCTTGGTGACTGGCACAGCCATGTTTGGTGGCTGGCGGCACAACCCGGCAAAGAGATGGCCTTAAAACAGCAGCCCCTGGAGCCTTAGCGCTCCAGCGGCGCTTTCATCTTCCGCTTTTTAACGCTGGCTCCCGATAGCTTTCAAGGCGCCTCAGCCAACCGGGCAACCAGCGTTCGCGTTCGATCGGATTTTCAGCCAACTGGGCGCGACGGGAAAGCACCGTGCCCGCCGATTCACGAAACCGAACCAATGCCGTTTTGCCGCCACCTTCGTCCATTGCCCCGAGCACCTGAGCCAACCCCCAGCCTTCGCCCTCATAACGCTCGGTTTCCGCCAGCCCTTCCCCTTTAAAATTCACATAATCCATCAAGGCATAGACGCCGCCCGGCGTTTGTCCCAACTGCCATAGCCGCTCTCGGATAATCGCCTGTCTGGCTTTTGGCACTGCCGCCACCACTGTCTCCAGGGACTGGTCCGCGCGCTCCCGAATAAAGCGCACCTGCAGCCCGCGAGTGTCATACAGGAACTCGCGCAACGCTTCTACCTGCGCAGATGCGGAGGCCTGCTGCAGAAACGTAGCCCGGTCCGGCCAGGGCGCTCCCTGAACACGGGCAGCGTCTAACCAGATCGGCAACTCAACGCCCTGATCAACCATGAACGCCAGCAGAGCGGGGAAACTCTCGGTAAATGGCCCGGTTTGGCCCTCGGGATACCAGATAAAATGACCAATGCCCAAAGAGGGAAAGGCTTCACCCTCGTTCCAATGCACCAGGCATTGATGCCTGGCGGCACATTCATTACGGAAGATTTGCTCACCCACCCAAGCCAACGCTTGCGAATCCAGTGTCATTATCTGTGCCTGCGGAGGCTCACGGGGCACCACCCGTAGCAAGCGGCCCTGCGGTGAATCCGTCAAGAGGTAAAGCGCGCCGTCCGGCCCACCCCGCACATCCCGAATTCGCTCGCCCAACTCGTCAAAAAGCCGTTCGGTGGCAACCACCTCTCCATCCACCAAAATCATTCGGTGTACGCTCTTATTCGCGAGCGCGCCAACAAACAGGTTGCCACGCCACTGCGGAAACTGGTGGCCGTGGTACAAAGCCATCCCCGAGGGCGCAATAGACGGCGTCCAGGACCACAACGGCTCAATTGTGCCTTCATAGCGACGGAACGGCGTGATCATGGCACCGGTGTAATCAACGCCATCGGTAGCCAATGGCCAACCATAATTGCCGCCCCGACGGATCAGGTTGATCTCGTCACCCCCGCGCGGGCCATGCTCATGCGCAATAATGCGGTCGTTATCCGCATCATAGACAACGCCCTGCACGTTACGATGGCCCAGACTGTAGATCTCCGGTAGCGCTCCGTCCTGGTCTATGAAGGGGTTATCCGGAGGCACCGAACCGTCCGGGTTCAACCGTACAATTGTGCCAATATGACTGGACAGCCGCTGCGCCTCTTCCCTGAAATCAAAGCCATCGCCCAAGGTCACCAGCAGGCTGCCGTCCCCCAGCCAGGCCATTCGACCGCCGTAATGGGCATTGCCGTATTTCGCAGGCGCGGCCCGAAAAATCTCACGCACACCGGTCAGGTTGTTACCGCTGAGATGGCCGCTGGCCACGCACAGATGGTTGGCCCTGGCATTTCCGCAGGCATAAGCCAGAAAGATTCGACCGTCGCCATCCATTCCAGGCTCAATAAGCACATCGAACAAGCCCGCCTGGCCAGAAGCGTAAACCTCGGGAACTCCGCTGATCACTGTTTGCTCGCCATCGGGCGATAACCTTTTCAGCACACCGCCACGCTCGGTCACCAAGGCAGAGCCCTCAGGCAAAAAAGCAACGGACCATGGGTAATCCAACCCCTGCGCAACCTCTTCAATGTGATAGTCCAAGGCCCCCGACGGATCGGAGGAAGCCATTGCAGGCTCAGAACTACTCCACATACCGGCCAGCATCAACATGGCCAGTGGCACCCGGCCAGTCGCGGATCTGGATGGCGGAGCCGTCAGCTGAGCAAACACCCACCCAGCCACCGCCGCTGTCGCCAGCATAGCCATTAAGCCTGGGACGGACCGCGTTGCCGCAATCAATGTTGGCATAGGCGCCAAACGATCCACCAGGGCCAGGGTTGCCCACAACGCCATGGCTGCACCAAAAGCGAACCAGAAATCGCGATAAGGCAACCCCAACAACCTGAGTAGCCCTGCCGTCACCAGAAAACCTGGAATCAACGCGGCGACCAGTAAGCCGGCATAAAGCGGAGCAAACTGGAGCAGATCCGTTGCCAGGACCGTCAAGCGTTCAGCCAACGTGAAGGAAGCCCCCAGCCCCGACAGCGCCGCCAGGTTAAACTGGGTCTGGACCATGCTACCTAAAAAGGCACCACACAAAACCGCTACCACTCCGGCGATTACAATCCGGACAGGTTTGTTCATCGATCGAGCGGGTCCCATTCCTATTCCTTTACATGAACTCTATGGACACACAGGCATTTTTGAAAGCTTGCCAATAATCTAGCCGGATACCCCCCAGGATGCCAACCGTTGAAGCCAGTCCAGCCTGACCCAAGCTCTATGGCGCTTTCCAGCGCTGACAAGCCCCTGTGGATCAGGTTTATTGCTCGACAAACGCACGCTCAATGACGTAATGCCCCATATCCCCACCACGAGCTTCTTGGAAGCCCATGGTGTTCAAAATAGAACAGGTATCTTTAAGCATGCTTGGGCTGCCGCAGATCATAAAGCGATCCTGTTCAACATCAAAGTCAGGCAAGCCAAGATCCCGGGTAATCTTGCCGGTTTCCATCGCATCGGTCAGGCGCCCCTGGTTACGGAACGGCTCGCGAGTCACGGTCGGATAATACATCAGCTTACCTTCCACCATTTCGCCGAAAAACTCGTTGGCGGGCAAAGCCTCAATATCTTGCTGATAGGCCAGCTCAGACACATAGCGAACACCGTGAGTCAGGATGACATTATCAAACGCATCATACACTTCAGGGTCTTTGATAATGCTCATAAACGGTGCCAGACCGGTACCAGTACTGATCAACCAAAGGTTTCGTCCGGGCAACAGGTTATCCAGCACCAGGGTGCCCGTCGGCTTGCGGCTGACGAGGATCTCATCGCCAACACTGATCTTCTGCAAGCGCGATGTCAGCGGGCCATCGGGCACCTTAATTGAGAAGAACTCCAGCTCTTCTTCATAGTTGGCACTGGCAATACTGTACGCCCTCATCAACGGCTTGCCGTCGGTTTCCAGACCAATCATCACGAAATGCCCGTTCTTGAAACGAAAGCCGGGGTCCCGACTCGTCTTGAAACTGAACAGGGTGTCGTTCCAGTGATGAACACTGGTGACTTTTTCTTTCATCAGATTACTCATGGGAGCCCTCGCTGCTAAAACATCACAGACAGTTATAGGAAAATTCGATGGGCACAGTTTACCCCAGCGCACTAAATCGACAAAACAGGCAATACCCATAACCATGTTCGATAAAATAGATTAAAGGCCCGGTAAATATGACCCTGATCATGGCCGGATCACAAGATCTGAACTAATCTGAATGTAGATTTTGCTCACAAGCGCTTCATTTACAAGGAGACTGCATGCTCAAGCACCTGATTCTTACCGTTGATTACACTACGGCCTGGGAACAAGCCATGGAGCAGCTGCCCGGTTTGCTCCAGCTTCTCGAAACAGAAAAGATCACGCTTACCTACGTACTGCAAACCCACAAACGACTGCACCCAGACGATACCGAAGGCGCAGCCACTGAGCGGCTGCGGCGCATCGGCGAGCAACTTTCACAATCTCTGGGCATCCAGGCCGAGACCCAAGTACTCAAAGGCTTCGTCGCACAAGAAGTGCAGGCTCTGGCGAAAAAACTCGATGCCGACGGCGTGGTCGCCTGCAATCGCAGCCACCACGCGGCCAAAGAATTGTTCTTTGGCAATACAGCCTTGAACCTGGCCAGAACGACCAAAGTGCCGCTACTGATCATTCCAGTTCAAGACCAACCTGCCTCCGCTGAGGGAGAACTTCTCTTCGCAACGGATGGTTCCAAGGCTTCGTTCAACGCCCAGGCCCTATTCGAACAACTGATGTCTGGCAAGCACACCGGGCGCGTGGTGTGGGTACATTCCGCAGAGCCAGAGGCGGCAGATGAGGCAACGGAGCAGCGAATCAATGACCTGGCTGAGCGTCACCCTGGCGTGCACCGAAACGTGTTAATCGGTCGCCCCGTTGACCAGATATTGCAAACCATCACAGACACCCGCCCCGCACTGACCATTATGGGCAAGCGAGGCTCAACCCCGATTCAGGAAATCATGATCGGCAGCACAACAGAACATATTGCTGCCGCCAGCCCCTACCCGGTGCTGATGATCCCCTGAACCGGCGCGCTGTGTTGTTTTCCGGCATTTGAACCGCTAACGTATCGATCAGACAGGACATACCTCCCCCCTTATCCGGCCTGATCGATTATGAAGTATAGCTTTCGACAACTTGAGGTCTTCCTCGCCGCCGCCCACTACCAGAACATCACCCGGGCGGCGGAATCCCTTGCCATGTCGCAATCTGCCGCCAGCAGCGCACTTAAAGAGCTGGAGAGCCAGTTTGATATCCAGTTATTTGACCGTGTCGGCAAGCGCCTGCAACTGAACGAACTGGGCAGACTCTATCGGCCCAAGGCAGAGGCTCTGGTCGCCCAGGCCACCGAGCTGGAACAAGCTTTCAGCAAACATTCCGAAGTGGGTGCACTTAAGGTTGGAGCCACGCTGACCATCGGGAACTATCTTGCCGTGGGGGTTATGGCCGAGTACATGAGCTCGCCCAACCATCCCAGAGTCTCACTGGAAGTGGCCAATACCAGAGCCATTGCCCGTCGCGTCAAAGATTTCGAGCTGGACATCGGATTGATTGAGGGTGAGCTGCAAAGCACGGAGCTAGAGGTGATTCCCTGGCGGGGAGATCAGTTGGTGGCCTTCTGCTCCCCCGACCATCCTTTGGCCCGGAAAGCCGTGCTGACAGACGAGGATCTTCGGCAAGCCGTCTGGATCATGCGGGAACAAGGTTCTGGCACTCGACAGAGTTTTGAGCGAGGCATGCAAGGCCTGCTACCAGACCTGACAATTCTGTTGGAGCTGGAACATACCGAGGCGATCAAACGTGCAGTGGAGGCCAACCTTGGCATTGGTTGCCTGTCTCAGCTCGTGCTAACAGACGCCTTCAAACGCGGCAGCCTGGTACCCCTGACGGTTCCGGAACACCGAAAATTTGATCGCCAGTTCTATTTTATCCTGCACAAGCAGAAGTACCGCAGCGCCGGCATTGACCGGTGGATGACATTATGCAGAGAGCTTTAACACATCAATCAATAACCGGCCCGCTGTGGAACCGGAACTCAGAGTCCGGCGTTTCAATCAGCGGCTGTTCAATAGCCATAAATTCCGCCACCCGTTCATCCACCGGCCCACCGTTGGCCTGCTCGGCGAGTTTCAGGTAATCCTGATAATGCCGGGCCTCGGATTTCAGCAAACTGTTGTAGAAATCCGCCAGCTTTTCATCCAGAAACGGCGCCAGCGCCGCAAACCGCTCGCAGGAGCGAGCCTCAATGATAGCACCCACAATCAGCACATCCACCAGACGGCCTGGATCATCCTTTCGCACCGGCGCCCGCAGGCCGGCCGCATAGCGCGAAGGGGTCAAATGCGTATATGCCACGCCCCGTTTGACCATGATCGCCAACACCTGCTCAAAATGCCGCAACTCCTCACGTGCCAGTCGCGACATCTTGTTGAGCAGATTGGTATTGTCCACGTACCGGTACATCAGGCTGAGCGCGGTTGAGGCGGCCTTTTTTTCACAATGGGCATGGTCAATCAGCAGCAAATCCTGATTGGCCAATGCATTCTCAATCCATGCTGCCGGCGTTCGGCAAGGCAGAAAGTCATGTATCTCTTGCAGGGCGTCGCTCATATCATCCGATCGGGTCAGGTTCAGGAAAACGCGCAGTATAGCGCAGCCAACAGATCTCTCCGACCTCTGTCCAACTTAACTTTGTAAGTGCTTTCCTATAGAATGCAGCGCCAGATCAAGGAGTCTCTGAATAAATCCTGAAGCCCTAGTCGGTGATTTTAGGTGTTATTCAGAGGCTCCTGCGGCCTTTTCGCCAAAAAACTCCCGCCAGGCACCGTGCCACCGGCGAGGGACATTCCAACTGATGAGGGTCCATATCGTGTTAGAAGCCTACCGTGAACACGTTGCTGAACGTGAAGCCCTGGGTATTCCACCCAAGCCCCTGAACCCCGAGCAGACTGCCGGTCTGATCGAACTGCTGAAGAACCCGCCTGCCGGTGAAGAAGCAACCCTGGTTGACCTTCTTGAAAACCGCGTTCCGCCAGGCGTAGACGAAGCCGCTTATGTAAAAGCCGCTTTCCTGACCGCCATTGTTAAAGGCGAAGCCACTTCTCCGCTGATCGACAGCAAAAAAGCGGTGCAACTGCTGGGCATGATGCAGGGCGGCTATAACATCGCCACTCTGGTTGACCTGCTGGATAACGCCGAACTGGCTGAGCTGGCCGGTGAAGAACTCAAGCACACCCTGCTGATGTTCGATGCATTCAACGACGTCAAAGAAAAAATGGACGCCGGCAACGCCGTCGCCAAGTCTGTGATTGAGTCCTGGGCTAACGCCGAGTGGTTCACCAACAAGAACAAGGTTCCTGAAAGCACCAAGATGGTCGTTTTCAAGGTCACCGGCGAAACCAACACCGATGACCTGTCACCGGCTCCGGATGCCTGGTCCCGCCCGGACATCCCGCTGCACGCCCGCGCTGCCTATAAAATGGAGCGTGATGGCCTGAAGCCGGAAGAGCCTGGCGTAACGGGCCCCATGAGCCAGATCGAAGAAATCAAATCCAAGGGCCTGCCCGTTGCCTTCGTAGGTGACGTTGTAGGTACCGGTTCTTCCCGTAAGTCTGCCACTAACTCGGTGCTGTGGTTCTTCGGTGACGACATCCCGGGCGTGCCGAACAAGCGTGGCGGCGGTGTCTGTATCGGTAACAAGGTTGCTCCGATCTTCTTCAACACCATGGAAGATGCCGGCGCACTGGTTTTCGAAGCACCGGTAGACAACATGAACATGGGCGACGTCATCGACATCCGCCCATACGAAGGCAAGATCCTGAACGAAGCCGGTGAGACGATCTCCGAATTCAAATTCAAATCTGACGTGATCCTGGACGAAGTTCAGGCTGGCGGCCGTATCCCGCTGATCATCGGCCGTGGCCTCACCGCCAAGGCTCGCACCGCACTGGGCATGGGCGCTACCGACCTGTTCCGCCTGCCGAAAGATCCTGAAGCCGGCACCAAAGGCTTCACCCTGGGCCAGAAGATGGTCGGTAAGGCCTGCGGTCTGGATGAAGGCCAGGGCGTGCGCCCGGGCACCTACTGCGAACCGCACATGACTACCGTGGGTTCACAGGACACCACCGGTCCGATGACCCGTGACGAGCTGAAGGATCTGGCGTGCCTGGGCTTCCAGGCAGATCTGGTTATGCAGTCCTTCTGTCACACCGCCGCTTACCCCAAGCCGGTTGACGTTGAAATGCAGCACACCATGCCAGACTTCATCCGCACCCGTGGCGGTGTTTCTCTGCGTCCGGGCGACGGTATCATCCACTCCTGGCTGAACCGCATGCTGCTGCCAGACACCGTGGGTACCGGTGGTGACTCCCACACCCGTTTCCCGATGGGCATCTCGTTCCCGGCCGGTTCTGGCCTGGTGGCGTTTGCCGCGGCAACCGGTGTTATGCCGCTGGATATGCCGGAATCCGTTCTGGTTCGCTTCAAAGGCGAAATGCAGCCCGGCATCACCCTGCGCGATCTGGTACACGCGATCCCGCTGTACGGCATCAAACAAGGCATACTGACCGTTGAGAAGAAAGGCAAGATCAACGAATTCTCTGGTCGTATCCTGGAAATCGAAGGCCTTGAAAGCCTGACCGTCGAGCAAGCGTTTGAGCTGTCTGACGCCTCCGCCGAGCGCTCCGCAGCTGGTTGCACCATCAACCTGTCTGAAGAGTCTGTGGCCGAGTACCTGCGCTCCAACATCACCATGCTGCGCTGGATGATTGCCGAAGGTTACGGCGATCCGCGTACCCTGGAGCGTCGCGCCAAGCAAATGGAAGAGTGGATTGCCAATCCGAAGCTGATGCGTGCCGACAAAGACGCCGAATACGCTCACGTGGTGGAAATCGATCTGGCCGACATCAAAGAGCCAATCGTATGCTGCCCGAACGATCCGGACGATGCCCGCACTCTGTCTGAAGTGGCTGGCGACAAAGTTGACGAAGTCTTCATCGGCTCCTGCATGACCAACATTGGTCACTTCCGTGCCGCAGGTAAATTGCTTGCGCAGAATAAGGAACCTCTGAAAACCCGTCTGTGGATGTCTCCTCCCACCAAGATGGACCAGGCTCAGCTGATGGAAGAGGGTTACTTCAACATCTACGGCACTGCCGGTGTTCGCACCGAGATGCCGGGCTGCTCCCTGTGCATGGGTAACCAGGCGCGTGTGGCTGCCAAGTCTACCGTTCTGTCTACCTCTACCCGTAACTTCCCGAACCGCCTCGGCGACGGTGCTAATGTGTACCTGACCTCTGCGGAACTGGCAGCTGTGGGCGCGGTACTGGGCAAACTGCCCTCCGCTGCGGAGTACATGGAGTACGCCAAAGACCTGAACAGCATGTCGAAAGAGATCTACAAGTATCTCAACTTCGACCAGATGGAGAACTACACCAAGAAGGCCGCTGAAGCGAACGTTGCCTAAGCACTAACCTTCAAGGTTTAGCTCCATGAAAACGCCAGCCCTCGGGCTGGCGTTTTTTTGTGCCTGAACAACAACCACTGAGGATGAGCCAGGGGGGGTACCCCGCCTGCGGACCAGACTCTCATACGAAAAAGGGGCCCCCGAAGGAGCCCCTGATTTTGTCAGAGCATTATAACCGCTCTCGATTACCGAGTGATGTGCTGGTACTCACCGGAATCCTTGGTCGCCAGGCTGACCACAACAATCGCGATCATGGCGATAATGAAGCCCGGAATGATCTCATAGACGCCAGGGCCGCCCATGAAGCTGCCGTTCCAGCCCAGAGAGATCCAGACAATAACGGTACCGGCACCGGCGACCATACCTGCGATCGCGCCCGCACCATTGGTGCGTGACCACATCAGCGACAGGATAATCAGAGGACCAAAGGCAGCGCCAAAGCCTGCCCAGGCGTTACTGACCAGAGCCAGAACCTGAGAGTTTTCATCGGACGCAATGACAGCGGCAACAAGACCGACCAGGACAACACAAACCCGGCCCACGTTAACGCATTCTTTATCAGTAGCCTCTTTACGCAGGAACAGGCGGTAGAAGTCCTCGGTCAGTGAAGACGAAGACACCAGCAGCTGACTGGAGATGGTGCTCATGACCGCAGCCAGCAACGCCGCATACAGGAAGCCAGTGATCAGCGGGTGGAACAGCAGGTCGGCCAGGATGATAAAGATGGTTTCAGGATCTGCCACATCCATACCGTTGCGGATCGCATAAGCGCGCCCGAATACACCCAGAGAAATGGCACCGATCAGGGAAACTGCCATCCAGCCCATGCCGATGTTACGGGCGATGGGTACATCTTTCAGCGTACGAATCGCCATGAAGCGCACGATGATGTGAGGCTGACCGAAATAGCCAAGACCCCAGGTAACCGCCGACAGCCAGCCGATAAATGTCAGCCCCTGCGTCCAGGAAAGCAGCGTGGGATCGACAGAATTGAGAGTTTCAGAGGCCTGCGAGAAACCGCCGCCACCTTCGCCGAAGAGCACTACCGCTGGCATAATGATCAGCGCGAACATCATGATGCAGCCCTGAACAAAGTCCGTCATGCTCACCGCGAGGAAGCCGCCAACCACGGTGTAAGCCAAAACCACACCCAGGGTGATAACAATACCCACGCCGTAGTCGCTCAGGCCGCCAAAGTTGAAGATGCCGGAAAACGCACTTTCAAACAGCTTGCCGCCCGCAACCAGGCCGGACGCTGTGTAAACGGCGAAGAAGATAACAATAACGATGGCCGAGACCGTGCGCAGGGAAAGCGCCTGAGTCGGGAACCGGTTCGCAAGGAACGACGGAATGGTAATAGCGTTCCCGTAATGGACAGTCTGCTCACGAAGACGTGGCGCAACCAGGGTCCAGTTAATGAAAGCACCTACGAACAAGCCGATACCAATCCAGGCAGAAGCCAGGCCAGTGACGAACAGCGCCCCGGGCAAGCCCAGAAGCAACCAGCCACTCATATCCGAGGCACCCGCCGACAGCGCCGCCACTTTTGGACTGAGGGCTCGCCCGCCCAGCATGTAATCTTCCGATGACGATGTGGATCTGCGCATGGCGTATATGCCAATGCCGATCATGATCGCAAAGTAAGCAAATAGACTGATCCAAACACCAATAGCCATAAGGCTCCTCCGGTTTAATGAGTCGGATAACATCCGCTCTTAAGGCACAGACTTGGCATGCCGGCCTGCGCACTGTGCCGTTTTTCTTGTTTACCCAATATCCATCCGAATTGGAGGAGGCAGAACCCCCGCACAGCTCCTGACAAACCTGATTATTGTTCACTCCATCACGACAAAAGTTGCCGGCCAAAAGTGCAATCCTACAGAAACATTAAGTTAGTATTACTACCGACCTACGGCTTACAAAATCCTACGATTCTTTTACAGAATTCTACGGGACTCCCAAAATTAGAGCCTGTTTCACGCAACGCTTCTATTAACCTGCAACTTTGACGGGGTTGTACCCTTATATTTACGCAATGCATTGGTCAGGGCACTTTGTGACGAAAAACCGGTTCGGTAACTGATTTCGGACACGGAAAGAGACGACGAGGCCAAAAGGTGAACGGCTTGCTCCAGGCGTGTCTGCAACAGGAATTGATGAGGAGTGGTACCCGCCACGTCCCGAAACACTTCATAAAACCGGCTAACACTCAGGCACACTTCTCCGGCCATGTCCTCAACGGTAATCTTCCGGTGCAGATTGCTCAGGATGTAGCGACGAATGGCCTCGGGACTGATGACACTTCGATGGGTGATCTGGGCGGGGTGTTCAATGATTCGGTCTGCCATACAGTACAAAACACTGGACCCCAGATGTTGCTTAAGTGTGCTGTTCTCCGGCGCACGATCAAACTCATTAGCAACAAATTGGACGAAGGATTGAAGCCGGCCGTCCATTTGTACCGTTCTAGGCTTCTCAAAGACCCGCATCATCCGTTCGTAATCAGCGTGGGCGGGCGTGTTGATGGCGGGAGTAAGGGGGTCCAGATTGATGACCAGAACGTGATTCTCGTCGTCGCCACAATAGTCGTGACTGGCATCAGTCGGCACTACACAAGCGCGCCAGGTATCCAGGTGAGCCCCGGTTCCGTCAACACTGAGATCGGCTTCCCCCCTCACCCCAATAACAATCTGGTGGTGTTCGTGCCGGTGCTGGTGAGCGGCGATAGGAAGCTTCAGGAGTTTCGCGTTGAGCATTAATGCTGCCGGCCGTTAATTGAGAATGTACATCAATTAAAGCAGATCATTACAAAAAGTGCACGAAAGCGAAAAAAAACGATATCGTCAGGCTGGCGCTGGCATCTTCACCAAAGCAGCCAGTAGTGCTGAAACACTGGCAGAGACTTGCTCCAGCGGCAGAGCTGCGTTGACAACGTGATACTTAGACGGCAGTGCGGTTGCCCGTTCCAGGTAGGTGTCACGAATACGCTGGAAAAAATCCTGGGCTTCCTGCTCAAAGCGGTCGAGCTCACCTCGCTGGCGAGCCCGGGCCATGCCCGTTTCTACCGGAGCGTCTAACAAAATGACGTGATCAGGCTTGACGTCTCCCTGAACAAGGGCTTCCAACAGCGCTATTCGCTCTTTAGGGACCCCTCGGCCACCACCCTGATACGCGAAGGTGGCATCGGTAAAGCGGTCACACAAAACCCACTTGCCGCGGTCAAGCGCCGGAAGAATGCAGTTATACAGATGCTGAGCCCTGGCGGCGAACATCAGTAGCAGTTCGGTGGTCTCATGAACCGGCTCTTCGCGGGGCGCCAGCAACAGTTCGCGGATTTTTTCGGCCATGGGCGTGCCGCCTGGCTCCCGGGTGACAATAAACTCCACACCCAGTTGGTCGAGTGTATTGGCGGCATTCTCCAGCTGCGTGGACTTACCAACACCCTCAGTGCCCTCAAACGTGATGAATCGACCTTTGGTTTGCATCATTGTTCCCGACTGTTTTCGTTCAGGGTGCTCGGCGCGGGAGAAGATCGATAATCCTGTCGGCGATTCAGCTGATATTCCCTGACGGCCTGCTGGTGCTCGGCCAGCGTTCTGGAAAATTTATGACTGCCATCCCCTCTGGCAACAAAATACAGTGTGTCACCGTCGTCCGGATGCAGCGCGGCATGGATCGAGTCACGGCCCGACAAGGCGATAGGTGTTGGCGGCAAGCCATTGATACGGTATGTATTGTAAGGCGTATAGGTTCTCAGATCGCTGCGCCGGATACGCCCTTCATACTGATCGCCCATGCCATAGATGACGGTCGGATCAGTCTGTAAACGCATCCCTTTGTGCAGGCGCCGAACAAACACCCCGGCTACTTCCTGACGCTCCCAGGGCACGCCGGTTTCACGCTCCACAATAGAGGCCATAATCAGAGCCTCGTAGGGCGAATCGTAAGGCAGCCCTTCGGCGCGATTCTGCCACTCCTCGTCAAGCACCGTCACCATGCGGTTATAGGCGCGCTTGAGTATATCCAAGTCAGATTCGCTGCCGCTGAACATGTAAGTATCCGGAAAAAACCACCCTTCGGGATGCTGGTCTTCAGCACCGACCGCCGCCATTATCTGTTCATCGGACCAGTCCGTTGTCAGTCTGGTCAGACGTTCGGAACGTGCCAAGGCCGCTCGTAAATCCCGGAACGTCCAGCCCTCGATAAACTGAACGGACCACAACTTTACTTTGCCCTCCACCATGGTCTGAACCATGGTAAGTGGGGTCATCCCCGACTGAAACTCGTAATCACCGGCCCTGATTCTGGTCTGATCCGGGTTCAACCGGCCATACAGGCGAAGCCACAGTGCGTCCGACACAAAGCCTTCGCTCTCAAGACGCCGAGCCACCTGGCTGTACCCTGCCCCGGGCGCTACATTGAAAAGCACAGGCTCCTCCAAAGAAACCGGTTGCTGCAGCGTCTGTAAACCCTGCCAGAGCCAAAGTCCGCTGCCAGCCGACACCAGAACCACTGCCGTCACCAACACAATCAATAGCTTTTTTAACACACCAATCAACCCAGTATTGCCGGTAAGCCGACGATTGTCGCAAGTCGCTGGTCGACAGGCAAATCATGTCCCGCCAGGTTGCGAACCGGCACCACACCCAGAACGCTGTTGGTAAGCCAAACACCATGACAGTTGTCGCCCACCAGATCCTCCAGCTGTAACGGAGCTTCTCTGACCTCCTGGCCAGCACTGTGCAGGCGAGCCAACACATGACGGCGCATGACACCGGCAACTGCAAGCGTTGACGCCGGCGGTGTTACCCATGTCTGGCCCGAGCAAACAAACAGATTGGTTCGCGTCCCTTCCACCACATGGCCTTCACGATTGCTCATCAATAACTCATAGATATCGCCACGAAGCTCCCTGGCCGCCATCACCTGCTCCAGGCGGTTGAGCGATTTAATGCCGGCAAAAAGAGGGTTAACGGTTAAAGGAATTCGTGAGAAATCGACCACAACACCGCCGGGATCAACCGGAGCCGGGGCAGCGGAATGGGAAACCATCAGATTCGGCTGAATACCAGGGTCCGGCCGATAGCCACGACCACCCGAGCCTCGCGTAAGCGTCAATTTGAGAATCCACTGACCGGTGCCGTACAGGTCAGAATACCGCAGTAAAGCCTGGTTAAAGACTTTCTCAAGTTCCGATCGAGCAACAGGAATGGCCAAGCGCCCGGCGTCCCGACTGAGCCTGTCAAGGTGGTAACCAAGCAGTGGCGAACGATCACCCGTGACAGACACGGTCTCAAAAAGTCCGTCCCCATAGGCAAGCCCCCGGTCGCCCGGGGGCGCGCTGCTTTCATCAGCCCAGTATAGGTGCAACACAGCGATATCAGCCTTCGTAACGCGCCACAATCAGAGTGCCGTTGGTACCCCCAAAACCAAACGAATTGGACAGCGCAATACCCACATCCGCCTTCCGGTTCTTATGAGGCACGAAATCGAGGTCGCAACCTTGGTCCGGATTATCCAGATTGATCGTGGGAGGCATTACGCCGTCACGCGTGGCCAGCACCGAGAATATGGCCTCAACGGCACCCGCCGCGCCCAGCAAATGACCAGTCATCGACTTGGTGCTGCTCATCGCGAGTTTGTCGGCATGGGCACCAAACACCGACTTAACGGCGGCCACTTCAGCCACATCACCCACCTGTGTAGAGGTGCCATGGGCGTTAATGTAATCGATCTGTTCCGGCTTCAGGCCAGCATCACGGATGGCATTGCGCATCGAGCGAGCAGCACCGTCACCGTCTGCCGGGGGCGACGTAATGTGGTGGGCATCATCGCTCATACCGAAGCCAACAATTTCTCCGTGTATGGTGGCGCCGCGAGCTTTGGCATGCTCCAGTTCCTCGAGAACCAGCACGCCGGCACCGTCACTAAGCACAAAGCCATCACGATTCTTGTCCCAGGGCCGGCTGGCTTTCTCTGGCTCGTCATTACGGGTCGATAACGCCCGCGCCGATGAAAACGCCGCTACAGAAGACCGCGTGGTCGCCATCTCAGAGCCACCAGCCAGCATGACATCGGCATCGCCATAGGCGATCGTTCTGGCAGCATAACCAATGTTATGGGTGCCAGTAGTACAAGCAGTCACGATGGCTATGTTGGGGCCTTTGTAGCCAAACCGGATAGCGGCATTCCCCGAAATCATATTGATCACAGACGCTGGCACGAAGAACGGAGACACTTTACGAGGGCCGGATTTCTCCATCAGAATCACGTTCTTTTCGATGTACTCCAGACCACCAATGCCGGAACCGATGGCAATACCCACCCGTTCCTTGTCGAGCCTGTCGAAGTGCTCCAGTCCGCTGTCATCAACCGCCTGCTGCGCTGCAATCAACCCGTAATGAATAAACGCATCCAGCTTGCGCGCCTCTTTGGTGGACAGGTAGGGCTCGATGTCAAGGCCTTTGACCGCGCCGCCAATGCGAGTGTTGTAGTCGGTTGCGTCGAATCGGTCGATGGGGCCAATTCCACTACGCCCGGCAAGAATGGCCTGCCATGAGGACTCAACATCATTCCCCACCGGTGAAAGCATTCCCATACCCGTGATAACAACCCGCCGCTTGCTCATAACTGTGCTCACCTGATTATTCTGTCTGACTTCTGACTTGCATAACGCCCATACAGGTAATAAAAAAGCCGCCCTTTTTGAAGTTCAAAGGACGGCTTTTTGCCTGGCTATCTGGCTAGCAGAAGATCAGGTATGTGCGACGATGTAGTCAATCGCGTCCTGAACTGTGCCCAGCTTTTCGGCTTCTTCATCAGGAATTTCAGTTTCAAATTCCTCTTCCAGGGCCATAACCAGCTCAACCGTGTCCAGTGAGTCAGCGCCAAGATCCTCTACAAAAGAAGATGTGTTCTGAACTTCGGACTCTTTAACGCCCAACTGTTCACAAACTATCTTCTTAACGCGCTCTTCAACTGTACTCATAATGTCCTCACTTTATGTGTCAACCAAGCAATTCGATAATTGCCAGTTTAGTTTAAACCCTACCTGCAAACAAGCAGGGATTCTGTAAACATGTTGTGCGACAAGGGGTTGCACATCAGCCCGAAAACGAGCTTAACCCATGTACATGCCGCCATTCACATGAATGGTTTCTCCGCTCACGTAAGCCGCGCCGTCGGATGTCAGGAAACTCACAACCGAGGCAACCTCACCAGGCTCACCTAACCGGCCTGCCGGTATGATTTCCAGCATAGCCTCGCGTTGCTTATCGTCCAGTTTTTTTGTCATATCTGTATCAATAAATCCGGGCGCCACACAATTGGCGGTGATGCCACGGTTCGACATTTCTTTCGCGAGGCTCCGGGTAAAACCCTCAACACCGGCCTTGGCAGCGCAGTAGTTGCCCTGACCAGCGTTACCCATGCCTGCCACAACCGAACTGACGTTAATAATCCGGCCCCAGCGTGCCTTGGCCATACCGCGAAGCACCGCCTTGCTGGTGCGATACACACTGGAAAGGTTCGTTTCCAACACCGCTGACCAATCATCTTCTTTGAGGCGCATGAGCAGGTTATCACGAGTAATACCCGCGTTATTGACCAGGATCAGGGGCGCTCCGGACTGCTCTGCAATCTGCTTAAGCCCGGCCTCAATGCTGTCTGGCTCCGCCACGTTCATAACGATGCCGTAACCTTTGTAGCCGGCAGCCTGCAAACCGCGGGTAATAGACTCGGCACCTTCAGCACTGGTCGCCGTGCCCACAACTTCTGCACCCTGCTTTGCCAGCTCATGAGCAATAGCCTGGCCAATACCCCGAGTTGCGCCGGTAACCAGCGCTATTTTGCCATCCAAAGACATACACCACTCCGTTTGTTAAGACTGCCCGAATGCCGCTATTGCATTGGCAAGAGAATCAGGATCCTCAACACCATGCACAGGCAGGTTACGATCGATCCGCTTGATCAACCCAGCCAGTACTTTGCCAGATCCGCACTCAACGGCAACACTGACCCCCTCACCCGTCAACGCCCGAATCGAATCAGTCCAAAGCACGGGAGAGTATAGTTGCTTGAGGAGATTGGCTTTAAGCGTATCTGCATCCTTGGTGACCGAGGCATTAACATTCTGCACCAGGGGAATGACAGCATCATTAAAGCGGACATCTTCCAGAGCCTCTGCAAGCTGCTCGGCAGCGCCCTTCATCAGGGCGCAATGGGACGGAACGCTGACAGGCAATGGCATCGCCTTACGGGCGCCCCTGGCCTTGCAAGCCTCAATCGCGCGCTCCACAGCCGCAGCCGATCCGGCAATAACCACTTGGCCCGGGGCATTAAAATTAACCGCGGCGACCACGTCGCCGTTGGCTGCGTCTGCACAGGCGGCTACCACGTCTGCGTCCTCAAGGCCCAGGATGGCCGCCATACGACCCTCGCCAGCGGGCACTGCATCCTGCATCAACTCACCACGAAGCTGCACCAGTTTAACGGCCTCAATAAAGTCCAGACTTTCCGCAGCAACCAATGCACTGTATTCGCCAAGGCTGTGACCAGCCAGATAGTCCGGCATGGGGCCGCCGCTCACGCACCATTGCCGCCAAAGTGCAATGCTGGCCGTCAACAGCACCGGCTGGGTAACCATGGTCTGATTCAGTTCTTCTGCAGGGCCATGCTGGCACAAGTGCCAGACATCAAAACCGAGAACATTAGACGCCTCATCGAAGGTTTCGCTGATCATCGGCCACGCTTCCGCAGCGGCTTGAAGCATGCCAACCGATTGAGAGCCTTGTCCGGGAAAAACAAACGCTGATTTCATAGGCGGAATCTTATCGTCATTGGAGGGTTTCTGGAGATTAGCCAATAGTACAATTCGGGCCAATTATCCGCGAATAAAGTTGCAAATGCGGGCCTACTTTAGTCTCAGCAGCCAGTCGTGCGGGGAGTCACAACATCAAATCGTCGAGGCGCTCATTGATACGACTCGGCACTTCCAGCTCAACTTCGCGAACCGCCTGACGGAGTGCTGCCAGCATGGCTCGTTCATTGGCGTTGCCGTGACTTTTGATAACCACACCCTGCAGCCCCAGAAGACTGGCGCCATTATGGCGGGATGGATCCATCAATTGCAGTAGCCGCCCAATGATCGGGCGCGCCAGCAAGCCTACAAAACGGCCGTACCAGGAACGCGTAAAAGCCTGCTCGAGCAACTCGATCAATAAACCAGCCACACCCTCGCCGGTTTTCAAGGCGATATTACCCACAAAGCCATCACACACTACAACATCGGCCACGTCGCGGAACAGATCGCTGCCCTCTACATACCCTATGTAGTTGATCGTGTCGCACTGAGCAAGCATATGTGAAGCAAGGCGCACCTGCTCATTGCCTTTAATTTCTTCTTCACCCACGTTGAGCAAAGCAACCCTTGGCTCCGACTGCCGACAAATAGCCGACGCCATTAACGAGCCCATCAAGGCATACTGATAGAGATTTTCGGCGGTCGAATCGACGTTGGCACCAAGGTCAAGGACATGACAGCGGCCACGGAGTGAAGGAATAAGCTTTGCAATCGCGGGGCGCTCAATACCCGGATACATTCGGATAATGGACCGGCCAAATGCCATCAGAGCACCGGTATTACCGGCACTGACACAGCCTTGCGCCTCACCGTCACGAACCAGTGCAAGGGCGATGGCCATCGAGGAATTGCGTTTGTGCCGGAGCGCATGAGAGGGGCGCTCGTTCATGCGCACCACATCGGCAGCCTCTACAATGCGGATTCTGGGGTGGCCACCATGCAACAAGGCCTCGAGCTCGCTCCGGATTCCCACCAGAACAAGACTCAAGGCCTCATTTTCACGCACTGCCTCCAGCGAAGCATGGACAACCACTTCAGCGCCACGATCGCCACTCATGGCATCGATGGCGATGGTGACCGGTTTATTCACCGCTCGTCCATGCGTCACAGGTTAAAAAGGGTTCCCGACGATTTTACTCGTCGCGAGCCTCAATAACCTGCTTACCACGATAGAAGCCATCCGGAGACACGTGGTGGCGACGATGTACTTCGCCCGTTGTTGTGTCTGTAGACAGAGCGGAAGTAGGCAGCGCGTCGTGTGAACGGCGCATGCCACGCTTGGAACGGGTTTTACGGCTCTTCTGTACAGCCATGGTATAAGCTCCTGACTAATTTGCGAAAACGTTAGTGCTTGGTCGTTTTGAAACCCGCCAGCACGCTGAACGGATTATCTTCTCTTTTCTTTACCTCGGGTTCGCTGGGCACTTTTGATGGCTCCAACGCCTCCAGATCTTCTTTTGCCGGGCACTCATCTCTTTCATGAAGAGGGAACGGCGGCAACACCAGTAACAGTTCATCTTCAACCATTGACCACAAGTCCGCCGTAAAATCCTCAAAAAGGAACGGCTCCAGCGTCTTGGGCAACCGTTGCGCCTGCTCATCGTTCATGACCAGGCCCAGATCAAAACTGGACGTTAGCGTAACCTGCATATCATTCATGCAACGCTGACATTCCAGAATCACCGGTGCAGACAACTCTCCCGACACTACTCTTCGGCGTTCGCTGTCCTGGTAAAAGGAGAGCTTTACGCGGCATTCGCTGCCATCCTGCAAACCCGGTACCGCTTCTCCAAAACGAACAAGACCCTCAAGTGGAATTACCCCCTCGAGTGTCGTGTTTTGCTCTGCCAACCGGGTTGGGTCAACAGATTTTGGCAGTTCGGCATTCGGTGCTTTGGACATAGGCGCGCAATTTTAGGGACGCGGCCCGCTGCTGTCAAAGACTTAATCGACTTTCTGGCAGGGCTTTCGCTCCGGGTAGCGGTATTTTACGATACAAGCTCCTTAAACACGCGCTAATCGTTATCAAAGGTAGCCATGTCAGAACCTCGCCTATTGCTGGCCTCTTCCTCACCGTACCGCAAAAACATGCTGAAACGACTCGGGCTGCCATTTGACTGCGCCAGTCCAGATGTCGACGAAACCCCGAATCCCGGCGAAAGTGCCAGCACCCTGGCCCTGCGGCTCGCTATTGCAAAAGCAAGAGCATTGGCGCATCAGCACCCGGACACCATCATCATCGGCTCCGATCAGGTCGCCACCTTGGCGGACGGCACCCTGTTGAACAAACCCGGCAATCATGAACGGGCCATGCAACAGCTTGATTGCAGCAACGGCAAGAGTGTCCGATTTATGACTGGCCTGGCCGTACTCGACACTCGCACCAACACACTGCAAAGCTGCTGCGAGCCATTTACGGTCCACTTCCGCAATCTAAGCCGCGAAGAAATCCATCATTACCTGCTCAAAGAGCAACCTTATGACTGCGCAGGCAGCTTCAAGATGGAAGGCCTTGGCATCGCCCTGTTCAGCCGTCTCGAGGGCCGAGACCCCAACAGCCTCATAGGACTGCCACTGATCGCCCTCATAGACATGCTGATCAGGCTCGGTATCAACCCCCTACTACACCGCTGAACACTGGCTCAGCCCTCTCATTTCATTTCTCAACGCAGCTCAAGCCGCGACTCAAGCAGGCGAGTGGCCACACCCTCACCCACTGAAACGCCTAGCTGATCCACCAGCTTCGCAAACGGTGAGCGACGGCGACTGTAATCCACCAATTTCTCCTCACCTACCAACTGACGAGCCACCCAGGACGTGCTCCCAAGCCCGTCCACCAAGCCTAATTCAACCGCCTGTTCACCGCTCCAAACCAGACCACTGAACAGTCGCTCATCATCAACAAGCCTGTCACCGCGCCCCTCTTTCACCGCATCTATAAACTGACGGTGAGTATTTTCCAGTACGCTTTGCCAGAAATCCACATCCTCTGCACGCTCTGGTGAGAACGGATCCAGGAAGGCTTTATTTTCACCCGCGGTATACAGACGGCGATCCACCCCTATCTTGTCAAGCATCTCGCTAAACCCAAAGCCGCCAGCAACCACACCAATCGACCCGACCAGACTCGAACGGTTTGCGTAAATTTCATCCGCAGCGGCAGCAATATAGTAGGCACCAGACGCCCCGATATCCGAGATGACGGCGTACAGCTTTTTATCCGGATATTCCTGGCGCAGGCGTTTGATTTCATCATACACATAGCCAGACTGCACTGGACTGCCCCCAGGGCTGTTAATCCTGAGCACCACAGCCTTGGCACGCTCCGCCTCAAAGGCCGACCTAAGCGCCCCCACCAGATTGTCAGCACTGGCCAACTCATCAGCGGCGATGGTACCCCTCACCTCTACCAACGCAGTGTGGTCGCCCGTTGCCGACTCAACGCTGCCGCCGAGGGGCGACCGGATAAAAATCAGCAATGCAAATAAATAACCGAAGGTCAAGAACTTGAAGAAGATACCCCAACGCCGACTGCGCCGCTGCTCATGCTGCAGCGACATCACAAGCTTTTCGATCAGGCGCCAGTCGCGACCCGACTCTGGCGGCATGGCCGGCTGCTTGCTACCGAACAACCCCCGCTTGCGCGGTGACGCGTCCTGCCCCCGCTCTGCTGGCTTATCCCCCCAACCAGACTCTTTATCCGAACCCCAGTCACTCATTCAATATTCCTTTAAAGCCACACCAGTAATTAAAGCCCCAGCACACGCCTGAGCTCATCAACAGAACTCACCACCGCGTGCGGGTCGTATTGTTCCAGCACATCACGCTTGTGAACTCCCCACTCAACGCCAATCGCAGGCATACCGATACGCCGGGCCATATCAAGGTCGTAACGGGTATCACCGATCATGACCGCCTGCTCCGGCGTGTAGCCGTAGAACGACAGAATCTCTTCGAGCATCAGCGGGTCCGGCTTGGAACGGGTCTCATCGGCGCAGCGCGTAATATCAAAATGTGTTCCCAGACCGCTTGAGGTCAATGCACCCTCGAGGCCACGGCGACTCTTGCCTGTGGCGACCGAGCACCCACGCCCGGCCCCTCTGAGGTCCGCAAGCATTTCAGCCACCCCCTCAAACACGTTCTGTGGCGTGGTCACCTTCTTGAAAAAGTATCCCGCATAGCCTTCGCGGATTCTGGTCATTTCCTCACGGCTCAGCCCCGGATACAGCCGCTCAAGCGCCTCGATCATACCCAGCCCGATGATATCCCTATACGCTTCACGCTCCAGTTCCGGATAGCCCAGATCGGTTGCCGCCTGATGCAGGCTGTCTGCAATATGGTCCACCGAATCGATCAGCGTTCCGTCCCAGTCAAAAATCACTACCTTTACATCCATCAACAGGCTCCCTTACTGCGCTGCTCAAGCTCTTCGAGCACCTTGGCGAAGGCCTCATCATACGGCGCTTCCAGTTTCATTGCCTCACCCGATCCGGGCAATGTGAATTCCAGAGCCCGGGCATGAAGCATCAAGCGCTGACCACCAACAGCGCGAAACGCTTTAAGGCTGGCGTCGTCCATATACTTGTCGTCGCCGGCAATCGGATGCCCGGCCCAGGCGCTGTGTACCCTTATCTGGTGGGTTCGCCCGGTAACCGGAGACGCCTCAACCAGACTATACCCTTGAAACTGCCGCAAGCAGCGAAACAGCGTCAAAGACTCCTTACCCTCAGCGCTCACCTTTACCCGACGCTCACCATTGGGCATCTCATAACGCAACAACGGCTCATTCACCCGCCCCACAGAGCGCAACCACGAACCCGCCACCAAGGCGTGATAATGTTTACGTATACGCTTCTGTCGCAGTTCATCCTGCAAAACACGCAACGCCGAACGCTTCTTCGCCACCATCACCAGACCCGAAGTATCGCGATCTAGCCGGTGCACAAGCTCAAGAAATTTTGACTGCGGGCGGGACGAGCGCAGCACTTCGATGAGCCCGAAACTCAACCCGCTACCGCCATGAACAGCAATCCCCGATGGCTTGTTCACAACCAGCATCTCATCGTTTTCAAACACCACCGCCGCCTCTACTACAGACTGAACCCGGCCTCCCGGGGCCACCTGCTCTGGCTTGCTCTGCTGCACCACGGGCGGAATACGCACCACGTCACCCGCTTTCAGCCGGGTATCGGGCTTAACCCTCCCTTTGTTTACCCGGACCTCTCCTTTGCGGACAATCCGGTATACAACACTCTTGGGCACACCCCGCAATCGCGCCAGAATAAAATTATCCACCCGCTGGCCAGCCATGTCTTCGTCCACGGACACCATCTGCACCCCCTTTTGAACCTGACCTGCAGGTGGCTCAACACCCCCGTGAGATGAGCTCGCACTACGACTGGCCCGACCTCCCTCAGAATGGCGCGACTGGCCGCGTGGTAGCGGTTTTTTACGGGCGACTGGCTTGCGCGACATGAAGCACCTTTTAAGGGATAAATGCAGGATTGAACGACCACAGCTTTACTGGTATATTCCGACGTGCTCTGCCGTTTGTCTACGGCCTGACGAACTCTGGTCAGAAGCCGGAGCGGCAGCAGTATACCGACACTGATTAAGAGATTGAACGCCGCAAGCCCAATCATTAGAGGGTACGGCGCGAGACAAGCTCCCGGACCAACAGAGCAGACCCAGAGAGGCTGCAATCTGCCCGGGAGAGGAAAACCGACCGGAAAACCGTCGGGCGACATCGCGAGAATCACTACCACGCGAACCCGGGCCGTCAGCTAACTAATACGACGTGAGACCCAAGGGTTTGTGTGAACCTGAAAACGGATACTATGCGCCAACAGACACCTACCCTATGCAACTCGCCCCTGCCCTCAGGCAGGCGCAACGTAGGCGGTGGTCTCAGACATACAGGATCACACCCATAAAGGTCTGATCCGTCTGGCCGCCGGCCCGCCCTGCTGTATCAGGGCCCGCGGCACGCAGATCCTGCTTCGCTGATGTAGTTCCCCCCGGTTTTCTGTCACTAACAAACGACAGGAACCCTTTCTTTCCATGAAAAGAATGCTGATTAATGCAACTCACCCTGAAGAGTTGCGCGTAGCTCTCGTAGATGGCCAACGACTGTTTGATCTGGACATCGAGTCCAGCACTCGCGAACAGAAAAAATCCAACATCTACAAAGGCCGGATCACCCGTGTTGAGCCCAGCCTTGAAGCTGCCTTCGTCGATTTCGGTGCAGACCGCCACGGCTTCCTCCCTCTGAAGGAAATCTCCAAAGAATACTTTAAGAAGTCTCCTGGCCAGATCGAAGGCAAAGTAAACATCAAAGATGTGCTTTCCGAAGGCCAGGAAGTGATCATCCAGGTTGACAAAGAGGAGCGAGGCAATAAAGGCGCTGCGCTGACAACTTTTATCTCCCTGGCCGGACGCTATCTGGTACTGA
Organism: Marinobacter sp.; assembly: GCF_014859525.1. GTDB lineage: Bacteria > Pseudomonadota > Gammaproteobacteria > Pseudomonadales > Oleiphilaceae > Marinobacter. The sequence goes on from NZ_JACUUB010000001.1 coordinate 142,224, forward strand.
TGCCTAACAACCCGCGCGCGGGCGGCATCTCCCGCCGCATCGAAGGTGAAGACCGGGCCCAACTGAAAGACGCCATGAACGGCGTCCAGGTGCCCAAATCTATGGGCATCATTGTGCGCACCGCCGGTATCGGTCGCACAGCAGAAGAACTCCAGTGGGATCTGGACTACCTGGTACAGTTCTGGGAAGCCATTACTCAGGCCGCAGGTGAACGCAAAGCACCATTCCTGATCCACCAGGAAAGCAACGTCATCATCCGTGCCGTACGCGACTACCTTCGCCAAGACATCGGCGAAGTATTGATCGATGCCGACAGCGTTTACGAAGACGTGCTCAGCTTTGTGCGTGCGGTCATGCCAACGTTCGAAAACAAGATCAAGCTGTACAAGGATGAGATCCCTCTGTTCAGCCGTTATCAGATTGAAGGCCAGATCGAAACCGCGTTCCAGCGCGAAGTAAAGTTACCTTCTGGCGGCTCGATTGTTATCGACCCGACTGAAGCGCTGGTTTCTATCGACATCAACTCCTCTCGCGCAACCAAAGGCCACGACATCGAGGAAACTGCCCTGCAGACCAACCTCGAGGCGGCAGAAGAGATTGCTCGCCAGTTGCGCCTGCGCGACATGGGCGGCCTGATCGTGATCGACTTTATCGACATGACACCGGCCAAGCATCAGCGTGAAGTCGAGCAGAAAATGCGCGAAGCGCTGGAAATTGACCGCGCCCGCGTTCAGGTTGGCAAGATCTCCCGATTTGGTTTGCTGGAAATGTCTCGCCAGCGCCTGCGACCTTCACTCGGTGAAACCCGCAGTGAAGTGTGCCCGCGCTGTGAAGGCCAGGGCACTATTCGGGGCATCGAATCCCTGGCGCTGAGCATCATGCGTCTTATTTACGAAGAGTCTTCCAAGGAAAAAACCGCAGAAGTCAGGGCCATTGTGCCAGTGTCTGTGGCCACGTTCCTGTTGAATGAAAAGCGCAAACAGCTGGCCGACATTGAGGCAAGCCAAGGCGTCGCTGTGGTGGTTGTACCGGTGCCCAATATGGAAACGCCGCACTTTGAGATTGTGCGGATGCGCCTGGACGAAACCACTCCGGAGCATGTCGCCAGCCACCAGGTGGCTCACGAGTACAATGAGCGGGAAGAAGAGCCCGCTGAAATACCGAACACCGAAAAGCCTGTGCGTGAACAGGCTGCCGTCAAAGCTATTCGCCCGTCTGCTGCACCGACGGCAACCCCAAGTGCAGCGCCAGCGGCCAGCACAGAGCCTGAAGAAGGCCTGTTCCGGAAGCTCGGCAAAAAGATCGCTTGCTTCTTCCGCGGTGAAGACCAGCAAAACGGACAAGCCAGTACCCCCACAAACCGCGATCGCGATGAGGAGCGTCGCAATCAGGTAAGACAGGATCGCCGTAAATCTCGTGTAGCAAGAGATGACCAGCGCCCGGGTGCTAACCGTAACGGCAATGAACGTCGCCAGGGCGGACAGCCAAATCGTGCCGAGGATAACCGCAATCGTAATCGCGGTGGTCGCAACGACGACCAGGCCCGAGGCAACCAGAATCGCCAGAGCCCACAGGACAAGCCCGCCGCTGACAACAAGCCCGGCGACAAAGCCAGCGAGGGCCGCAGGGACAATCGTAAAGACGCACAAGGACGCAACCAGAACCGCAACCGTCCCCAGCGCGACCCCAAAGAGCAGAAAGATCCGAAAGAAGCCCGCGATCAGCAGGATACTCCTAAGGCTGCAGCCAGCGACAAACCAGGCAACGATGAAAAGCGTCGCAAACCTCGTCGCCAGCGCAACCGTGATGGATCTCCTGCAGAAGCGCCGGTCAGCGCGCCCGCAGAGCGCAAAGCCGAGCGCAGCGAGAAGCACCAGAAAGATACTCAACCCGAGAAGGGCGTGGAGAAAGCCACAGATAACAACCCTGTGGCCGCCAAAGAAAAGGCACCTCAGCAACAGCCGATAGACCAACCGACGACTGCTGAAGCACCGAAGGCACCCAAGGAACAGCCAGCACCAGACGCAAAAGCCGACAGCACGCAGGCAGACAATACGGCTGCGCCGGAGAAGGCGGAGCCCGTCAAAGACGCCTCTGAGCCGCGTAAGACACGGCCTGCAAACCGCCAGCGCAAGCCCAAGCCTGACGAAAACTCAGGCGCACCTGCCAGCGACACGAAAGGCGAGGCCCCTGTGGCTCAGACCCTCAAGGCCGAGCAGGCACCGGAGCAGACAGCCAAGCCGGAAGCTCCCGCAGCTGAAGCCAGTCAAGCCGCGACTGCTGAACCGGAGAAAACTGAAAAGCCAGCAACCGCTGACAAAGCAGAACCGACGGCAAAAACGGAGCAGCCCGAGACCGAGGCTGCCGCAGACAAGACTGAACCAAAGCCAGCCCAAGCCGACGCAGCCAAAGCAGACAGCAAGCAGGACGCGCCGGTGGCATCGGAGCCGAAATCCGAGCCCAGGCCCGAACCCAAAGCCGCTGAGCCCGCAAAAGTCGAGAAAACCGAAGCACCGGCCCAGGAACCCTATGTTGCGCCGACAGACATTCCTGTCACCCCGGGTCGGGCATACAACGACCCACGAGAGGTGCGCAAGCGCCAGCGGGCGGCCGAAGCCGCCAAAAAAGCCGGGAGCAATTGAGTATGCTGACAAATTCGGACGTTGAAGCACTGGAAGACATCCTCTTTGCTGACCCCTGGGGCGACGATGCTCTGGACTTCTTCGGGCTTCATGGAGTGGTATGTGCCAGCGTTATCGGTCCGGTCAGTCTGGCGGCGGAAGACATCTTCCGCCTTGCCACTGGCGTAGACGCCTTGCCCAACGGCGAGGTGCCTGAAACCTTCACCCGTTGCGTTAATCAGCTGACGAGGGATATGGTTCAGGCGCTGGACATGGGGCAGCCTCTGGAACTTCCTGAGCCGGAAGACGGAGACCCGATGAACGCACTTGAGAATTGGTGCGCCGGGTTTGTTGACACGTTCCTCGAGCACGAGGAATCCTGGCTGAAAGTGGCAGATGAAGAAGAAGTCGCTGACCTGATGGTCCCGATGCTCACACTCTCTGGGCTGTTCGAAGATGAAGATTTTGAGAATGTGCGGAATGATTCGGCGCTGTCAGACCGAATGGCAGAAGCCATTCCAGACTCATTGACTGATCTTTACCTGCTGTTCCACGCGCCGGACTGAGCGCTCGAGGCACTCACCGGTTGCCTGAAATGATGCCAGACGGGGTCTAACCCCTCTGGCATTTTTTGTATCCTGCCAAGCTCGCACCAGGGCGCACCGGGAAAATGAAAATCACTACCCTGCGACGCCAGCAGCTGCTCTCGCCTTGTGAGCTCCGCCACAAAACCCAGGTCTCCGCTCGACTGCCCTGAAACCGACACCTCGATCGCTCGCCCCCCGGCCCGGCGAAAGTCTGCCGTTAGCTCCCGCAATCGGGTTGCCGTCAGCCGATACTTCCGTGGATGAGCCAAGACAGCGATACCTCCTGCGGCATTGACCCAACCCACTACCTCTTCCAGTTCTGGCCAGCAGGCTTTCACATCCCCCGGTTTACCGGCGCCGAGATAGCGCTTGAAGGCATGAGCCACTTTCGGCACCACCTCTGCTTCAACCAGTACCTGAGCAAAGTGCGGGCGCCCCGGCACGTCGCCACCGGCCGCCGCAGTGGCTTTGTCGAGCAAGTCATCGACCTTCAGGCGATGAAGCTTGTCTGCAATCAATCTGGCTCGCTGCCACCGATTGTCATTCTGCCTGGCCAAGGCCGCGTTAAACGCATCACTGGTGTGATCAAAATCCAGACCGACAATATGAATGGTATGGCTACGCCAAACGCACGACAATTCAATACCATTAATCAACGCAAGGCCCAGTGGCAATGCAGCTGCCCTCGCACTCGCGAGGCCAGCGATGGTGTCATGATCTGTAATCGCCAGGTGCGTTACACCCTGCTCTGCCGCTCGCGCAACCAGTTGCTCCGGGTCAAGGGCGCCGTCAGAGGCGGTGGTATGGCAATGCAGATCAATGCACGGCTTCTGGTCTTGAGGTATAGTCACGAACATTCCTGATTAAAACGATGGCCTTCAGTGTAACAGTGTTGGCTATCGAGCCCTACCCAAAGCCTGATTTGTACCGGAGTACTCATGTATTACGCCATCATCAGCGAAGATGTCCCCAACAGCCTGGCCATGCGGCTCGAGGCGCGCCCGGCTCATATCGCCAGACTGGAAGCACTTAAAGCGGACGGGCGCCTGTTTGTTGCAGGCCCGCATCCAGCGATTGACTCGCCCGATCCGGGCGAAGCTGGCTTTAGCGGCAGCCTGGTAATTGCGGAATTCGAGTCTCTGGAACAAGCCAGAGCGTGGGCAGACGCCGACCCATATATAGCCGCCGGCGTGTATCAATCCGTCACGGTAAAACCATACAAAATTGTCTTGCCGTGAGTTACCTCAGAGAAGGCGCACCCAACCGTGGGCCAGCATGAGCGGATTGTAACCCGCTGCGGCTTGAATACCCGTCACTCTATGACAGAATTGCTCTTTTGAACCAACGATAATAGACACTATCAGGGAACGCACTCCGTGACACCGCTCCGTCTTTTTTTCAGTCTTCTGCTTATTATCAGTTCGATTTCTGTGGCTCAAGCCCGCACAGTGTGGGTAGACGACCAGCTCTACCTGCCAGTGCGGTCCGGGGCTGGCACTCAGTTCCGGATTATCGAGAATGCCGTTCCAAGCGGAACGCCTCTGCAAGTGATCGAAGTTGGAGAAAGCTACACCAAAGTGCGCACCCCCAGGGGCAATGAAGGCTGGGTTTCCAGCCAGTACCTCAGCAACCAACCCATTGCCGCAGACCGCCTGAAAACCGCTACCCAACAACTGGAAACAGCTCGCACTCAACTGAGCCAGGCCCGCGAGCAGCTGGCATTGGTTACTGAAGAACGCGATAACCTGCAGAATTCAGAAAGCACCCTGTCGAACCGTTCCGATGAGCTTCAGACAGAACTGCAACGTATCAAGGACATCGCGGCTGATTCAATCAACCTGGAGCGCCGTAACCGGGAGCTCCGTGAAGAAAACCAGAGGCTGCGCAACGATCTCGAAGTTCTGACGGCAGAAAACGAACGGCTTGAAGCCAGCAAAGATTCTGATTTCATGCTGCTTGGCGCTGGCCTGGTGCTGGGCGGCGTGCTGCTTGCGCTGCTCATTCCCATGCTCAAACCAACAAGAAAAACCGACAACTGGGCCTAAAAACCATGAAGGACTACTCAGAAAAGCGTGACTTCCACAGGATGCAGGTGAACAGCCGTATCGAAATTACCGACGCTAATGGTAAAACCTTGATTGGTGTATGTCGGGATTTGAGCGCCGCCGGAATGCAGCTGTTCGTCGACACCCCGTTCACGGTTGGCGACGAACTGAAAACTCGCCTGGAAGCCGCTGACGAGCAGTTCCCGCCGCTAGAAACGGTGTGCGAAGTAGTCCGTTGTCAGCCTGAGGGTGACGGCTACCTGCTCGGCATCAACATCACAGAAGTAACCCAATAAAAACGGCGGCCTGATGGCCGCCGTTTTTATGTATATCTTCCGGCCTGAAGTCAGACCAGAGGCGTCTCGGATACGATGATGCCGTTGTTATCAGCGTAAACATACTGGCCCGGGCGAAACGTTACGCCGTGGAACGTCACCGGAATGTTCAAATCACCGATACCCCGCTTATCGGTTTTCCGAGGCACGGTGCCCAACGCCTGAACACCCAGACGGGTCTGACCGATTTCATCCACATCGCGAATACAACCGTAGATGATCAGCCCCGCCCAGCCGTTTTCCGCCGCTTTCTCTGCCAGCATATCACCGAGCAATGCATTGCGCTTTGACGCTCCACCATCAACAACCATAACCCGGCCATTGCCCGGCAGGCCAACCTGCTCTTTGACCACAGAGTTATCTTCAAAGCATTTAACGGTAACGATTTCGCCACCGAACTGGCGCACGCCTCCGTAGTTGTTGAAGCCAGGCTCAACCACCTGGACTTCCGGAAACTCGTCGCACAGATCCGGAGTAATGATATTGCTCACGTGGTTATTCTCCTTTTCCCTGAATGGTCGCGCTTAATCAATCTTCTCATCGGCCAGGAAGAACCAGGTATCCAGCACGGAATCCGGATTCAGTGACACCGTGTCGATACCTTCATTCATCAGCCACTTGGCCAGGTCTGGATGGTCTGACGGGCCCTGACCGCAGATGCCAATATACTTGCCGGCTTTTTTGCAAGCCTGGATCGCATTGGACAGCAGCGCCTTGACTGCATCGTCGCGCTCATCAAACAGGTGGGCAATGATGCCGGAATCCCGGTCCAGGCCCAGCGTCAGCTGGGTCAGATCGTTGGAGCCAATGGAGAAACCGTCAAAGTGCTCCAGGAACTGATCCGCCAATATGGCGTTGGCCGGCAGCTCGCACATCATGATCACCCGCAAACCGTTCTCGCCCCGCTTGAGGCCATTCTCGGCCAGCAGTCTTACCACCTGCTCTGCCTCACCCACGGTACGCACGAATGGCACCATGACTTCAACGTTGGTTAGCCCCATGTCATTGCGCACTTTTTTCAGTGCGCGGCATTCCAGCTCAAAACAGTCGCGGAAGGTCTCCGAGATATAGCGAGAAGCGCCTCGGAAGCCCAGCATCGGGTTTTCTTCGTCTGGCTCGTACAGGGTGCCGCCGATCAGGTTGGCGTATTCGTTGGACTTGAAGTCGGACAAGCGCACGATCACCTTCTTGGGGGTAAACGCCGCCGCCAGGGTCGAAATGCCCTCAACCAGCTTGTCGATATAGAAATCCACCGGTGACGCGTAGCCGGCAATGCGCTTGTCGACAGTCTGCTTGATATCTCGTGGCAGGCCGTCGTAGTTCAGCAGGGCTTTCGGGTGCACCCCGATCATCCGGTTAATGATGAATTCAAGACGGGCCAGGCCTACGCCCTCGTTCGGCAGCGCCTGAAAGTCAAAGGCGCGGTCCGGGTTACCCACGTTCATCATGATCTTGAACGGAATGTTGGGCATGGAGTCGACGGTGTTTTCGCGCAGCTCAAAGTCCAGGGCACCTTCATAGATCATGCCGGTGTCGCCTTCGGCGCAGGATACGGTCACGGCCTGACCGTCCTTGAGCACTTCGGTCCCGTCACCACAACCGACCACTGCAGGAATACCCAGTTCACGGGCGATGATGGCGGCATGACAGGTGCGACCGCCGCGGTCAGTGACGATGGCGGAGGCCCGCTTCATCACCGGTTCCCAGTCCGGATCGGTCATGTCGGTGACCAGCACGTCGCCAGGCTGCACCCGGTCCATTTCATTGATGCTGGTAATGATCTTGACCGGGCCACTGCCGATCTTGTGGCCGATACTGCGACCTTCCACCAGCACCTTGCCAGTTTCTTTCAGCAGGTAGCGTTCCATAACGTTGGCCGACGAGCGGCTCTTGACCGTTTCCGGCCGGGCCTGAACGATGTAGATCTTGCCATCATCCCCGTCTTTCGCCCACTCGATGTCCATCGGACGCCCATAGTGCTTCTCGATGATCATCGCCTGCCTGGCCAGCTCTTCCACCTCGGCATCGGTGATGGAGAAGCGGCTGCGGTCTTCCTGCTCGACCTTGACCGTTTCCACCAACTGGCCTTCACCGGGCTCAGTGTGGTAAATCATTTTGATGGCTTTGCTGCCCAGATTGCGGCGCAGCACCGCCGGCCGACCGGCGGCCAGCGTGGGCTTGTGCACGTAGAATTCATCAGGATTGACCGCGCCCTGCACAATCGTCTCACCCAGCCCGTAAGACGAGGTGATGAACACCACATCACGGAAACCGGATTCTGTGTCGAGCGTAAACATCACACCGCTGGCGGCGGTTTCACTGCGCACCATTTTCTGGATGCCGGCCGACAACGCCACCAGCTTGTGATCGAAGCCGTGATGCACCCGATAGGAAATGGCGCGATCGTTAAACAAAGAGGCAAATACTTCTTTAACCGACGTACGAATCTGCTGAAAACCCACCACGTTCAGAAAGGTTTCCTGCTGGCCGGCGAACGATGCGTCGGGCAAATCTTCGGCGGTAGCAGAGGAGCGCACGGCAACCGCCATGTCTTCATTACCACCCTGGATTTTGACAAACGCTTCTTTCAGCGCATTATCCAGAACGTCAGGAAACGGAGTATCGATCACCCACTGACGGATTTGGGCCCCAACACGGGCCAGCTCATTGACGTCACTCACATCCAGAGCATCGAGTGCTTCGTCGATCCGCTCTTTCAGCCCGTCAGTAGCCAGAAATTCACGATAGGCGTGGGCGGTGGTCGCAAAGCCACCCGGAACCGTCACGCCCGCATTGGCCAGATTACTGATCATTTCACCGAGGGAAGCGTTCTTGCCCCCGACCCGGTCAACGTCGGACATTCCCAGGTGGTCAAACCAGATAATGTAATCTTCCAAAGTCTGTCTCCCTTGATTCTGAATGACGCGGGGTCTCGAATATGGCGTGTATGATACTGTAAGCTGCGGGAATTACCTAGGGACTCGCCAAAAACCGAACCGGATCAAATCATGAAAAGAACTGCGTTTTTTATCTCTGACGGCACCGGCCTGACCGCCGAGGCACTCGGCCATGCGCTGCTCGCCCAGTTTGAAAAAATTGAATTCGAGCGGATCACTGTGCCCTACATTGACGACGAAGAAAAAGCCCACACCCTCGTCAAACGCATTAACAAATCGGCTGAGGTCGACGGCAACCATCCGCTGGTTTTCGATACCATCGTCAACAGCAGTGTCCGGGACATCATCAGCACCGCCAACGGCTTTATGATCGATATCTTTGGCACTTTCCTGAGCCCGCTCGAACAAGAGCTCAACTCATCGTCTTCCTACACTGTAGGCAAGTCTCACGCGATCAACAACGAGGGCAGTTACGAACGCCGGATTCACGCGGTTAACTTTGCTCTGGACAACGATGACGGTGCAAGAACCCGACACTACAGCGAGGCGGATCTGATTCTGGTGGGGGCATCTCGCAGCGGCAAGACACCAACCTGCCTCTACCTCGCCCTGCAATACGGCATCAAGGCAGCCAACTATCCGATCACCGAAGAGGATCTGGACGACCAGAAGCTGCCGGCGGCATTGCGCCCGCATAAAGAGAAGATTTTCGGCCTGACCATCGAGCCGGAGCGCCTGGCTACCATTCGAAACGAGCGCAGACCCAATTCCCGGTACTCTTCAATTCAGCAGTGCATGCACGAAGTGGAAGAAATCGAGTTAATGTACAGGCGGGAGCGTATCCCATACCTGAACACTACAGCCTACTCTGTAGAAGAAATTTCCACGCGGATTATTGTGAGTACCGGCCTTAAGCGCTACCGGTGACCGCCCGCAGCTTAACCGCCGCAGGCGCTCGGTGGGCATTCCGGCATCAGAGCTCCTGGATACCCAGGCCCAGACTTTCCACAATGGCCCGATTGTCCTGGCTGGTGACCACGGCCACGCTGGCCTTCTCGGGCAACAGCCAGGTGTCGGCCACGCGCTTCATCTCGTCCATGGTGACCGCCAATACCCGCTCACGGAAACGGGCCCGCTGATCTGCTGAACGGCCAAACAGCTGGTTATGGAATGCGTGTCTGGCGGCGCCGGCCGGCGAACGGGGCCGGTCCAGCTGACCAATCACGCCGAGGATGGCTTCTTCAAGAGCCTGGGCTTCGTGGTTCTCGGTCCGCAGCCAGTCCAAAGCCGCATCAAAATCATCCAGTGTTTCCGCCAGACGCGGATCACGGTAGGAAAAGAACCGGAACACGCCGTTAACACTATCCTGCCCGGCGCCACCTCCGTAAGCGCCACCCTTTTCACGGATTGCACGGTGCAGATACCCATTCCGCAGGAAGCCACCCAGAACGGTCAGTGCTGCGGCGTCCGGATGATCTACTGCGACCGTGCTGTAGGCCTTGGCGCAGAAATTTACCTGTGTAGAGGTCAACCAGGCCTCCTGAGTGTTGTAGCTGACCGGATCTACCGACCAAACCTTACCGGCCTGGCCAAGGTCACCTTGCCAGCAGGATTTTAGATCGTCGAGCATTGGGGCCAACTGGCCATCTTCGCCGATCAACAGGAACTGGCGGCTCTGGTTACGGATTTTGTTGTGCAGCGCACCAAGACTGGCACAGAATGCCTCAAGCGTTTTGTCATCTTTCAGCGACTTATCCAGCTCTTTGGTGCCGCGAATGCTGGCCAATCCGCCAAGGCGGAACGACAACCAGGACCCAGCGCTCAATCCCTGGGCTGCCGCACTCATGGCCAGTGCGTGGCCACTGCCGGTTACGGCCTGCTCGCGACGGGCACGAACCTGGGCAATAATTTCACGAACCCGCTCTTTTTCGTCAAAACGGACACCGGTATACACGTCTTTCAGCAACCGGGTCAGCTCTTTGCTGTTACGAGACAGCGCCTTACCGCTGAAAATCAGGTAACCCGACAGATTTTGCACATCATCGATACGGCCCTTGGCCGTAAACGAGGCACCAATACCACCGGATTCTGCGGAAATACGATCCTGCATCTGCAGATAATCCAGCTCACCACAACCCACCTCAGAAATCAGCGTGGTGTAATAAGGCAACAGCAATAATTCGTCTTTGGTTAATGCCGGCACCGGCAACACCACCTGCTGATACACCAGGCCATTGGTGCCGCGGGCATACACCGTTGCGCCAGTCTCGGCATCGTAGCTACCCTCCGGCTCTGGCATCTGCAGGGGGACATCGTCCAGGCCTACTTTCGGCAGAATGGTATCGTCGTCCTTACGCAACTGGCGCTCTTCCAACGCCTTGGCCCGCTCTACAATGGCGGCCACTTCCGCTTCCGTCAGGCTTGCCTTGCGACGCGCCAATGCTTCACGGACAGCCTTCTGGTGGAGGCCTTCCAGCTTGTCATCAGGACGCAGCGTCAACGTCACCCGATGCGGGTTATCCAGCAACTTGCGGCGGATCAGCCCGGGCACATAGTCCGGATCTTTGATTTTTTCCCGAAGTGTCGCCAGCACTGGCTCCAGGTCTAACAACTCTACCGGATCGCCACCGTGCACCATCGGGGCAATCGCACTCATGATCAGCTGCAGACCATAGGGAAAGCTGTCACCTGCAATCTCACGCTGATGCAGTTCCAGCTGGTGCACAATCGCTTCCAGCCGGTCCTGGCTAACGCCCTCCGCCACCACTTTTTCAAGGGTGGTTTCGATCAGGGCTTCCAGATCCGCCCGGCGCTCCGGCTCACTGCCTTCGATACCGCAAACAAAGGTCATTTCCCGGTTGGAATCTTCCAGCCCGCACATGGGTGATGGAGCGTGACCAATGTCTGTCGTTTCCAGGGCCCGCATCAATGGTGAAGCGCTGTTTTCAAGCAACACGGCCGACAGCAACTGACCCTCAAGGTTTTCCTGCAGATCAAAGCTTTGGCCCAGTAACCAACCGGTCACAATGTGAGTTTTGTTTTCCGTGTCTTCACCCTCACTTACGGCGTAGCCCTGCTCCACTCTGAGCGGGGCGAACATTCGTTTTTCGTCGCGTACCGGGAGCTCAATGTCCAGGCGATCAAAACGCTTGAGAGCCAGCTCTTCGAACTTTTCATGGTGTTCGTGGGCCGGGATGTTGCCGTAAGTAGCAAAAATCGCATTGCTCGGATGGTAATGATGACGGTAAAACTTCACCAGATCGTCGTAGCTCAGATCAACAATATGATCTGGCTCGCCACCACTGTTGTAATGGTAAGTTGTGGTCGGGAACAGATGACTGGTCAAACTCTGCCACAACTGAGACGTAGGCGCGCTCATGGCCCCTTTCATCTCGTTGTAGACCACGCCTTTGTATACAAGGTCACTGGAAGGGTCATCCGGCTTCTCAAACTCCAGGCGGTGGCCTTCTTGCGCAAAATCGAGCGGATCCAGAGCCGAGAAAAACACCGAGTCCAGGTATACCGACAACAAATTGTCGAAATCCTTGCGGTTCATGCTGGCAAACGGGTAAGCGGTCCAGTCACTGCTGGTAAAGGCATTCATAAAGGTGTTCAGGGAACGACGGATCATCATGAAAAACGGATCGCGGACCGGGAACCGTTCACTGCCGCAAAGCGCGGTGTGTTCCAGAATATGGGCTACGCCGGTGGAGTCCATCGGAAACGTGCGCAGCGCCACAAAAAACACGTTTTCGTCGTTATCCGCAGACAAATGAAGGTGGCGGGCACCGGTCTTTTTATGGCGGTACTCCTCAACGTCCACGTTAAGGGTGCTGATCCGGTGACTGCGAAGTTTCTCGAAAGCTGGATGAATTGCGTTGTCGGTAACTGCAGTCATTAATGCGTTCCTTTGTATTGAACAATTGGAGAATTACAGAGTAACACGTAGTATCGGCTATGATGCACCGAACGGACTCAACAAGGTAGCCTGCCGAATTATGACAGACCGAACCCCAAATCACATCGACGCCCCGGAAGTCGCCGCCTGGTGGGCGGAGCGTCGCCAATATCTGGAGCGCGTCCGCAAGGTTCCGGAAATAAGACAGCGCTACTGGCGAGAAGTTGCCATTTACCTCGCGCGCAGGCTGCTCTGGTCTTACGGTTTTTTTCCTGTTTTTATCGCCTTCTGGCTACCGTTTGTGCTGTCCAGCTTCAACCCCGTTGTCATGGCGTCAGATCTCATCCCCGTGCTACAGAGCTTTGTAAACTCGAATCCGGAGCAGCAAGCCACCACCATCAGCACTCTGGCCATCGCCTGGCTATCTGTTGGCTCTTTTTTTCTGGTGTTTGATTTTGTGCTGACGCCGTTCCGGTCGCCCTATCAATACGAGGCCGATGTCTACATGAAGTCCTGGGAGCAGCTTAACCATGATCAGCTTCCGGACAAAGTGTGATTTAGCCAGCAGCCTGAGCATTTTCAGCGTGGGCATCGCCTGGTTATCAGGATTGTTCGGCTAACCGTTGCTTCACAGACAACCAGTCTTGCGGGGTGTCAACGTCCTGTTGCACTCCCTGCAGGTCAATCGGACGGGCGCCAGCCCTATTCAAGACAACACCCGCACCGGCATCTCCCGTTAGCGCAGCAACCTCTCCCCAGAGCGCCCGGGGTACCCAGGCAGGCACCCCTACCCGCGCCCCATAATTCGCGGCCCACGCCACCCCGGGCTGAGCGCGGGCACAGCGAGCCAGTTCAGCCAACCCGCGCGGGTCTAGCAGCGGCTGATCTCCCAGCAACACAAACACACCCAACGCCCTCGGCCCCAGCGCTCGAATGCCAGCGATCAGAGATTGCGACAACCCCTGCGACCAGCCCGGATGATAAATCCAGCCCGCCGGCTGCCGGCGGCAACGATAGCGAACCAATGGATAGCCGCTGCCAACCACCACACGAACCTGACCAGACAACAGCCCCGCCTGAGCAATGGCGTTATCCAGAAGCGTTCCTCGCCCTGGCATGACCAACAATTGTTTGGCCCGGCCCATTCTGGATGCACGCCCAGCCGCCAGCACCAATGCTGGAAACTGCTGATCGAGGGAGACTCTGTCACTGGTTAAAATATGGACCCCTGAGGCGGATAACCGCAGTAAACTGCTGAATCACGCGATTTTTGCTAGAATTGCGCCATCATGCAACCAAATCAGCCGGACCATTCATGAACCACCTCTTTGTCGACAATCTCACTGTCATTGACTTCGCCTACCTGGACCCTGCCCGGGGCCTTGTGGGCGAGAGCTGGATTACCGATGTCGTTCTGGGTGGCGAGCTGGATGACCAGGGCATGGTGTTCGATTTCAGCCTGGTGAAGCGCACGATCAAACGCGTGATCGATGAACGCGTGGACCACCGCCTGATTATCCCGCGCGGCTATCAGGGCTTACACTGGAATGAAGAAACGCCAGACACTTTCGTTTGGGACCTCACCGGCGGCGGCCAGATCGAGCATCGCTCGCCGGATGAGGCGGTGGTCTGGTTGTCATCAGACCGGGTAGTGCCCTCGGCCGTGGCGACCCTTTTGGAGAAAGAACTGAAAGCGGTTTTGCCCGGCAACGTCACCTCCGTAGAGATCAATCTGCGCGAAGACGTTATTGAAGGCCCTTACTACCACTATGTACATGGCCTGAAAAAACACCTGGGCAACTGCCAGCGCATTGCCCACGGCCACCGCTCCCCCATCCGCATCGACCGCAACGGCCACCGGGACTACGACCTGGAACAACGCTGGGCCAAGCTGTGGCAGGATATTTACGTGGGCACCGAGGAAGACGTAGTCCGTCGCTACGTAGGTGAGGATGGCATTGCCTATATCACCTTTGAATACGAAGCCAATCAAGGAGAGTTTGGCCTGACCCTGCCAGAAAGCCGCGTGTATATGCTGGACACCGACACCACCGTAGAGCTTATTGCCGCGCACATTGCTGACGAGCTCAAAGCAGAGTTTCCGGAGGACGAGGTTCGGGTGAAGGCTTACGAGGGGGTCGGTAAGGGAGCGATTGCTGCAAGGGTCTGACCCCGAACGGGGACAGACCCTGACACAAAAAAACCGCCCGAAGGCGGTTTTTTTGATGGCTGTCCGGTGGACTAAACCGTCGAGCCGTATTGGCGTCCCCTAGGGGGTTCGAACCCCTGTTGCCGCCGTGAAAGGGCGGAGTCCTAGGCCACTAGACGAAGGGGACTAGAAATTGGTGGAGCCAAGCGGGATCGAACCGCTGACCTCAACACTGCCAGTGTTGCGCTCTCCCAGCTGAGCTATGGCCCCCAACGGATGCGTATATTAAGGATCCGCCTTAGGGGCGTCAACACCTGCATCCGCTTTTTTTAAAGTTTTTCAAACATCCCTGTTCGCAACGCTCAATTAACCAACAAACCGCTTACTAAATATCCAGAGCAGCGTATTCCTTCTCCACTTTCTTGGTTTCTTTCTTGGAGAAGCCACCCATCACATCGAGCGCACTGCGCAAACGAGCGCGCGTCATGTCTGGCCCAAGCAGTGCCATGGAGTCCATCACTGACCAGGAATTCGGTGTACCGGCGATCGCTACAAAGATCGAGAACATGAAATCACCCATCTTCAGATCCATCGCCTTGGCCAGGGATTTAATGTCGGTGAAGATGGTGTCCTTGCTCCAGTGGCGCTGGGCCTCCAGCTTCCACAAGGTAAACTGGAGTACCCGCCGAATCTGGCCCTCATCCAGTTTATTGTGAGCAAAATGCTCAGGTGTCAGGCCCAGCATGCCGGAGAACATGAACTGCGCCATTGGTGCCACATCCGAGAACACCTCTGCCCGGCCCTTGATATGCGGAACCAACGCTTTCAAGGCATCTTCATTGAACCACCACTGGTGCATCCGCGCCATAAACTGCTCATCGCTCAGTTCATCACGAATCCACTGACCGTTCAGCCAACGCAGTTTCTCCACATCAAATACCGGCCCTCCCAGTGACACACGCTGGATGTCAAAGTTCTCGATCATTTCATCCAGGGTAAACTTCTCGCGCTCATCGGGCATGGACCAACCCATACGGCCCAGATAGTTGGTAACCGCCTCTGGCAAGAAGCCCATGCGCTCGTAAAAATTGATGCTGGTCGGGTTTTTGCGCTTGGACAATTTACTCTTGTCTGGATTACGCAGCAGCGGCAGATGGCACAGCTCCGGCATTTCCCAGCCAAAATACTGATACAGCAGCTTGTGTTTGGGTGCAGAGTTGATCCACTCCTCACCCCGCAACACATGGGTGATCTCCATCAGGTGATCATCCACCACGTTGGCAAGGTGATAGGTTGGCATGCCGTCGGATTTCAGCAAAATCTGGCAATCCACCTGAGCCCAATCGATTTCGATCGTGCCACGCAGCATGTCCTGTATCTCGCAAACGCCGTCATCCGGCACCTTCATACGGATCACATAGGGATCGCCCGCATCAAGGCGGCGCTTTACTTCTTCCTGGGGCAGCTCCAGATCACCCTTAATGCCCGGGTTCAGGCCCTGGGCCTTACGCTCTTCACGAATGGCGTCCAGCTCTTCCGGGGTGCGAAAGCAATAAAAAGCGTGGCCAGCAGTGACCAAATCTTCGGCGTACTGAGCGTACATGTGCTTACGCTCAGACTGGCGATACGGGCCGTGGGGACCGCCAACGTCTGGACCTTCGTCCCAGTTCAGGCCCAGCCAGCGCAGGGCCTTGAGAATGTCTTGCTCGGATTCTGCGGTGCTGCGGGCCTGATCGGTGTCTTCGATGCGCAGAATAAACTGGCCACCGTGTTGGCGCGCAAAACACAGATTGAACAGGGCCACGTAAGCGGTACCAACGTGTGGATCGCCAGTAGGCGACGGGGCAATTCGGGTACGTACAGTCATGAAAACATCCTGAAAATAAGTGGCCAATTCATCAAGGGCGCATTATACCGGCCATCACTTGATTTCGCATGGCCCGGTTTTGCAATCACCATCAACTATGTAATATTATAACGTTTCATCAAGCCATCCAGGATTCATTGCCATCATGCAATTCAAAACCGTCGCCCTGGCCCTGGGGTTCAGTGCCTTTATTGCAACCGCACCGGCTTTTGCAGCCAATGTTGTGGCCTCCATCAAGCCAGTAGAGCTTTTGGTCAAAGCCGTGGCTGGCGATAGCGTTAACGTATCAACACTGGTACCGCCCGGCTCAAGCCCCCACAGTTACAACATGAGGCCGTCCCAACGCCGGGCACTGGAGCAGGCAGATCTGATTTTTTGGATCGGACCAGAAATGGAAACGTTCTTGCACCGTCTGCTCACGGGCAGCGAGTTCGTAGATCGCACAGTCGCCTTTACCGACGTGTCCGAGACGTTGAATAAAGGTGATCATGACAACAAACAAGATCAGAGCCATGGCCATCACCACGGTCATCATCACGATCACGGTGACGGCGACGACCCCCACATCTGGGTAGATCCGGAACTGGCGCGACAAATGGCGCGAAACATTCACGCCCGGTTACTCACCCTGAATGATCTCGACAAAGCCGAACTAGACGCAAACCTGGCGCGCTTTGAAGCCAAACTGACCGAGGCCGAGAGCAACATCCGAAGCCGGCTTGCTCAGGCCAGCGACATCGGCCTGTTTGCCTATCACAGCGCGTTCGAACCATTTGCCGAACACTACGGCCTGACACTCGAGGGCGTACTGACCCTCAATCCCGAACTGTCACCCGGGGCGCGCCACATCGCTGAAGTGCAGCAAAAACTGCAACAGGCCAACCAGCCATGCCTGCTTACAGAGCCGCAGTTTAACCGGCAGTGGTGGCGCTCAATCACAGAGGGGCTCGATGTGACCTTCAGCTCCTGGGATCCTCTGGCCACCAACATTGAGAGCAATGCCGACGGCTACATCAGCTTCCAGAACAGCATCGCCGACGCGGTCATCAACTGCCTGCCCCAGTAATCGCTCCTGCCTCCAGGCCCTGAAATAAACTTTGGGGTCAGACCCAAGAACATTTGATGAGGTGAAATGTCTTTGGGTCTGACCCCAAAAATTGGTTCGATCGCCTGCACATCAAAGCCTGACAGACTCAGTTCCTTGAACAGGTTAAGGCCCGTGGCCAGATCCCGCTCCAGCAGAAACTGGCGCAAATGGCGGGGAATGTCATCAGGATCAAACTCAATGCCAAAGTCGTCACCCTCCACAAAGGTCTGCATCTGGCAGTAGGCCGTGCTGAGCGGCAGATATCGGAGGGCTAATTTGGTGGCATCGCGCAGAGTCCGACTGGTGCGCAGCGCAAAGCCCCAGATTCCAAAGGTCGACACGCTGTATTGCAGACCCAGACGGAACCCCAAAGCCGGTATGTCTGGCAGTGCCAGGATCAGGTTCTCAATCAGCCGCATTTCCTGGGCGCGGGTGACCAGGCCATCTGCAGCCTGCAAGTCCTCTTCCGCAATACCCGTACCCAGCAAACAGGTTTGACGATCTCCACCTTGCCTGGCAGTAAAGTTGATCATGACCTGGCTGATAGTGACGGGGTGCAAAAGGGTATCGAAGTTTGACATAGCTCAGGATTATGCCCCACAGCACCCCCATCATCGGGATCTTCAACCGCCGCCCGCAGTAATAATTTTC